>NZ_NTFS01000110.1:0-4130 GCF_002289455.1 Brunnivagina elsteri CCALA 953
GCGTTCGCGTTTAATTTCCCTTTACTTTCTCATGATTTATTTATCTTTCTTGGAAGAATAAAAACTGGGATGTACCCCATCGAAACAGCCAAGGAAACGCAAGATGAAAAGTAAGCTAGTTTCAATGTTGACAAGTGCAATGGTATTGACCACAACAACAGTTGTTCAAGCCCAAACCACACCTCTAACCCAGATGTTTCCTGCTCTATCGGGAGTTTCACTAACCCAAGAACAGCAAACCCAACTACAACAGTTAAGTCAGCAAACCCTCCCAGAAGTTGCCAATGTTCTCACAGAAGAACAGAAAACACAATTCCAGACAGCATTAGCAGAAGGTAAAGGGGTAAGGGTTGCCGTATTATCCGTGAATCCTTCTACCCAACAACAAAAGCAGATACGTGCCATTTTGCAAGCGAAAAAAACTCAAATTAACAAAACATTAACCTCCCAACAAAAACGGCAGGTAATGCAAAATTTGTGGTCGCTTCAACAGCAAGGCAATTAATTCACTCGCAATTCAACAAAAAAATCAACCAATAAATTTAACAAAGGTAAAAATCATGAAATCTTTACTCAGTATTTCCTTCCTTGGATTAGTTCTCATCACAACTAGCTTACCCGCTTCTGCCGGACAAGTTACAGGTCGCAGAGGTAGCACCGCAAGTGGAACTGGTGCTGTAGTCCCAAATCCCCAAGGTGGTTACGTTGGTTCTGGAAACGGGACAGTTATGGGTGTTAACGGTGGTAGCGCTAGCGGACAGTTTAAATTCAAAACCAACGGTCAAGGAAGCGGTAGCTATAACGGTAGCGGAACAGCAACGACTAAGAATGGTAACACATATACCGGAACCACCAATGGTAGTGCTAGTTATAACCAAACCTCTGGATATAGCGGTCAAAATACCACAACTGTAAACGGTAATACCTACAGTACAACCACTGGAAATGGTACGACAGCAGTTACTACACCTTCCGGTTCTCGCAGTTTTACAAATCCACGCAAGTAATTTGAGAACTTCAAATCAATTATCAGTGATATCAGCAGTAGAAACTTAGCATGAAATTCTACTGCTACTATTTCATCCCAAAATCCAACTTTAAATGAAAAATACATGAATTACGATAATTNTTCTAAAATTTATTCCTTTCTTCTTAATTCTAATTTTCACAGAAATAATTGTAATTGTAGGATGGAAAAAACAAAAATATCCTTGGAAAGAGAGTTTTATTTCATTTCTAATTGCCATCGGACATCACATCGCGCAAATGATTCCCACTGCTGGCTTTTTAATATTTGCTTGGAACCATCGCATCTTTACGATGTCCCTCAACCATTGGTGGAATGTTGCATTACTTTTTCTTGGTCTCGAATTTGCCTACTACTGGTTTCATCGTGCATCCCACCGTATTCGTTGGTTTTGGGCTAGTCATCTCGTTCACCACTCACCTGAACATTTTAATCTTTCAGCCGCTTACCGTTTGGGATGGACAGGAGGAATATCCGGTAGTGCTATATTTTTTATGCCACTAGCTTGGCTAGGCTTTGATCCGTTGACGATAGCGATCGCGCTTTCACTAAATCTACTCTATCAGTTTTGGATTCATACCGAATTAATCCCCAAGCTAGGTATTTTGGAATGGGTTTTTAATACTCCTTCCCACCATCGAGTTCATCATGCATCCAATTCTGAATATATCGATCGCAATTATGGAGGTGTCTTAATTATTTTCGATCGCTTGTTTGGTACTTTTAGCTCTGAGAATGCATCAAACCCACCAATTTATGGGTTAACTCATCCGATTAAATCTAGCAATCCACTTAAAATTGCTTTACATGAATGGATAGAGATTTTCAAAGATATTATTGCGACTGACTCTTGGCAGAAACGCTTTTGTTATGCATTTGCTCCTCCCGATTGGAAACCAAATCAGACAAAAGCAAAATGTGTTAATAAGGTTTTTAGAATAATTCGTGAGTAGTTAATTATCTTATTTCAAAACTTTGACTAAAACCGAGATAATTTACCAAATCTGGAAATTACTCTTCCCAATATAAGGTGTGTTTACTACATCACATTCAAAAGTTAAAGATGACAGACAAAGTAATTTAGATATTTTTTGAATGATAAACATGATTGCTAAAATTGTGATTTTTTAATGAGATCGGTACGATACTTAAAGTCAACAACAATTGATTATTGTAGTATTTTAAATATAAAATACTAGGATTTTGGACTATTTTGTTGTATCTAATGTAACTAATGAACGTCATCCACTTAGAACAATATTTTTTAGTTGGCTCAAAAATCACGCAAGCAAGCCCTAAATATATATTGTTATTGCGACGTAAGGTAGCCGCTCCGCTTACGCAAGGGACTGACGTTTTCGGAAGTATGATTAATTTGGTGCTACTACTTATTTATCACTTCTATGTTTTATTCACTGGTAAAGATAAAAGTCTATTGACGACTATGTAAAACCATATAACTAAAGTCGCATGTCTCATGCCTAAATAAAAAAATCCGAGCAATCTCTATAAGACTGCTCAGAGTGTTTGGTGCTGTTCTGTGTCATATATAATTACAGCCCTAATCAGAAGAATTACGCGAACATAGCAAAAAAATATTCCAGAACCGTTAAAAAAATTGTTTAGAGAGTATTTCTCGCCAATTAATTGACATGAATTCCTTTACAAAATATTATGAGAGATTGTCTGTCTAATTTTCCGCTCGGAACAGGTAGACATACTGCAAAAGCTGGTAGGCAGAAGTTTTTTTTGTTGAACCAGCTACCTGTACGGCAACCTCAAGGACAATTTAATTTATGACCTACGCAATTATTGAAACTGGTGGCAAGCAGATACGAGTCGAGCCAGGTCGTTTTTACGACATCGAACTGCTTCACATTGAACCCGAAGAGCAAATTACTATTGATGCTGTTTTATTCGTGCAGCACAACGGTGAAGTGTCAATTGGACAACCCATTGTAGCTGGTGCGACTGTTGAAGGAACTATAATGCGACATTTTCGCGATCGCAAAGTTCTAGTCTACAAAATGAAACCGAAGAAGAAAACCCGCAAAAAACGCGGGCATCGTCAAGAAGTTACCCGACTGATGATTAATTCTATTAGCATGAATGGGTCGGTAATTGCTGAAGCACCTGCAATTGTTGAGGTTGAAGTACCTGAAATCGCGGAAGCAACTAGCGCTGAAGAATAATTTTGGGAATTCAGGATTTAGAAGTCAAGAGAAATAGGAATGATTCTAGCTTCGTTATTCTGGATTCTTAGACATAAATTATACTAAAAACGGTTAGAAAATGGACTTTTTAGTACATAAATCCAATTTCTTAAGCCTCTCTCCCTGTGGGAAGAGGTTGGGAGAGGGGTTTTATATTAGGTCAAATTTTAAACCGTTTAAAGTATCACACAAAAGATAGATAAACTAGAAAAACGAGGACATCATGGCAAGTAAGAAGGGTACTGGTAGTACTAGGAACGGAAGAGATTCTAATGCACAGCGACTTGGTGTCAAACGTTTTGGTGGTCAAGTAGTTCGCGCTGGTCATATTTTGGTTCGTCAACGGGGAACCAAATTCCATCCCGGCAACAATGTTGGTATCGGTAAAGATGATACTTTATTCTCTTTGGTTGATGGTGTTGTCACTTTTGAAAGAAAGGGCAAGAGTCGCAAGAAAGTCAGCGTTTATCCTGCTGAAGTAGCTGCTTGTTAATTTAATTACCCAATTTCGATACATTATTTTAGAAGCCTGACTCATACCTAACAGTCGGGCTTTTTTGATTAGAGTGAAAATTGGTTAGGGCTTTATTTTTGAGATGCTTCCTTCGTCAGCATGACAGAAGTTGGTTTTTGAGATGCTTCCTTCGTCAGCATGACAGAAGTTGGTTTTTGAGATGCTTCCTTTGTCAGTATGAAAGGAGTTGATTTTTGAGATGCTTCCTTCGTCAGTATGACAGAAGTTGATTTTTGAGATGCTTCCTTCGTCAGTATGAAAGGAGTTGATTTTTGAGATGCTTCCTTCGTCAGTATGAAAGAAGTTGATTTTTGAGATGCTTCCTTCGTCAGTATGACAGAAGTTGATTTTTGAGATGCTTCCTTCGTCAGCATGA
>NZ_NTFS01000110.1:4230-12550 GCF_002289455.1 Brunnivagina elsteri CCALA 953
GTCAGCATGACAGAAGTTGATTTTTGAGATGCTTCCTTTGTCAGCATGACAGAAGTTGATTTTTGAGATGCTTCCTTCGTCAGTATGAAAGGAGTTGATTTTTGAGGTGTTTTGAAATTGGTATTATTTTTATAAGTTTTGTTAGAAATATAAAAATTCGGGAAACATAGATATAACACGACTATAGTTTAAAGCCTATGTATGGACTAGTAAATAAAGCAATTGAACAGATGGTTTGCGATCGCTTTGGTGAAGAAACCTGGCAAAAAATCAAAAGCAAGGCTGAAATAGAAGTTAATGCATTTACCAGTATGGAAGCTTATCCTGATGATGTGACCCATCGACTGGTAAAAGCAGCTAGCCATGTGTTAGATTTACCATCTGCCGATATTATGCGTGCTTTTGGGGAATTTTGGGTAAAATTCACGTCAGAGGGAGGCTATGGCGAATTGATGGAGATGAGTGGAGATACCCTTCCAGAATTTCTGCAAAACCTCGATCAACTCCATGCTCGTGTTGGAGTAAGCTTCCCACAACTGCAACCACCGTCTTTTGAATCAGAACAAATAGACGAAGAAACATTAACTTTAGATTACCATTCCCATCGTGAAGGGTTAGCTCCCATGGTTGTAGGGTTAATTGAAGGTTTAGGGGAGCGTTTTAATACCAGTGTCGAAGTAACTCAACGAGCGAGCAAAGATGAGGGTTCCGATTGCGATCGCTTTGAAGTTCGCTACAAAAGGAATTAGTAAATGACACAACCTCCTGCCTTTAACTTACCTCCCCATCAGTTTACCAAGGTATTTCCATTCCACTTTGGATTTAATCGCGATCGCGAGATAATTCAGGTTGGAGAAGTGCTACAGCGTCTGATACCGAATTTATTGGGAAATTTGCTCGAACAACACTTTATAATTAAACGTCCTAATATTCGGATCGAACTTGACGAAATTGTTCGTAAGTCTCACAGTCTTTTTTTGCTGGAGTCTTTGCACAATGAAATGTCGTTAAAAGGACAGATGATTTATGTTGAAGAGCAGGAGATTGTATTTTTTATCGGTTCTCCCATTGTCACAGATATTGCCAAACTTGCCAGCTTAGGGATGAAGCTTAAAGATTTTGCTCTACACGATCCAGTTGCCGATTTTTTATTTCTTTTACAAGCTAAAAGTCAATTGACAGAAGATTTGACTCAGCGACAAGCACAACTGGAAAAGGCATTACTTGATAAGGATAATTTAGTTGCGATCGCCCAAACAAGAACTGAGGAGTCGGAGCAAACCTTAAAAAAGTTACAACAAACCCAAACTCAACTCATTCAAACAGAAAAAATGTCAAGTCTGGGAATGATGGTAGCGGGTATTGCCCACGAAATCAATAATCCAGTCAGTTTTATTCATGGTAATTTGACTCATGCCAGCGAATACGCCCAAAATTTTTTATAATTAGTTCAACTTTACCAGAAATACGAACCAAATCCCCATGAGGAGATTCAAAATTTCCTTGAGGAAATAGATTTTGACTTCATTGCCCAAGATTTAGGTGAACTGTTAAAATCGATGTTAACGGGTACTCAGCGAATCAGCGAAATTGTTTCCTCGCTCCGCAATTTTTCCCGTCTTGATGAAGCTGAATTTAAAGCAGTCGATATCCATCAGGGCATTGACAGTACTTTACTTATCCTCAAATACCGACTGAAAACAACTGGAAATCTCCCAGAAATTCAAGTAATTAGAGATTACGGACAACTACCATTAGTTGAATGTTATCCCAGTCAAATCAACCAGGTATTTATGAATCTTTTAGCTAATGCCATTGATGCTTTGAACGAATCTCAACAGCATTCCCAACCCATTATCAAGATTTGGACGAGTGTCATTGAAGACAAATGGATTGCCATACATATTGCCGACAATGGACTTGGTATTCCTGAAGCAGTGCGATCGCGTTTATTTGACCCCTTTTTTACCACAAAACCAGTCGGCAAGGGTACTGGTTTGGGATTATCCATCAGCTATCAAATTATCACCGAAAAACATCACGGCAGGCTACTATGCCATTCACAGGTAGGAATGGGAGCAGAATTTATTGTTGAGATTCCCATTCAACAATCTTTTTACTAGGAAGTGGGCAACTTCATTAACCCATGAATCAAAGCACCTATAGCTAACCCCAACAGGGAAATAAACGATAGAGTGGCAAAACCGTATACTTGACGCAAACCAGCAGCTTGAAAATCGATTCGGACTAATATAGTCGCTGCTATCACGACTAAAGTATCGAGAAATAGCCGAAACCAGGCAATCATCAAAAATAGCGAAAAAGCAGCAAAAACTGTGACTACAAAAGTGCGGGTATTGGATTTGAATAAATAATTGGAATATTGAGCGAACTTAATTCCAGGGATTGTCAGGATTCCCACTAATATTAATATTGCGATCGCAACCCCAACCCAGCCAATCGGGGTTATATTCGCGGACGATATCACCCAGCCTAAACTGGAATAGGTGAGTAAGGCTAATGTTAAGGAAACCCAAGGAATTTCTCTAATTATTGACATGGGATGGTTTTACTCATACTCACTGGAACTATTTGTTTTTTTTGCCAAAAAATCTATAACGATTCTCAGCTTAGTTAAATACAGTCTGCGATCGCTCTTCGCTACACTGACGTACCAAAAAGGTTGTTTGTCCTAATTGGTATTTTATCCAAACGAGAAGTGCTATGTCTGTATACTGGAAGATTGAGCCTCACTGAGGAAAAACCGTTCACCGTAGCACCAAAATCACTTACTTACCACAAAATTGCAACTTAGCGCATTACAATCATTTTGACAAAATAACTCAGAATTTTCCGAATAACTAGTTAAAAATTTTCATAAACATTTGTAAACTGTTAACAGCGCTGTTTATAAATACTTAAATAGCCGCGAATTATATTGATAAGGACTATCATGAAGCAGCTTGTAATTGCCGAGCGTGTATGCCTAACTGGTCATATACTGGCAAAGGCTTTTGGACTAGCAGGGATTTTGCTAGTGATACCCCACGCAGAGAAATTGTTAAGTTTTGGGGAAATTGGAGAAAAAGCTATCCAAGTCAGTATGGCTGATGGAGGTGTGGTCGATATTGTTTTAGGAACAATAGCCGTATCGATTTTCGCTTTTAGAACCTTAGGATTGCGGACTTGGCTGGGTTTTATGGTTCCAGCAGTATTAATATCAGTAGGTAGTGAATTACTTGGAACCAGCACAGGATTGCCCTTTGGAGACTACAGTTACCTGAATGGCTTGGGATATAAGATTGCTGGACTTGTGCCCTTTACCATACCCCTATCTTGGTTTTATGTCGGATTATCAGCTTATTTACTTGCTCGTGCAGGGCTTGGAGTGGCAAAAAATCCCAGTTTTCTGCGTCAAGTAGGAGCGATCGCATTGGGTGCAATATTATTTACCTGTTGGGATTTTGCCCTGGAACCAGCAATGAGTCAAACATCCTTACCTTTCTGGTATTGGGAACAACCTGGTGCATTTTTTGGTACACCTTATCAAAATTATGCAGGTTGGTTTGGGACGAGTGCATTGTTTATGACAGTAGCAGCATTTATGTGGCGAAATGACCCAGTTAAATTAGAGCGATCGCAACTTAATGTCCCAATGATTGTTTACTTAAGCAACTTCGCCTTTGCAGCCGGATTAAGCTTAGGTGCTGGTTATTTAATTCCCGTATGCTTCGGCTTTTTTGGTGGAGTAATTCCATCCCTGTTTTTGTGGTGGAAAGCCATAAACACAGATACCCCCGTCATCTCAGCAGCAACCATTGAAGTTGCAGCAAAGTAGAAATTAGGAATTGGACATGGGGTATTAGAGTTTGAACCAATTAATTTGCCCCATGCCCGATGCCCATTGTCCCATGCCCATTGCCCCATTCCCCGATGCCCCTGATTCTTCTTTTAATTCAAATACCAGCAGTTGCCATCTTACTTTCCCGTCTCCTCAAAGGAGCAAGCCGACTTACCCCCATTCAACCCCAATCAGCTACACTCGACATACTAGGTAGTGTTAGCGTTGTTGTTCCCACTCTCAACGAAGCGGAACGCATTAGCCCATTACTTGCAGGATTGAGTAAACAAAGTTACGAGTTGCGAGAAGTAATTGTCGTTGATAGTAACTCAGTCGATGGCACACCAGAATTAGTAAAAACCGCACAAGAAAAAGACCCTCGATTTCGCGTCATCACCGATGATCCCTTGCCTGCGGGTTGGGTTGGTCGTCCGTGGGCATTACATTCCGGATGGATGCATATATCCCCAGCTAGCGAGTGGTTTTTGGGGATGGATGCCGATACTGTACCCCATCCCGGTTTAATTGCAGGTTTAGTTAAAACAGCCATTTCCCAAGGTTATGATTTAGTTTCCCTATCGCCACAATTTATTCTCAAATATCCCGGTGAATCTTGGTTACAGCCAGCTTTATTAATGACATTACTGTATAGATTTGACCCTGCGGGAGTAGATACAAGTAATTCAGAGCGAGTCATGGCAAATGGGCAATGCTTCTTGTGTCGTCGTTCCGTCTTAGAATCTATCGGAGGATACACAACAGCAAGTAGTTCATTTTGTGACGACGTAACCTTAGCGCGAAATATTGCCGCATCCGGGTTTAAAGTTGGGTTTTTAGATGGGGCAAAAGTCTTCAAAGTCAGGATGTACGAAGGAGCAATAGAAACTTGGAACGAATGGGGACGTAGTTTAGACTTAAAAGACGCTTCATCCCCAACTCAAACTTGGGGTGATATTTGCCTATTAACCTTAGTACAAGCATTACCCCTACCAATTATTTTGAGCTTCATTTACCTTTCCCCCTCATATTCCCCTTTTTCCCTCATCATACTGGGATTGAACGTATTTTTGTTAATCATTCGCTTCGGGATGTTATTTGCGATCGCACCATCCTACGACTTCAGCCAAACACGAGGTAAATTCCTATTCTGGCTCTCACCATTCGCTGATACCCTAGCAGTGTTGCGAATCATCTTATCAGCATTGCAAAAGCCGAAAAAATGGCGAGGCAGAAACTATTCAGATAAATAACACCTTTATTTCTCTTCCTTGGCGTTCTCCGTGTCTTGGCGGTTTACTCTGACCATATTTTCCCATAAATATACTGAGAATATTCCCTTATATGGTAAACTCCTATCCAACTTGGTTATCACCAATCAAATATGAGTATTAATATATGGCTGTTAGTAAACTTTCGCTGCCAAAAACATCGAGTCTCACCCAAAAACTGATGTCAATTGGGGTGATATTAACCCTATTCTTCGTATTTATCGCCTTTTTTGCCCCAGTGTTTCAGGCATTAGGATTAATCCAAAATCCCTCAGACGCGATCGCAAATCCAATTCACCAACCACCTTCCTTGAAACATTGGTTCGGTACGAGTCGTTTAGGATATGACGTATTTTCCCGGACTTTATTTGGAGTACAAGCAGCTTTACTAGTGGTACTACTCGCAACCTCATTGAGCATGTTTATCGGTGTACCATTGGGAATGCTAAGTGGTTATGTCGGTGGCAGACTCGATAAAATCCTACTATTTATTATGGATAGCATCTACACTTTACCCGGTATGTTGCTATCGGTGACACTAGCTTTTGTCGTGGGAAGAGGAATATTAAATGCTGCGATCGCAATTAGTATTGCCTATATTCCCCAATATTATCGCGTTGTCCGTAACCACACAGTCAGCGTCAAAACAGAAGTATTTATCGAAGCTGCTCAAGCAATGGGAGCAAATACTTGGCAGGTATTATCTAAGTATTTATTTTTTAATGTCATTCAAAGTGTGCCCGTACTCTTTACCCTCAACGCTGCCGATGCGATTCTAGTATTAGGTGGTTTGGGTTTCTTGGGTTTGGGACTTCCTGAAGAAGTCGCGGAATGGGGACACGACTTGAGGCAAGCTTTAGAAGCTCTACCAACGGGAATTTGGTGGACAGCTTTATTTCCTGGTTTGGCTATGACTCTTCTGGTTGTCGGGTTATCCCTATTTGGTGAAGGGTTAAACGAATTTGTCAATCCCCGTTTGCGGAAACAGATTCGGGAATAAGACACTAGGGATAAATCACACTCTAAAAACGGTTAAAAACTCTGTGTACAGGGAATTCTGATTTTCCTCTGATATCTCGGAATAATCCCCCCTAACCCCCCTTTTCAAGGGGGGAAATAAAATAGACATCTCCGGAAAAGATGTAGAGACGTAGCATTGCTACGTCTCTACAAGGGCTCTGGGGAATGCATAATTAAATTCGGTCGATGTCTAATATATAGTTCCCTCCCCTTAATAAGGGGAGGGTTAGGGTGGGGTTCTATATTAAATCAGGTTTTAAGCCGTTTGCAGTATGTTGTGATATTCCCCATTCCCGACTTCCCATGATTTACTTTTTATGAGTTAGCATTATTTGTTGTATTTGTAACAGAGAGTTTTGTGTGAAAGACAAGTTTTTTTTAATTGGAGCTGCGGCTGGTGGATTTATGCTTTCCGTGGCACTTACGGGTATTCTCAGAGGCACACCTGTAACATCCTTCCACGGACAAATGGTTGTGCGTCCTGTATCTGTAACTTATGTAACTGCTAAGACTGTCAGTAAAGAGGAACTAGAAAGTCGGAAGTGAGGATAATTTCTCCTTTACTAATTGACCAATTCCCAGTGCCCAAATTACCTATTAACCATTAGCTATTAAAAATTAACCGATGATCGAAGTAATAGGTATTGATTTGGGGGGAACAGCAATCAAGTTGGGGAAATTCACTGTAGATGGAACTTGTGTAGATTCTTTGACAGTAGCGACTCCCCAACCTGCCATGCCTGAAGCTGTTTTAGATGTGTTGGTAAGTGCGATCGCATTACTCGATCCCCAGAATACCACTGTTGCGATCGGTGTGGGAATGCCTGGACCATCCGATCCAGAGGGACGAATTGCTCTGGTTTCAATTAATCTACCAGGATGGCGTGATGTTCCCTTAGCGGAATGGTTGGAAGCGCAGACAGGTAAACCAACTATTCTCGCTAACGATGCCAACTGTGCGGGTTTAGGAGAGGCTTGGTTGGGTGTTGGTAGTCGGTTTAAGAATTTTATTCTGCTCACCTTGGGAACAGGTGTTGGTGGAGCAATTTTTATTGACGGTAAATTATTTATTGGACACCACGGTGCTGCTGGGGAGTTGGGATTAATTTCTTTGTACCCAGATGGGCATGAATGTAATAGTGGCAACAATGGTTCTTTGGAACAATCTACCTCAATTCGAGCGATTCGCAGAATGACTGGTAAGGAACCTGGGGAATTAGGAGCTTTGGCAGAGAAGGGTGATGTGGAAGCGTTAAAATTTTGGCAAGATTACGGTCGAGATTTAGGTATTGGTTTAACTAGCTTGATTTACGTACTTACGCCAGAAGCGATTTTACTTGGTGGTGGTGTTAGTGGAAGTGCGAAGTTTTTCTTACCAGCAACCAAAGCTGAAATTGAACAAAGGGTTTTTATTACATCTCGTCTGGGTTTAGAAATATTGCCAGCAGAGTTAGGTAACACAGCCGGAATGTTAGGTGCTGCAAAATTGGCTCTAAATCATATCATTCTGTAGCTTGCTACTTAACAGAAGCCGCTTGCGCGTCTACCCACAGTGTGCAACGTACGTGCTATTCTACGAGAAGGCGAAGCGCCATACAAAATAAAGAAATAAAGGTATGATTTTTGCATATTGGTGCTGCAAAAGAAACAAATTTGACTACGCTTGTAACATGGGATTCTTCCTTCGTCAGAATGACAAATAGTAAACTGTTATGCAATGACAAACAGTAAACTGTCATGCTGACGTATGTTGCATCTCAATCATACCAACCAGCACTTAAATCCTTCCATTCAGAATTCATCGACTCAATCAAAACAATTTTCTTTTCACGCAACCAACCTTTTATTTGCTTTTCCCTGGCAATAGCATCATTTACATCCGAAGTTTCTTCAAAATAAACTAACTTAGTAATATTATATTTTTGGGTAAAACCAGGAACTAGCTTTTGTTTGTGTTCGTAAACACGTCGATTTAAATCATTAGTTATACCCGTATAAAGTGTTTTTGAGTGATTCGTCATAATGTAAACAAAATAATTATTCATATTTTTAGACTGCGATCGTAACTTTAGATTCTTCCTTCGTCAGAATGACAAACCCCCAAATGTCATGCTGAGGAACAAAGCATCTCAATAAGTACCACAAACGACAAACCCCTAAATGTCATGCTGAGGAACGAAGCATCTCAATA
>NZ_NTFS01000110.1:12629-16451 GCF_002289455.1 Brunnivagina elsteri CCALA 953
AAATGTCATGCTGAGGAACGAAGCATCTCAATAAGTACCACAAATGCGATCGCGTTCAGCTATCCGTAGGAATCGCAGTAACCTGAGATTCTTCCTTCGTCAGAATGACAAAACCCCGAATCTGAGGAATGAATGACAAATAGTAAAATTGTCATGAGTCAACGAAGGAAGCATCTATAATTTTTGCCGTGGTTGAGGAATTTTTAAAACATTATTTGTCTATATCTATCAATAATCCCCAATAATATATTAGTATTACCAAAGAATTCCAATTTTGCTTGTGCATTACCAAAAGACAAATCTATGTCTATAATCATTGCTCAAAACCTGAGCAAATCATACCCCGTCGCAGTCAAAGAACCTGGTCTTCGAGGCACAATATCCCATTTTTTCCGACGTACTTACCGTCAAATTCGAGCCGTTCAAGATGTCTCGTTTGAAATTGCCCCCGGTGAAGTTGTTGGCTTTTTGGGAGCAAATGGTGCTGGTAAAACAACTACACTGAAAATGCTCACAGGTTTAATTCATCCCACAAGCGGGAATGTGAGAGTTGCAGGACATGTTCCAGTACGACGACAAGAGAGCTTCTTGCAAAAAATTACCCTGGTAATGGGACAAAAACAACAATTGATTTGGGATTTACCCGCACTAGATTCGCTGAAAATTAACGCTGCTGTTTATGGAATTAGCGATCGCGAATTTTGGGAAAGGGTAGGAGAATTAACGGAAATGCTCTCATTAGATGGAAAGCTTGTCCAACCCGTGCGGAAGTTATCATTAGGTGAACGGATGAAAGCTGAGTTACTGGCAGCATTGTTACACCATCCCCAAGTACTATTCCTCGATGAACCAACTTTAGGATTGGATGTGAATGCACAAGTAAGTGTACGCGAGTTTTTACGCGAGTATAATCGGCGCTATGGAGCAACCATACTTTTGACTAGTCACTACATGGCTGATATTACAGCCTTGTGCGATCGCGTTTTAATGATTCACCAAGGTACTTTGATATACGATGGTAGTCTGAATGGTTTGTTAGAGCGCTTTGCACCGTATCGAGAGATTCACTTAGAATTAGCACAACCAGTCTCCACAGAAAAGTTAAAGTTTTATGGAAATGTCAAGCATGTTGAAGGACGATCGGTTTGCTTTATTGTCGAACAGGAGAAGCTAACCCGCACAGTTTCCCGGATTTTATCAGATTTGGAAGTGTTAGATTTAACAGTCACTGAACCACCAGTTGAAGAAGTTATTGGTAGAGTATTTGAGGCAGGAGTTGTTTAATTTTCTTAACAGTCACAGTAAGTCTGAAACCCTGTAGATGTAGAGACGAGATATATCACGTCTCTCTGTATTAAGTATCTGTATTAAGTATCTGTATCCAATAAAATAATGATGATTTGGAAGAAAGTAAAAACACTATTATCCGTGAATTACGCTTACATGGTGGAGTATCGTGCTGAATTGATTTTGTGGGTTTTATCAGGTTCCCTACCAATCATTTTAATGGGAGCATGGACTCAAGCAGCACAAGGGGGACAATTTGGATTGTCATCTCAGGATTTTGCCCGGTATTTTATTGCTGTGTTTCTGGTACAGCAATTTACGGTTGTGTGGGTGATTTGGGAATTTGAACGGGAAGTCGTAGAAGGTAAGCTTTCACCTCGATTATTACAGCCTTTAGACCCCGGTTGGCATCATTTTGCTTCCCATGTCGCCGAACGTGGCGCTCGTATGCCTTTCATGCTATTGTTGATAGTGTTATTTTTTATACTTTACCCCCAGGCTTTTTGGGTTCCTAGTTTATCGCAAATCTTGCTTTTCGTCCCAGCAGTATTACTTGCGTTTATTCTCCGCTTTACCATCCAATATACATTTGCCATGTTTGCATTTTGGACAGAGCGGGCAAGTGCTTTGGAAAATTTTTGGTTTCTATTTTATTTGTTTTTATCGGGGTTAATTGCCCCATTAGAGGTATTTCCCGAATCTGTACGTGCAGCAGTCTTATGTACACCTTTTCCTTATTTAATTAATTTCCCCGTCAGTCTTTTGGTGGGGTTAGAAACCGATATTTGGAGGGGATTTTCGATGATTGTGGGTTGGACGTTGTTATTTTTGGGTTTAAATAGGATATTATGGCGTGCGGGTTTGAAGCGGTATTCGGGGATGGGAGCTTAGAACTGGCATAGTATTGAAATATTCTTCAGTGAGACAGTACACAAAATTGCGATCGCACGCTAAGATATGAAATGTACATTGAAAATCAAATTTTAACCAGGGTTGGCCGATCGGTTTAGGCAACGAACTCATAATTCGTACCAGACAGGTTCAACTCCTGTACCCTGGATTCTAAGTAAAATAGAGACGGAATATATCGCGTCTCTATATTTTTTTATCTTGATGGCATTGCATCAAAACGGAACTCAGTACCACTTTTGAGTTTATTTTGGTTTAGTCGTGGAGACATCATTAATGATGTATTGTAAGGATTGGGTAAATCAGGAGTTCTCATGTAGGGGTCATTCATTGCCTGCTGCATAATGACATCGCGGTAAACCTTATTTACCAAATCAGCATCCCTTTCAATTTCCTTTTCTGGAAAAGAGTTGCGGAACAATGAACCTGGTCCTAAAATCAAATCAACGTCACGCTTAAACCCCTGATTTCGGTAATAATCAGGACTATTTTTGAAAAAAGCCCTTTCAAGAACTTCACTAGCTGTCTCATAATTAGGAACAGTGTCTTGTGCCACAGCAACCGATGGTAAACTAGCAGCAGCCAGTATCAAAAGACCAGCCATTGCTCTAAAATTTAAACCCATAATAATTACTCCTCTACTTTTTCTACTTTGCGATCGCATATTAACTTATGCTTAAGGAAGGGAACTCAAGCGAGTTCAATCAATGGTGTAGCACAATTTTTTTCTATCTGTAATGAGTTATCCTGCTGAAATTCTCCCGCAACCTGAAATTTGGGCTGCAAATACCGACATAAATACTCTACGCAACAAGTTATTAGATTTACTTTGCCAAGAAGCGTACAAGGAAGGAGATTTTGTCCTTTCCTCTGGAGAACCTAGTAAATACTATATCAACTGTAAACCAGTCACCCTTCACCCCCAAGGTGCATTAGCAACAGGTCGCTTACTTTTAGCCATGTTACCAGCAAATACCCACGCTGTAGCCGGGTTAACATTGGGTGCAGACCCAATTGTAAGTGCTGTAAGTGTTGTCTCCGCTTATGAAAATCGACCGATACCAGCATTGATTATTCGTAAAGAGGCAAAAGGTCATGGTACACAAGCATACATAGAAGGACCGATTTTAGTAAAAGCCGCAAACGTCGTGGTACTTGAGGATGTTGTCACCACCGGAAAATCTGCGATGAAAGCTGTAGAGAGATTGCGAGATGCAGGTTATACAGTTGAGAAAGTAATTTCACTAGTAGACCGCAAACAAGGAGGAGCGGAGTTTTACCAGTCGCAAAAATTGAAGTTTGAAGCAGTGTACGGGATTGAGGATATTCAACAACGATATCGGGAAATGACCTAAGTATTATGCTGCCTCAAGTATATAAAAACATGCTCTGTTATTGCGAGTGTTGATTTTGATATATATGGCTACAGTAGGGGCAAACGGCTGTTTGCCCTGACCATATTCGAGACAAAATTAAGTTATGATTTTGCTTAAATTTGTGTTTTGTTAATAGTCAAATACAGTAAGAGAACTCCACAGAAAGAAATGCCCTTCGGTCATTCTGTAGCTTGCTACTTAACAGAAGCCGCTTGCGCGTCTACCCGCAGGGTGGAACGTACGCGCTACT
>NZ_NTFS01000111.1 GCF_002289455.1 Brunnivagina elsteri CCALA 953
ATATTCTATAAACTTGTAGAATACATCAGTCAGAGAAAACATTGCAAAATCTAGGTATTTGTTGGATTGAGACTGCTGACAACTATTTAGCGAGGTTAAACCCTGGAAAAACTTTACATGGGAAGGTACTAGATGAGTAAAGAAGTGAGTCACACTGACTTGTTAGAACTTGGATTGGAAAATTTATTTAGCGAGACAGTTTAAAAGAATAATTTATCTGTAGTCAATTTAAATCAGATGGATATAGATGGGATTGAATTAAAATTAACTACTAAAAATAAGAAAGATATTTTGATTATTGACGATACCGCAGATAATCTGCGGGTTTTATCTGCAATCTTAATTAGAGAAGGATATAACGTTCGCAAGGCATTAAATTGGCAAATGGCTTTAACTGCTTGCCAAACAGTTTTACCAGATTTAATTTTGCTGGATATTATGATGCCAGAAATCGACGGTTATGAAGTCTGTCGTCGTTTGAAGGATTGGGATAATACTGCGGATATTCCAGTTATATTTGTGAGTGCTTTGGATGATGTTTTTGATAAGGTTAAAGCTTTTCAAGCTGGAGGAGTGGATTACATCACAAAACCGTTTGAATTTGAAGAAGTTTTGATCAGAGTCCAAAATCAAATTGCTTTACGTGACACTCGTTTAGAAATTTTAAATTTGAATACAGAACTCGAACAACGAGTAAAAAAAAGAACTCAGGAATTGGAGGAAACTCTATCTAAACTCCAAATCGAAATGGCTTCTCGACGGGAATTACAAAGTAAGCTACTCGATATTGCTTTACATGATTCCCTGACTGGTTTGTCAAATCGTGTTTTATTTATTCGACAGTTAGAAAAATCCCTCAACCGTGCCAAACAAGATTGTAACTATCAGTTTGCCGTATTATTTTTAGATTGCGATCGCTTCAAAGTTGTCAATGACTCCCTGGGACATTTTGTTGGAGATGAATTATTGGTTGCGATCGCACGTCGCATTCAATTATCTTTGAGTCCTTTTGATACATTAGCAAGATTCGGTGGTGATGAATTTGCCATTCTCCTCGAAAATATTACGGGTATTGAAATGGCAGTCGATGTTGCCGAAAGGATTTTACAAAAACTATCACTAGCATTTAAATTATCCCGATATGAAGTATTTATGAATGCCAGCATCGGCATTAGTTGGGGTAGTTCCAGTTACGAAAAACCCGAATATTTACTTAGAGATGCTGACACAGCAATGTATCGTGCGAAGTCATTAGGAAGGGCAAGATATCATCTTTTCGATCCAGATATGCATAAACAAGCAATCGAACTTTTAGACTTAGAAAATGATTTACGTCGTGCTGTCGAACGTCAAGAATTTATAATTTATTATCAACCAATTGTTCGGCTTTCCACTGGTAAAATTGCTGGATTTGAAGCACTTGTTCGCTGGCAACATCCAACTCGTGGACTGATTCTACCAACCGATTTTATCCCAGCGGCGGAAGAAATGGGTTTAATTTATCCAATTAATACTTGGATATTTAAAACTGTATGCCAGCAACTTCATATTTGGCAACAGGATTGTCGATTTCCCACAAATATTACAATTAGCGTTAATCTTTCGGCAAGATTATTTTCTAATCATAATTTAATTTCAATTATTGATAATATTATCTATCAAACTGAAGTTAATCCTGCCAATATCGAATTAGAAATCACAGAAAGCGTGATTATGGAAAATAATGATACAGTGAAAAATATGCTTCAGCAATTAAAACAAAGAAACTTTAAACTAGTTATTGATGATTTTGGTACAGGTTATTCATCATTAAGCTATCTTCACAGTTTCCCATTAAATTCACTCAAAATTGATAAGTCTTTCGTTAAAATTATGCAAGAAAATCAAGAAAATATGGGACTTGTACCCGCTATGATTGGCATTTCTCACTCAATGGGTATGCAAGCGATCGCAGAAGGGATAGAAACCCCAGAACAACTTGCTCAACTCAGAAGTCTTAATTGTGACCTTGGTCAAGGGTATTTCTTCTCTAAACCTATTCAACACGAACTAATACCTCAATTTCTTTATACCGATTTTTGCTGGTGATAAGGTAAAATACTTGTATTCAGTAACTTGTCAAAGTTCAGTAAAATTTTTCTCAGATTGACACTAATTATTTAAAATTTATTAGACATGCATCAATTGTAATCTTACTGAAGAACAGGTCTTCACAAAAAAATGCTTTTAGAGCTAAACAATAACTACAAAGCGAATATTTTAGTTGTCGATGATACACCAGATAACCTGCGGCTTTTATCTGCAATGCTTAGAGAACAAGGGTATGAAGTTCGCAAAGCCTTAAACGGTAAAATGGCACTAACAGCCTGTCAAATGCTGATTCCGGATATAGTATTGTTAGACGTGAACATGCCCGGTATGGATGGGTATGAGGTTTGTAAGCAAATTAAGGCAAACGAACAAACCTGTGGAGTTCCAGTTATTTTTATCAGTGCTTTAGATGATGTTTTAGATAAAGTGAAAGCTTTTGATGTTGGTGGGGTTGATTATATCACCAAACCGTTTCATGGAGCAGAAGTCATACTGCGGATAGAAAATCAAATAAATTTACGATTATTACAACTTAAATTACAAGAAAAAAATGTTTTGTTGCAAAAAGCATTCGACGATTTGAAAACAGCCCAAGTTCAGCAAATTCAAAATGAAAAGATGATTGGATTAGGACAATTAGTTGCAGGAGTTGCTCACGAAATCAACAATCCGGTTAGTTTTATTTATGGAAATCTTCAATATGCGAATCAATACGTCCAGGATTTAGTAAATTTAATCGAGCTATATCAACAGGAATATCCAGAAGCAACACCTAAAGTTGAGGCAAAAGTTAAGGATATCGACCTCAAATTTGTGATGGATGACTTGCAAAACTTAACTAGTGCAATGTATCGCGGAGCCGATCGCATTCGCGAAATCGTCATCTCACTGCAAAACTTTTCGCGATTTGATGAAGCACAAATGAAGTCAGCTAATATTCATCAAGGCATTGATAACACATTATTAATGTTAGAACATCGCTTGAACTCAACAGCACATCGTCCAGCAATCACAATTGTCAAAGAGTATGGAAATTTGCCCTCTATTGATTGTTTTCCTGGTGAATTGA
Source organism: Brunnivagina elsteri CCALA 953 (assembly GCF_002289455.1). Classification (GTDB taxonomy): domain Bacteria; phylum Cyanobacteriota; class Cyanobacteriia; order Cyanobacteriales; family Nostocaceae; genus Brunnivagina; species Brunnivagina elsteri. The sequence goes on from NZ_NTFS01000111.1 coordinate 3,161, forward strand.
ATCAAGTATTTATGCATATTTTAAATAATGCTATCGATGCCCTAGAAAAAGGAAATACAACATGGCAAATTAGTCAACATAATATTAAAAATAATTTAGTTAAAGATAATACTGAAGAAAATCTGGATAACCAAAAACCATACAATAAGCAGAGCTTAATGCCAAAAACATATGGCAACGGACAAACCGACTATCACAATCGCCAATCCCTAGAGGAAGAGAATCAGAATTACTCGTGGAATTCGCGATCGCTCATTTCCCATAGCCAAGACCTAATACCACAAATTCGGATTAATACGCAAGTCACAAATACAAACAGCGTAAAAATTATCATCTCAGATAACGGTACTGGTATTGACGACAGAGTGCGATCGCGTTTATTTGACCCATTTTTCACCACAAAACCAGTTGGCAAAGGAACTGGACTCGGTTTGTCAATTAGCCATCAAATAATCGTCCAGAAACATCGAGGCAGTCTAACTTGCCACTCAGCACCAGAACAAGGGGCAGAATTTATCATCGAAATCCCTATTCGGCAACCAGAATCTTAATTGGGCAGTGGGCAGTGGGCATTTATTAATCGCTATATATCACGCGAATCTTGCCATGAGGATACTTCCCGTAACAAAGCTTGCCTCTCTACATTAAAAAAAACACAACCAAAATCAAAAACAAAACTTTTTATTGCCAGACGGCTACAATTTTCTGTCACAAATAGCATAATAGAAATGTGACTGATTTGTTAAACCCTTTACTTTCACTTAAACAAGGACACTGGTTCAAGCTTATCTGTGGAGCCAGCTTCCAACATTTACCTGCGGTCAGAAGCCTAACACTAGCCTATACTTTGGCGGGGGCTGACTGCATAGATGTTGCTGCCGATCCATCTGTAATTGCATCAGCACAAGAAGCTTTGCAAGTTGCCTCATCTCTTATACCAGATTCTCGCAAACTTGGCTACGGTAAAAATGCCAAATTGCCTTATCTCATGGTAAGTCTGAACGACGGAGAAGACCCACACTTCCGTAAAGCCGAATTTAACCCAGCCTTATGCCCTCCAAACTGTACCCGTCCTTGTGAAAAAATCTGCCCAGCCCAAGCAATCGTTTTTAATCGTCAACAAGATAAATTCTCAGGTGTAACATCCGATAAATGTTATGGCTGTGGTCGTTGTATCCCCATATGTCCCTATGATATAATTTATACAAGTTCATATGTATCAACACCAGGAGCGATCGCACCATTGGTACTGTCAACCGGAGTGGATGCCATAGAAATTCATACCCAAGTTGGGCGTTTGCACGAGTTCAAGCGATTATGGCAAGCGATGGGTTCGCAGGTAGAGCAGCTAAAGCTAATTGCCATAAGTTGTCCGGATGGCGAAGGTTTGATTGATTATTTACATGCCCTATACGATTTAATTGCACCGCTTAATAGTGCATTAATTTGGCAAACCGATGGTCGCCCAATGAGCGGCGATATTGGTGATGGCACGACAGTTGCATCTGTCAAGCTAGGGCAAAAAGTTTTGGCAGCAAATCTTCCAGGTTATGTACAGCTGGCAGGAGGCACCAACAGTTACACCGTTACCAAATTAAAGGCAATGGGACTTCTCAATGATTTTGGATTAGAAAACCCCAATCCCAAATTCAAAATCCCAAATCCCAAATCCCAAATCTCTGGGGTTGCTTACGGTAGCTATGCCCGCGTACTGCTGTCATCCGTTCTCGATAAGTTAGAAGCTAAGGAGGTGAGTCACACTGACGCAAAAACAAGTGCAAAAACTACTGTCCGCTTAGAGGATGACAAAGAACTGCTTTGGCAAGCGGTTGATTTAGCTCATTCTCTCGTTTCCCAGATTAAATCACAGCAAGTAATTTAAGTCTTAATTAAGACTTAATTAAGACTTAATTAAGTTTTCATTCAATATTGCCCACTCGGATACATCGCTACATCGGCGGGTTAACGGGTGTGTAAGTGCCACAAACACTTTATTTTAAGGCTAGGAAAACCTACCTCAAAAAAAGTGCCCACCCACTTTCTCTAAAAAACGTCACCATAAAAAGCATGACGATTACAGACGATCTCCAAAAGTTGTTGAATATTTTGCCCCAAGACCTGCGGCAAGTTCTTGAGAATCACCCGCAACGAGATAGTTTAGTAGAAGTGGTCTTGGATTTAGGTCGCCTTCCAGAAGCCCGCTTTCATGAGGGAGCGGAATATCTGAGGGAAGTACCCATCACTCAAGCACAAATTGATGATTGCGTTCAGCGAGTGGGAATTTTTGGTGGAGATAATCGTGCGGGGATTGAACAAACCCTGCACCGAATCAGCGCCATCCGTAACCGTACTGGCAAGATAATTGGTTTAACCTGTCGTGTCGGTCGGGCGATTTATGGAACCATTGGCATGATTCGCGATTTAGTGGAAACTGGTAAATCGATTCTCATGTTGGGTCGCCCAGGTGTAGGTAAAACTACAGCCCTGCGCGAGATTGCCCGCGTTTTGGCAGATGACCTTAACAAGCGCGTGGTTATAATTGACTCCTCAAATGAAATTGCTGGTGATGGCGATGTACCTCATCCGGCAATCGGTAAAGCCAGGAGAATGCAAGTTTCCCATCCAAGCCAGCAACATCAAGTAATGATTGAAGCTGTGGAAAACCACATGCCGGAAGTTATCGTTATTGATGAAATTGGTACGGAACTCGAAGCTTTAGCGGCGCGTACCATTGCCGAGCGGGGAGTGCAGTTAGTCGGTACGGCACATGGCAACCAAATTGAGAACCTGATCAAAAACCCAACTTTATCGGATTTAGTGGGCGGCATTCAAGCTGTGACATTGGGAGACGATGAAGCGAGACGACGCGGCAGCCAGAAGACAGTGCTGGAAAGAAAAGCGCTACCGACTTTTGAGATTGCTGTGGAAATGCACGAACGTCAGCGCTGGGTGGTTCACGAAAGTGTTGCGGATACAGTTGATTCATTATTGCGGGGTCGCCAACCCAATCCGCAAACCCGAACCATTGATGAAGGTGGCAAAGTTGCGATCGCACGCCATCTAACTGCTGTTAATGGTAATGGTAACGGCAACGGTAACGGTCGCAATAATGGAACTATTGCCCATGCCGAAGATGCATTTGCTCCTGCCCGTCAAGGTCTTCATACACCTTTAAATGGCTGGCGTTCTTCGGGAAAAATGACAGCATTGCAGGCAGTCCCCAACGAACCAGTCAATTTATCAGGAAGTAGCGAATTTGATCGTTTACTGAATGAGGAATCATGGGGTGGGGAAAACGACTTCGGTTTTAGCGCTCGCGATCGCGAACCGGAGGTTCATCGCGTTACCCGTCCAGGACCTAATGGGGAAGATTTGCCTTTGCATATTTATCCCTACGGTGTGAGTCGTCATCAACTCGAACAGGTAGTCAACGTACTTAATTTGCCTATTGTCTTGACAAAAGACATCGATAATGCTGATACGATTTTAGCATTGCGATCGCATGTCAAAAACCACGCGAAGTTAAGACAATTGGCAAAGTCGAGGCATTTACCGTTGCACATGATTAAGTCGAGTACTATTCCCCAAATTACTCGCGGATTGCGGCGAATGCTCAACATGGACGACCCGGAATTTAACGATGAGCGGGAGTTACAATTGTTGATGCACAATGGCTCTGAGGATGAAATGGATGCCTTGGAGGAAGCACGGTTAGCGGTGGAACAGATTGTCATTCCCAAGGGGCAACCTGTAGAATTATTACCGCGATCGGCTCAAGTGCGAAAAATGCAACACGAATTAGTCGAGCATTATCGCTTAAAATCTGACAGTTTCGGTGATGAACCAAACCGGAGATTGCGGATTTATCCAGCGTAATCTGAATTGAATGTAGAGATGTAGCAGTGCTACGTCTCTACATCGTTCTGTTGGTAAATATATTTTTATTGGCAGCAATCAGTTAAGTAGTAGGCAAAATGTTGGGTTCCGACGCATTGAAGATTATTAATGAAATTTACAGTTTTTTGTGCGTCTTCACCCAACCTTGTATCTTAGAAGAATTTTACTTCAAGTTCGTGACTTCATAAAACTGGGTTTATCAAGAAACCGGGTTTCTCTTTAACTCAGTAAGACTATCTTCGATGCAACACCAATAAGAAACCTGGTTTCTCTCATCCTCGAACACTTGATGCAACGAAGAATTATTCAGGTTCTCGCGTTTAGGGAGAAATTGAGGCAGTGCTTTGCGAGGGTTCCCCTCGTTATAGCAACTGCCGGGGTTTCTGGATTATCCCAACAATTAGATATTTCGCATGGGAGAGAAACCCAATTTCCTGAGTTTTTCTGACTGCGATAAGCGGAGCTAAATGCCAAAAGCATATCGCTTGACTTTCAAGACAGTCGCTACGAACTAATTATCTGTTCCAATTGTTCCAGTATTTCTGATATGCTTTTGATAACTATGTTCCAACGTATAAATAGGCATTTAAGGATTCCTGGAACAGTCTATAATCGCAGATGGAACAACTATAAATTTATATTTGCTATTAGTTAATCGTGTTTAAGAGAGCATAAAGGCATCAAGTTCATTAATATTATGAATAATTTTGACATCTGAAACCTCATATGCTTCTGCCAAATCAATACTAGCCTGAAGCCTTAGCTCTACATTTTTACTTAAATCAAATGCTGCCTTTGTTAAATCGCCAAGCTTTTCATATTCAGCAATAATTCGCGACACTACTGCTTGGTAAGTTTGATCAATTGTAGTAAGACACTGATTGTAGTATTCTTCCATCCGATGTTTCAAGCCCTCAGTTTCCTTAGCAAAATGTTTCTTACTAAAATCTATAACCATACGACCAGCGATTGTCCCCAGAACAGCACCTAGAACCGGAATTGGAATTACAGCCTGTCCAAGAGCAGAAGCTAAACCGACTGCGGCTGATTCTATACAAACTAACTGACTCATCTCAGTAAATTGGTCAAAGGAAATTTCCCCCGAATTGAGACTTTTGACGAGACTGGCAATTGACTGACCTGCACTAACGAAAGAAGCAGCAAAGGGAGCTGAGAAGCTTGCATAATTAGTCAGAGCATAGATAATAGTAGCAGAAATTCCACCAACAGTTGCTCCCTTGGCAGTATCAATTCCCAACTCCTTCCAATCCTCAACGGTGTAATCTCCTAAAAAAGGATTCTTTCCCTGCTTGTACTTTTCATATAATTTGAAAGCTAACCGAATTCCACCACCGATGAGAGCGCCTTTAGCAGCTACCTGAGCCATATCTCCTAAATTAGGTTGTGCATCAGTTCGTATGTTTTCCTTAATCTGTTTGTTTTCTCCACTGAGTTCCTGCTCATGCTTATCTAATGTATCGTGAATCTTACCTTGCTGAACTTCGCTGTATTGGGAATTACTAGGTTTAACAACATCATCAAAGGACTTGCCAGAAAGCTTTTCAATTTCCTGTAGATTTTGCTGAATTTTATGTACTGTACGGTCAGTTAGCCCTTCTACAGACTCACCACTGAGAACTTTTTTGATTGTTTCATAGTAGTCTTTTGGGATGTGGTAGTAGGAGCCATCTCTGCCGAAGTTTTCATACTTTCTCATGTGTTTTAGCACATGATCCAGATTTTTATTAATGCCATTGATAAACTTGGACTGAACTTGAACACCATCAATTAAATAGTCTTCAGGTGCTGTTCGACCAACACCATCAAAAGTAGCACTTGGGCTTTGCTGTCGCAGATTGTCCCTGGCATTACGAATACCTACCTCAACTTGCTCGGCAATCTCGCCATGTTTGGTTTGATTATTACCTAAAATATGCTCTGGACTGCCAATAAAATCTCGGTCTTTATCAATCTGCTCAATTGCTTTTCTAAAAGCAGAATCTTGTCCTTCAAAAGCAGCTTTGAGATGTTCTGCATGGTAAAGATTTTCACCTGCTACCATCCCACCAATTATCTGGTTTGTCTGATGAATATTTTCTTTCATGAATACTCTTGGTTAACTTAATGTCTTGTTGAGCAGTTGGGAAAGTGCTTGAATATTGTTAATTAAAGTCGCCAATTCTATCTTGTGGTCATGGCTGAAGTCTAGATAATTATTAGTAGCTTCTTGTTTGAGAAAATTTAACCGTGTGTTAACGCCATCAGCGTGTCCCTGAGTTAGCTTCAATAATTTGGCTATTTCTTCCTTATCCGCTTTGAACTTAGTAGTTTTTGACTTAATATTGACTGTTTCCTGATTTGCCTTTTGAGCAATTTCTTCATTTTTGTGTCGTGCCCAAAGAGTACTGCCTACTAGAGTTGTACCGCCAATAGCCCAGCCAACTGGTCCAGCCATTGCTAGTAGAAAGTTACCTGCTGCCATGCCACCACCACCAGCAACAACAGCACCACCACCGAGCCACGCCAAAGCCGCATTTGTTGCTACTGCTCCTGAAAGGGCTGAAATAGCCGTTCCGGTTGAAGCAGTACCAAAGGTAGTAGCAATCGCCATCGCAGCAGTTGGTCCAAAAGCTGCAACACCAACACCTGCGGCTGTCCCGGCTCCTGCCATTGATCCGCTTATTTTGTCAGCTTTATCTGCCTCAAATTTAATTTGCTGGATTATTTGAGAAAACTTGGTAAACTCTACCTTAAATTCAGAAACTGACTTATCGAACTCTTTAGGTGAGTTGGCAAGGGTATTGATATATTGTTCGCAAGCTTGAATAATTTGTTCAGCAGTTGCTTTGCGTTTTTCATATAGTGCTACTGCTTTTTCGGTGACATCTGCTGCTGTCGCTTGATATTCTTTATCAGCAGCTTCCAACTTTGCGATAGCTTCTTTCTTAAGGTTGCCGTTGAACATGATTTACTAACCAGATTTTTTAATTAATTCCTAACTTGGCTCTAGCCCTGAAAAATTATCCTTTTTTATTTAATTTTTATAGGACATAACACACTTTAACCTTTGAAATATAAGGTTGACACATCGAGAATTTACTGAAATTAATTGTGAAGAAAACGTTAATCAAAAATATTTTTATTTATGTGATTGTAATTAACGCTTGTTTTCATTGCGCTAAAAGGAGTATGGATATGGAAGAAAATATTACAGTCGAAGAAGCAATTGAATTATTATTTAACCGGGAATCTATACAAGCAGCAATCCGCGCAGAAGAAGAAGCTGACTGCGATGTTAGTGCAGGAATGGATTGGGGTAATAATAAGGCATTTGTTGCCTTTATGAAAAATCCCGCGCTATTGCACAGAATGACAGTACTACGTGTATCCCTCAACCAAGAAATTCGTCAGATGTTACAGGGGTGGAATTTGGGAGTAGGGGAAGAGAAAGCGATGTCTGACGACAAGCCTTACGGCTACGCAACTGCACGTACATGTTTATTTTCGCGACTGCAATTACCACAACAACAGGCTATTCCTGCATTAGAAACTATATTAATGCGTGATGACTTGTACTCAGAAGAATTTATTAGCGATCGCAAAGTATTACAGGAATTATTGAGTTTGCTGTGCGATCGCAAAGATTGGGAGGAAATTGCCACTGTTGCAGGAAATACAGTGCGGGAAGGTATTCTAATAAATGTTGGCACATCTCAGTTTCAAGATGGGTGACAAAATAAAGCCTCTTATTAAAATAGTGATATCGGGTTCGGGGTAAATTAAAATGCAATTAAATGAAAAATTAGAAAAACTCAAAGTGCTATTTACAGACATGGAACAGGCATTAATTGCCTATTCTGGGGGTGTTGATAGTACTTTGGTGGCGAAAATTGCTTATGATGTCTTGGGTGAAAAAGCTTTAGCTGTTACTGCAATGTCCCCTTCACTGCTACCAGAAGAACTGGAAGATGCCGAAATTCAAGCTGCGACGATGGGGATTCGACATCAAATAGTCGAAACCAACGAGATGGAAAATCCTAACTACACATCAAACCCCGTCAATCGTTGCTATTTCTGCAAAAGCGAATTACATGACACTTTAAAACCTTTAGCGAAAAAATTGGGTTATCCCTTCGTAGTTGATGGGGTAAACGCAGACGACTTACAAGATTATCGTCCAGGAATCCAAGCAGCAAGAGAACGAGGTGCAATTTCTCCCCTTGCAGAAGTTGGGATAAGTAAACTCGAAGTGCGTCAACTTTCCCAGCAACTCGATTTACCTTGGTGGAATAAACCCGCACAACCTTGTTTGAGTTCTCGCTTTCCCTATGGAGAAGAAATAACTGTTGCGAAATTGCAACGGGTAGGAAGGGCAGAAATTTATTTGCGAAAATTAGGTTGGGAAAATTTGCGAGTGCGATCGCATGAAGATACAGCTAGGATTGAGTTAGCACCAGAAAATATCAAAGATTTTGTCGCTAACACAGATTTAACAAAAATTGTTTCGGCTTTTCAAGAGCTAGGATTTATGTTTGTAACCCTCGATTTAGAAGGTTATCGTAGCGGTAAGTTAAATCAAGTTTTAGAAGAAAGAATTAAGAATTAGGAGTTAGGAGTCTGCTTGGGGATAATGTTTGCAATATAAGCGATTTTATGATAACAAAACCCGTCGCGCACCAGATGTAATGGTGGTTTTTGGCAGATCAAAAGGGGATAGGGGTTCTTACTTGCAATGGAAAGAAGAAAATATTATTCCCCAAGTTGTATTTGAAATTCTTTCTCCTGGAAATACCCACCGAGAAATGATTGCTAAGTACAACTTCTATCAACGCTATGGCGTGGAAGAATATTATTTATATGACCCAGAAACAGGAGAATTAACGGGTTGGTTACGTCGAGAAAATGAACTGCAAGAAATTGCTGAAATTATTGGTTCAGTGAGTCCACGTTTGGGTGTACGATTTGAGACATCTAATGGTAAGTTACAGATTTTTCGTCCTGATGGACAGCAATTTTTGACCTATTTGGAATTAGATCGACTCCGAGAACAGGAACGGGAACGTGCTGAACGGAAACGAGAACGGGCTGAACAAGCAGAAAGCCAACTACAAGCATTACGTGCTTTACTCGAATCCAAGGGTATTAATCCAGAGGAACTTTAGGTTAATTTATATCAGCAACAATTTCACCCTTCCTGTTAATCTCCACAGCAGTTTTCGGAAAATCTTTCTCCATCAAATCACGCAAAAGTCCCACAGTCCGAAAACGCTGATCGATATGAGGAATTCCCTGTTTATCCATACGAACAGGAACAATCTTACCTGCGACTAATTTCCCAGTCTGATTCAACTTAACCTCCAAAATCATCGAATAACCCGTTTCCGCAGTTGTCGATAAAGTTCGATATCCCAAAAAATTCCCCAAAGAATATGCGATCAACTTATCCTTATATATTTCCATAGCACGGGGTACATGTGGTCCATGTCCCAAAACCAAATCTGCACCAGCATCAATCATTGTGCGAGCGAATTGTACCGAATTACCGCGATTTTCCCCATAAAAATATTCCGTCTGATTTGGAGTTCGCAACGCACTTGTTCCTTCTGCACCAGAATGCATTGACACAATCACAACATCGGCTTTTTTTTGTGCTTCGATAATGAGATTTTTTGCTGCTTCTAAATCGTGAATCGAATTGTAATACTCGTAAGGTGCAAAGCCAACCATCGCAACTTTAACATTATTGGCTTGCAGCAATAATATTTGATTTTTCCGACCAACTGTATCAATTCCGACCTGTGCTAAATTATTCCCAGTATCCCGAAAACCAATTAAACCAAAGTCTTTTGCGTGATTATTCGCAACATTAAACACGTTAAAACCAACATCTGCAAACAGTTTTGCATATCCAGGTGGCGATCGAAACGCAAATGTTTGCCCTTTATTGATATCTTTAGTACTGTAGGGATGATTTGTTAAAGAACTTTCAAAATTACCAAATAAAATATCTGCACCTTGCAAATATGCCCTGACAGACTTAGGAATTAGCTGATTTGGATGATTCGGTAATCTGTTGTTTGGGTAATTAGTACCGGGAATCACATCCCCGACTGCTTGGATTGTAATTAAATCGGGAAAAATTTGTTCCTCAGTCGCAGGAGGCAATATAGGTAAAGACTCAGATGGCTTTGGTGGTTTATCTGATGCCTGTATTTTCCCCATCCGAATCGCTGTACCAATCCCAACACCGATAACTAGACAGCTAGTAATAAAAGTAAACGAAATAAATTTACCCATCCATCGATTGACCATTATATTTGCACTCCCGATACCACGAACATAGTGTAGCTTATGAAGTTTAATATACACAGATATCTTGAATTCGATTGTTAATCTTTTTAAGAGAATAAGCTAAACCACATCTAAATTGCATAACTTAAAAACGTATAATTCTTGTAGTGCAGGCATTTTGCCCGCGTCTTATGTGCAAATTAAATGTGGAACATCTTAGTGATATTTGATACTTTAATATTCGCGACATCTCTCCGCCATTAGGAAACACCAAGAAATAAATTCTCTACAACAATTGTAGGGGTTGGGTCTCCCCACCCTTCGCATGATAGTGTTGGTAAGTATACGATTTGAACATTTTATTTTCTGGAAGTCCCTAATCGATTGGCATCCTGGAATAGAGTCTTTTTTTGATTTTTTTTGAAGATTATTTTTTTGGAAGTCCCTAAGTGTTTAAGGATTTTATTTTCTGAAAGTCACTTAAGCTCTGCTTGTCCCGTGTAATATCCTACTTTGTAAGCCTTGAGATATCACAATTCAAAATAGTAGATAGATTGACCCTAACCAAGTTATACCATTTTAATATGAAGATGCATAAAATAACCCCACCGCCTGTGGCACCTCCCCTACCCTTCGGGAACGCGAAGTGCGTAAGGTAAGGGGAGGTTGGAGGAATCGAATGTGCAGCTTCACAAGTAATTGGTATTAGATATTTCAGGTTAGAGAATTGTATGAATATTTCAATCAACGGAGAGGGGGGGATTCGAACCCCCGTTGGCTTGCACCAAAACGCATTTCGAGTGCGTCACCATCAACCACTCGGACACCTCTCCTAATTTTTACTATTCCCTGCGCTTCCTTTCGCGCTTCACAAAATAAGCATAACATTATATCACGACTTTTTCTATACTCCAAGTAAAAATTCTCCTAGATTAACTTGTCACTCTTTTGGAGACACAGGTTTACCAATTGGACTGCGTAAACCTGTTTACAAACAACTCTCAGTTTTGGGATTTTACCCCTCACCTTTAAGTAACCCCAATAGGTTTAGTTAGCCAATAATTTTGTACAACTACTTGCCGACCCCTAACTTTTTAACTTTTACTTTGGTCATCTGGTGCGATCGCGATTTGCTCGGTTAACCATTTAATCAAAAGCGATCGTGATAAATGACTCATATTTGTGTTGGCACTGTCGCAAGCTTGCTTTAGTCGTTCGCGCTCGGATTCCAATAGAAATATACGAACTGCTACCGCATCAGGGTTGTACCGGGTTATTGGTTCTAGTTCGCTTGTGTCGTTGTTGTCGTATGCAACGGTTGTGTTTGTTAATTCGTTGCATACGGTAGAGGTAGCGTTACTCTTTATGTTTTGGCTTGCGTTGGTTGTAAGTTCTGCTTTTTTAGGCTTTCTAAGTAACCTTGTGTTATTAAATAATCTCTTAAAACACTAACAATTAGTGCGCTTACAGTTTGTTCCCTATCTCCACTACAAGCCTCTAGAGCGTCTTTAATATCAGTGCTGCATTGAAAAGTAACTCTGGTTTTACTATTACTCATAATTCTCTATATAGCTACAACTACTAATATATAAAGGTTTTTAACATTTTTCATACAAAATTATAATATTCTCCGAGAAAGGTATGAATAAGTTATGAAAAAAGTTGACAGAATTCATAACTAGTTGCTACCTTATAGAAGTCAGCCAAAAACTGGCAACGACAACGCCAAAAGCTGGAAACGACAGAACCAAAATAAACCAGCTACATTAACCAGGTAATTCTACTAAAAGTATCTGAAAAATACGCCGAAAGTCTTACATAGTGAGGTTTTGTAACGCCCAAAGGTTGCAGTGATGTTTCTAGGTATAGCACAAGCTCTAACGAGTGGGTAAAGAAGCTAGACCATCGTAATAATAATGCTTTCGGCGTTTGGGACGGATACTCCCTACGTCAAAATTAGGATTAACAAACAAAATGGTACAAATAATCGACACTACCAATAATTGCCAAAAAGTGGCTAGCCAAATGCTAGTTTCTGGCAAAGACTTAGGTGCTGGATTCGGAAAAGGTCTTTATGGGGATAAATTGATAATTCTCCCTAGTGCCTACCTCCGAGTGACCGACCGCAATATGAAACAGCATGAAACAATCAGCAAAGATGGCTGTTGGGTGCGATATGTGGAAGGCGATCGCAAAGACTTAAATGATATGCAGTGGTTTTGGGGGATGTCGGCAATCAATAAAGACCCCAAGAATTACATCAAACTCCACGAGGATACCAAGTCAAAAGCCTTGTACGCATTGGAGTCTATCCTTGCTGACTTAGCAGTGTTAGACATTCCGACCAATACTGAGGTAATTCTAAGCGTTTCTTCCCATAACCCTGATAAATGGTCTGGCGACATTCGCAGAAACATTGAAGGAACTCACACAATCGAGCATCTACGCAACGATGTAAGCCGAACTAAGGTACAAAAAAATTTCACTATCACTCTTAATGATGTCTACCCAGAAGGATTTGGAGCCATTGCTTACTGTTTGTTTGGCGGTGATGGTGCAGCATCCTTAGAACTATCTGAAAGTGAGGTTGCTATCGGTCTAGACTTTGGGACATCAACCGTTATAGTGACTGTATTTGATGGTACTGGTGCGGTTATCGATAGGAACTTGATTGAGGGTGGTAGCGGTGAACTTTACCAGGCGATCGCATCTACTTTAGATAAGTCAAATTTGGCATCCAACCGAATGATGCGAGATACCCAACACGATGTAAGTCTTATTCGCAAAGGTGTTGAGAGTTTTAGTGAAAAAGGTAAGTTTATTCATGGGAATAGTTCCTTGGTTGGTAAGCCATTCACTGACGAATATTGGGAATGCTTCAAAACTTGGTTAGATTCCAAGATTCCAAAGATAGCCAATTTTGCTAGTGGTAATGGGTACTTAGACCGCGCTAAATACCTCGCTTGTTGGGGTGGTGCTAGGCTGTTGACTTTGTGCCTTTTTAGGCTATTTTGGTTCATACAGTTTCTGTGTCGTCCACTAAATCAGAAAATA
>NZ_NTFS01000112.1 GCF_002289455.1 Brunnivagina elsteri CCALA 953
GCCATAGATGCGGAGCAGCTACCTTCGGAAGTCACTCCGTGCCTACCCGCAGGGTAGTCGCCAAGAAGAGAAGAAGAAGAGGTTTATAAATAATTTAGGATTACGATATTCTGATTCCTAATTCCTAATTCCTAACTTCTAATTCCTAACTTCTAACTCCTAACTCCTACTATTAATGTTCTCCTGAAAATGGATCGCGTTTTGCTTCGATGTCATTTGGTTGGGGTTGTAGGGTATCTCTAAATACGCATCCTTCTTGTAGTAGACAATCGGAACTATTTGATGTCCAATAGGGTATTTCAAAAGCATGGACACGCAATAATCCTTTGGATGTGAGGGAAACGTAGTATCTACAGGGATATTCGTTGCTAATTTGCGGTTGGGGTAGTTCTCCAATTAGTTCCCATTGGTTTGATTTGGGGTTGTGATATTGAAAGTAAAATGTGTGTTTTCCACTTACGGGAAATGGTGGTAGTTCAGCTATTAATCCGGTAAATTCTGATGTGGTTTCTTCTTCGTCACGAAAAGTTTGTAATGAGTATCTGTAATCTTTTTCACCGGAGAATAGTAATGTGTGAGCGTCTGTTTTTAATGCATTTGCTGATTCGACGACGTTTACTGCAATATCTCCTACGACTTTGTTATCTTCAGTAATAATAGTGGCGATATTTATAGTTTTAGCCGCATCAATGTGGGGAATATTTTTAGAGATAAAGTAGTGTGGTGTACCACGACAAAGTAGCAAATCAATTTCTAGTTTTTGATTGATTTCAAACTGGACTTTAATTTGATTTTTAAATGTATCTTCGCTCATCGTCAGTGTTTTACGAAGTGCATCACCATTGAAACTACCCCACAATTGCGGTTTAATATTTTCAAAGTCTTGACGGATAATATTATTAGTTAGCTGCATTCCTTGCCAACCACTACGAAATTTGGCAACACCATCTTCTGCTTCGAGTTGATACAGTTCTTGCCCTGCATGAAATATTGGTTCTGGACTAGCTCCAATTACTTCGCGGGTAAAGGAGCAAGGTAGGAAGTAAAATAGGTTTTTGACATCTATATATAGTTGGTTTGCTCCTTTTCGTAGCAGTTCTTTGGATTCTTTGGGGGCAAAACCAAGTTGACGAAGTTTTTCAGCAAAACATGCTCCTGCTGATGTGGCAAGTTTGGTATATTCGGGTTCAAATGTGACTCGTTCGTTGTTCCAAATGAAATAATCTGATTGACTGAAAACACGGTAAAGTTCGCGTTGAACTAATTCTAAGTTACAGGTTTTACCGGAAAGAATTAACCAATCGACTTGTTCTTTTTCGGTATTGTAATGGGATTTTGTTGATTTAGAACCAAGGGCATTTTCGATTAATCCTTGTGCGATCGCAACTGCTTCTTTGATTACTGGTATGGTTGCTTTTTCAAATTGCTCGACTGTTAAGGTGACGCTGAGGTTATCGAGGATGGTGTTTGGTAGTTGAATGTCGCTTTGTGCCAGGATTTCGGCGATTTTATGTCCATCAATAACATATAGCGGTTCGGGTACGTCTTTTTGTCGTTTTTGCCCTAATGTTAATTTTGCGTCTTCTGCATGTTCCCACAGTGTGTAGAAGCTCTGGGCACGGTTTGGTGAGTTTTTCCAACGGGTAGGGATGACTTTTTCGGCAGCGTTGAGTGCTTCTTTATATGCTTCGTCTTCACGAATTTCTTTATCGACGCATTCTAGTAGGGAATATGGTTGGAATTTGCCATTAATTAGGAAGCGATCGCTCAATTCTTCGGGTTGTACTTTTAAGATGTCTTTGGCTAATCTTTCGTCGGCAACTGCACTTAGTAAACAATCTGCAATAGCTACTTTTAATAATAGGAATATTCGTAGGGTAATTAATTCACCACCTAGTTGTAAATGTCCTGATGAACCGAGTAATTTTGGTGTAAGTTTATAGTATCTTCCCCCATCTCCTCTGTCTTCTCCTGGTTCAAAGGGATTGATTTCTTCCAAGCTTAATCGAATTAGGGCTAAGTCGGTTGTTCCTCCCCCTACGTCTAATACTAGGACGTTTTGCCACCACCTTTCTCCATCTTTACGACAGCGACTTTTGAAGGATTCTATTCCTACATTCAAATCACCACCAAATTCTCGCCATAAGAAGAATATTGCTACAGAAACGGCTTCGTCATAAGCCATTTGCACGTCTACAATATCAAGTTTTTGTACTAAGCTTTCAATTTCCCGTCTGACAAATGGTGATGCAATTGTTGGGTATGTCACCACTGCACGGTAAAATTTTCCTTCTGAGCATTTTCCGGCATTGCTTTGACGATACTTTTCGGTTAATTCAATTAAATGTGCGTATGCTGATTGTAATAGTGTGTTAATTGGTATGGATTCGACATTCCCATCCAAAGTAATTTTACAAGTTCTTTCCTGCCCAAAATAACGTTTAGGTGAATGTAAAAATCTGCCTTCGATATCATCTTCACCACCACGAATCGCATCTAAACGATGTTGTTTTGCTTGTTCCCCTAAAACCACTTTAACTCGATCGATTGTCGATTTAAATACACCTCCCTCTACATTAATGACTTCCAATTCACTAGGAATCTCATGCTGACGGCGATTTTTATCTAGCTCTACTGGTATTAAACTTTGCCATTCTAATGCTGGAACCCGAAAGACTTCATGATATATCTGGTTTAAATTTTTGCTGGCAACACGTCGAAACCAATCTAAGCGTTTTCCTAAACATATCTCTATTTGCCGAATCACTTCGAGTAGTTGTGTACTACTAATACCCCGTAGCAAAATCTCGCCAAAATTGTAACGATTTGCATCACGAGTATTAGGAAAATCCTTGCCTAACTCACTCAAAAACTTCTGCCACTCAGTTTCCCATGCTGCACGATTTGTACCGGGAACCTCTTCAACTGGACGATGATTTAACCATACAGAAATGCGATCGCGTAGTCTCGCTTCTTGTTCTCTGGGTAAGATATCGGGTGTAACAATCACTTTTGGGTCATAAAGTGTCACAGTAGAATTGGAAGTACCAAAATCGATTGCAAACCAACCGGGATAAGTAAGATTTGACTTCATAGATTTCGGTTCGGGGGGAATCAATTGTGCAGTCATTTGAAAGCGGGGAGATTCATTCGCAAAAGTCCAAATATTGCACTCTGCGGTTGTTTTTTTCATCGCAGTCAACAGGGGATTTGCGTTAGCATCGGAGTCAAAATATTCGACTGTCACCACCAACATACAATTCACCCCCGCAGGCAAAGCTTTACTCCAAGAGCATTCTATTTGTTTTAACCGTTGTGGACTAGTTAATTTCAACAGATTACTACTGCTAAAAGTGACACTACGATACACACTTTGAATTGCGATCGCTAAGTCTTCTGGCATTCCCGCAACAGTAATTTGAATCCGTGAAATAAAGGGTAAATTCGTGCTTTCAGCAGGTTTAATTTCAATAACAGGTAAAACTAGTAAATTATTTTCCTTTGCACGTAATTGATAGCGATTTAAGAGTTCAATTTTTATCGGCATTATTTAAAAGTTAGGAATTAGGAGTTAGGAATTAAGAGTTAGGAGTTAGAAGTGAGGAATTAGGAAAATTATTAACATTACAGAATCAGAGTATGAATTTACAACAATTCTTTACCTATTTACCCCTTTGCCTCTTTACCCCTTTGCGTCTTTGTGCGAGAATCATTCATTTCCCTACACCTTAATTCTCCGGATAAGAAATAGTCACAACCTGGGAAAGTGCTTCCAACCAAGGAGGTTGCTGTGCAGTACTACGCTCCTCCCCTGCTGCAATATACCTGAGTAAAGGTTCATTTTTCGACTTAAGTAAATCCTGCAAACTATCAACAATTTCCTTAGTTGCAATATTAAAAGAAGCTTTAACCTGCTTTGTTAACTCACTCACATACTGAACCAAATGCAACCCCGAACTCGCAGTAATTTCATCCCTTAGTCTTAAAACCGCAATTTGATGATTAAATGGACGAGCAGGAATCGAATACCTTTTCTCCAGACTCCAATCAAATACTTGACTTTTATGATGATTACTATCTTTCTGCGCTAAGGGAAACAAAGTCTCAGCATCAATAGCTGTAATACTTCCCCCCAAACCACTGCGATCGACAACTAACTTTTGCCATTTACTAACAGGTTCGATCGCACGTAATAAATTTCGATAAACTCTACCTTGTTTATTCCCAAAATTATGGAGAATATACTGTTCCATCTCCGGCAAAATAATCGAATTTAACTTACTACGTTCAAGTTCCACATTCCGCGATATTTTCGCAAACAAATCAATCACAGCTTCCGTCATCCTGTCATGGGCAAAAGCTTGCATTTCCCGCAATGTTTCCACAAATGCAGGATAGAAATCCTCGCTTTGAGTCGGAATCAAATCGTCAAAATCATCTTCCTCAAAAAACCTCTCACTCTTAGTTAAAGAAATAATCCCATTCTTCGTCCGATCGAGTAATAAAGTCCACTCACTCCAATCAAAAAATATCTTATTTGTGAGTTCATCCTTCACAATGTCACTTACCGAAATCCCACTCCGATTAGTAATAATAGGTTGCTTATCCAAATCTTCTTGAAATTGCCGATAAATCGTCACCAAATTCTCAATTACTTGCCGCAAAGTCACAAAAGAAGGATTTTCCACCACTGGCATATAAGCAGTGATTTCCTGTAAAGAATGCTCCAAATTCAGTTGTTCCTTCCGCAGCACTTCCGCAGTTCTTTGTGCATCTTCAACTAACTGCTTCATCCCATGAATTGCCACATGTTCCCTAAGTAAAGAACGCAACCTGCCAACTCCCCCATCATCAACATAATCACTCAGTTGCTTCGCTAAAATGCTATTTACTGGTAAAAGTTCGCTCAACTGCTCCCATTTGTCACGCGATCGCAATTCATCTAACTTATTCGGTATCTCCAAATCTGGTAAAAACTCAGGAGAACAAACCTGTACAACCCGTGAAATCTCCGCAAGTTTATTCAAACCATGTAACTGAGACAACAAAACAATATTCTTTTTCTCCGTAGTCAAATTACTAGAGCTTGCCATAATCAATTGCAAAATCGGCACTTGCTCCAAAACCATCTCTTCCGAAAGTGGTTCATTAAACACCGAAAATATCGCAGCATCATCACCAGGTTCGGAAACCTGCTGTACCAGTACATCCAAGGTTCTTTCATCACTAGTTGATAGAGGTAATTGATTAAACCTACCTACCCCCACAATAATCCGATCCTTCAAATCCTCACCCTTGTAGCGTTCTAACATACTACGAATTTTTGCCGCAGTTCCACCACCGGGATATCTCCCATTCAATAAGAGTAAAATTGTTTGCACCTCATTCAACTCACGCAAGGACAAAAACGTATCCCGCACGCTAGAATCTGCCGCACCCAAACCTGGAAAATCCAGTAATATAAACTCATTCGTCCCCTGCAAAGAAGATAAATCCCAAACTTCCCGCGATACCTCCACCGTCACATCAATCCGTGCAATCAACGAGAATGTTTGTTGTAAATCATCCGCAGAGGGGTCAAGTAAATTATTCCAGCGTCGATAGGGTGTGGGTATCTTTTCAAACTCCATTTCCAGAATATTCATCGGTGCATCCGCAAGTCGCAAACCCTTCTTAGCGATGGAATGCTCCACTTGGTAACTGCGATCGCATATATCCGTACCGTACAACATATAAGTACGCACAAAAATCACTACTTCCCGCAGTAAAGAACGCAACTCCAAACTCTGGGTTTGATTCCAAGCTAACTCGCACCATGTCAAAATACTCTTGGCATCAACAAAAGTGGTTGGTTGCAAACTTCGCAAAGTCGCAATTGGTGATGAAGGGAACTTCGCTGCGATCGCACGTTGTTCGACTTCCTTGAGCATGTAGCGCAAACACTCACGTACTCCATCATGGGATAAATACTGGACAACAAAATGACCAACTTTAGTAGTTTGTAAATCGGATTGCTGAACAAGATGAATTGCTGTCACATTTCCAGTAGTCGGAGTCTCGCTAACTGGTAAAGCATCAGCATACCCAATTAAACTACCGAGTAATAATGTTTTCCCGCTACTAAACTCCCCCATAATCCCAATTTTCACCGGAGAAGAAGCTATTTCTACGGTTTTTTGAGCATAGTGACGAAGATTTTGGATTTGTTCATTAATCGTTGTTTGTACCCAAGCTTGGGAGGGAGGAGGATTTTCGGAAACCAAGTGTAAACACTGAATTATTGATTCCCCATAGTCTTTATAGCGACGCAATTGTTCTACAGTCATATCGCTTTTCATGGTGCGCTCCTTTCTTCTGAGTTTTTCCCCAGTCGCAGTTACAGATACACAGTTTTTTGGATAAAAAATGGCACTTTTCATTCATTTTTATGAATTATTCATTGATGCCAGAATAATTTATATATTACTTATTCAGCGAAATTAATATACCCAAACAAATATCCCATTTTAATGATTATTTCCAAATTTGGCGCAGTTCAATTAATTAATTAATTCATCATTAAGATTTAAAATCCGTACAAATTCCCATATCCAGCAAATAACATTTTGTGAATAAGCAGATAATTCACTGGCAATTATAGACAAAAATATCACTTTAGTGATGAAACTCCCATAATCTCGAATGCACCCAGAACAAGCTTAAACAGCAACAATACAGCATTTGACTGGTTATTTCATTAATTGTTTCTCAGTAGCAAATGTAACTAAAAATTAGCAAATTAACTTTGACTTTTTGTCATCGACATTTACACGGAATAGTAATGTTGATTTTTTAGTATAACTGATGCAACCATATTTTACGAAAATCCAGCAGTGGTGAAGATTTCCAGTTTTTCACTACAGCTAAGACATAGTATAACCACTTATTTATAATTCGCCAAACATTTTCAGATAATTTTATTCATCAGGGATATTAGTTTTCATATTAATTATTGATAACAATTACACTCTCATTTATTTAATAAAAGTCAATGTATAAAAAATATATTTTATTTAATATCCCCAACTTCTTATACCATTTTAATATGAAGATGCATAAAATAACCCCACCGCCTGCGGCACCTCCCCTTACTATACGCACTACTCTACGAGAAGACGTACCACTCCGTGGAAGCAAGCTACTCGCAGCGTGTCGCTTTGCGACTCAGCGTCTACCGCGTTCCCGCAGGGTAGGGGAGGTTGGAGGAATCGAAATAATGTGCAGCTTCACAAGTAATTGGTATTAGAGAAGTCAGGGATATTGCGGAAGATATGCAGAAAAGAGAAATATAAGATTAATGCTTACATTTACCGTGTTCGTGATGATGCTCACCACCGTGGGAGCAACCTTGTAAATCTTGCTGCATTAGTTCATCACTGATAGCTTTCTGGGAAGCATCAATAGGAGTGAGTCCAATCCAAGCATTGATTTGGTCGATATCAAAACCAACTTCCCTGCGATCGCAAACCTGAATCAAGGGACGACGAATCAACAAAGGGTCTTGTATCATTAGTTTTAATGCGGTATCAGCATCGATTTTTTCGGGAACCACCTCACCCGATTTGATACTAGGTGCAGCTTTGTTAAACCAATCTGCGATCGCACGAGTTCCAAAAAATAAGCGCAATGTATCAGATGTCCAAGCATAAGTACGGATATCATATGTTTCTAACTCATGTCCCGCAGCAACTAATAGGGTTTTTTGCTTAGTATTATTTTTGCAACCAGGTTTTTCGTAAAAAATAACTTTTGCCATTACATTCTCTCCTTTGTATTATTTACTAATTAGTTAGTGGTTAGTAGTTATTTGTTACAAGTACACTAAAATCTTTAATTACCTATTAACTCCTAACTCATAATTCCTAACTATTCTTTAAAATCTTCTGGCAATATGGTTTACTGGGTCAAATTCAAGTCTTTGTGTGGGATCGGTTTCCCCGTAAATATTAAAAGTTACCGTTGGTTCATTTCCGATTGCTTCCACAGAATGAATAGCATCAGGAGTAAAACTAATAATGTCACCAGGAAATAGAGTTAAATCTCCAGTTTGTTCAATTTTATCTTGCTCAATACCACCTTCAGAATTTGGATTCGATTCACGCTTCCAAAATGTATTTTTTTCCTGACCTTTTAATATAGCGATAACTCCCCAAGTTCCGTGATTATGAATATTTGATTTGGTTCCTGGTGCAAATGTTACTGTTTGCACTGTAAATGGAAAACCCAACTCATCATATAAAACTAAAACCGAAGTTCCTGTTTGTGGAGAAGCTTCTAAATACTGACTTTGTACCCAGTAAGAATTGACAATTAATCTCCTTACTAATGTCCGAATTTCCGGAAGATACTTTGATTCATCTTCCGTATCCATTAACAGATTTTCAAGTTCAGTTAAAAACCGATGAACTCGATAATTTTCCCGCAGTAAATCCCATTCACGAGCAGTTTTACAGGCTTGATACTGACCATTACCTGTTACAAGCCAATCTCGATTTTTCTTCATACTTATCCTGAGTTTATAAGCCTTTAATGCCCTGCTAATAAGAGTAAAGAGCTTATGGAACTTAGTTTTAGTATCGTATGTTCAAATTTACAATGATGATTTCTTTGTCAAAGCATCAATACTTTGATATACATCGAGGGTTTGAGCAAATTAAATATATTTTGGAGCGCAGAGAACAATTAATTATTAATTTATCACTTTCATCTGATTTTTTCAGATATTGTTCATAATTTATAATCTTTATAATTTGTACATAGGTAACATTATTTTTCAAAATATTGTGAGCTTAAAATTCTCAACTTCTCTCCCCACAACAAACCCAGGAAGTCGGGTTCCTCCCCCCATGATAAATCTCTTTCTTCAGCACGACTAACCCAGTAACCCGACTTCTAACCCCATGCGAAAACCTCAAATAACCTTAAATGCGTTAGCTTACGTGAAGCGTTTTGTGGAGATATTAAATATCAATCATCTTCTTCAGGTGGACGTGTGAGAATATCAAGCAAAATGCTAGCACTTTGAAATTCATTTTTGATATCTACTTCTTTGATTTGCATACAAATTGTTTTCGCTTGTTCAATATCTCCGAGTTTTGCTAAAACTAAACCATAAGCAGCATAAGCCGTTAAATATAACCTGATTTTTTCATCTTCTCGACGATTAAGTAAAATTGGTTTACATTGTTCCCAATTATCGGGAAGATTCTCAGTACTTTTGACTTTATTAATAACTTTACTGGCTGTTTGAAGTGCCATTTGATAGTTATTCTTGTAGTAAAAATAGCGATATGCAGCAACTAAAACATCGATAGAATCATCTGTTTTCGCTAAAGCTTGATTTAAATATTCTTCAGATACGGATGTGTTTTGCCAATTATCAGCAGCAAGTATTAATAACTGCTTGACATCTTCAGGAACTTGGAACCAAGAAAGCATAATAACTAGGAAATTAGGCAATGGGTAACGGGTAATGGGCAATGCCCATTACCAAATTTAAAAACTGAGTTAAAACTGAGTCATAACGTACAGCAGAACAAACAAAATAATCCAGATGATATCAACGAAGTGCCAGTAAATTTCCGCCATCTCAATACCGATGTGTTTAGTAGCAGAATAATGACCTCGACGACGCGATCGCCACAACACACCTAAGATTAATAGCAGTCCAATGAAGACATGTAAACCGTGAAATCCGGTCATGATATAGAAGCAGTTGGCAAATACGTTTGTTGTCAAACCATATTCCAAATGTTGATATTCGTATACCTGACCAGCTAAAAACATCGCTCCCATAATCGCGGTAACAAAATACCAAAACCGCATTCCCCAGACGCTATTACGCTTAATTGCCGCATCTCCCAGGTGAATTACAAAGCTACTGGAAACCAGAATTGCCGTGTTAATCGCAGGTAAAGATAACTCAACTTCGATTCCCTGGGGAGGAAAAACAGGTGTTGTACCTTTGAAAAATAGATAAGTGGCAAAAAATCCACCAAACATTAATGATTCTGAAATGAGGAAGGTTAATAAACCCACAACCCGTAAATCTGGGTGTTCTTCATGATGAGATGTATCTTTTGATGTTGCGATTGTCATAAAAATTTAGGAATAGAAGGCTTAAATACAGTTTGCGTTCGAGGATATCGTAGGGGCAAACGGTTGTTTGCCCTAATTTGCATTACATTATGCCCGATGAACTATATCTAGCAGTCCATCAGCACGATGGTAGTCTGTCGTACCATAGTCATATGGTCCGTGGGTGACAACGGGTAATACTTCCCAATTCTCAATGATTGGTGGTGAAGAAGTTGTCCATTCCAAAGTGAGTGCATTCCAGGGATTATCACCCGCGATCGCACCTTGTCTCCAACTTTGAATTATGTTGATGGTGAAGGGTATCACTGATATTGCGAGTAAAAATGCACCCAATGTACAAAGCTGGTTAATTGATGCAAATTGTGGATCGTACATGGCAACACGACGGGGCATTCCTTTCAATCCAAGTACGTGCATCGGTAGGAATGTGAGGTGGGTTCCAAAAAAGGTCAAAACAAAGTGAACTTTTCCCCATTTTTCATTCAACATTCGTCCCGTCATTTTGGGAAACCAGTGATAAATACCTGAGTAAATACCAAAGACGGAACCACCAAAAAGCACGTAATGGAAGTGACCAACCACGTAGTACGTATCGTGAACGTGAATATCGAAAGGTGTTGTTCCCAGAGTGACACCACCAATACCACCGAAGACAAACATCGATAGCAAACCAATCGCAAATAACATGGCGCTGGTGTAGCGGATTTTACCTTTCCAGAGGGTTGCTACCCAACCAAAGATTTTTACACCCGTGGGTACAGCAACAATTAAAGTAGAAATGGTGAAGAACATCCGCATCCAACCAGGTGTACCACTAGTGAACATGTGGTGAACCCAGACAACCAAACCAACTAAGCAAATTGCCAAGCTGGAATATGCGATCGCTTTATAACCAAAGATGGGTTTGCGTGCGTGAACGGGAATGACTTCGGACATGACACCAAAGACGGGCAGAATCATTAAATAGACTGCGGGATGGGAATAAAACCAGAATAAATGCTGGTAAAGAACCACATTTCCACCTGCTTCTGGTTTAAAGAATGATGTCCCAAAGTTAATATCAAATAGCAGTAGTATCAAACCTGCGGCAAGTACAGGAGTTGATACCAGTGCTAAAACCGAGGTGGCTAAAATTGCCCAACAGAATAGGGGAAGTTGATCCCATTTCATGCTAGGGACTTTCATATTCAAGATGGTGACGACAAAGTTGAGGGAACCCAAAATTGAAGAAGTTCCCACAAGCACAATCGCCAAAATCCATAATGTTTGGGCAATTGGGGCTGTAATTAGTGATAGTGGTGGGTATGCTGTCCAACCCGACTGGGAACCACCAAAAAAGAAACTGGCAACTAGCAAAAGTCCAGCTGGTGGATTTAGCCAGAATGCGATCGCATTTAGTTTCGGAAATGCCATATCCCTTGCCCCTAGCATCAAGGGAACTAAATAATTGCCAAATCCACCAATCGCACTTGGTACAATCCACAGAAAGATATAGATTTGTAGATGCCGTTATATTCATGACTACATGTATCTGATTGAATATAGAGAGACGTGAGGTATCTCGTCTCTACAGGGGTTTCGATTTTTTGTGTACTGCTGGTTTGATTTTATGAAATTTCCATATTTACTGGTATCTAATAAATCTAAACTTTCTTTATTTGCTTTGTCTGCGTTGATACTTCTAACGCTTTTGTTCACAAATGCTTGCGGACAGAAATTATCTGTACAAAACTCTCCATCCACGAATGGAAGTCAATTAGAATCACCAATTTCCACATATCAACCAACTTTATTACAACCTAAAGCCCCTCAACCAGTACGTAAGCGTAAAAATACCCAGTTAAAAGATTTATTTAGTTGGCAAAATGTGAATATTCAGGGGATGGGTTACGTGACAGGGTTAGTAATATCCCCGCAAACACCCAATAGACATCTCCGAAAATTAATTCTAGACCCCTCTCCAAACCTCTCTCCGCTTCGGGGAGAGGCTTTAACGGAGATGTCTAATGATGTATATATACGAACTGATGTTGGTGGAGTTTATCGGTTTAATCCCATCAACAATTCCTGGTTTCCCTTGATGGATATGTTTAATACTAATTTTTCCAAAGGAGGAATCGGAGTCGAAAGTATTGCTATTGATGCATCCAAACCTACCCGTATCTATGCAGCTATGACTCGCTACAATTCCAGCTTCCAAGATGGAGATGGCAAGCAAAAATATAAATATTCCGGTGAAATCATGGTTTCCGATAACCGGGGAGACTCTTGGCAACCAACGGGATTAGGCAAACATAATATATATGTTGGTGCAAATCAAGCATACCGTTCCGATACAGGGGAAAGATTAGCGGTTGATCCGAATAAATCCGGTTTAGTTTACTTTGCTTCCCGTCGTCATGGACTTTGGAAAAAAGATGGTAATGCTGATTGGGTAAAAGTCACAACTGATTTACCCACCGCAAGTAGTTTACCAGAATATACAAAACCCGACGGCAAAGATAACGAAGATATACCCGGTTTCACATTTGTAATATTCGACAAATCCACAGGAAACAAAACTCAACCCACTCAAAATATTTATGTCGGGGTTCATGGTAGCGGAGTTTGGCAAAGTCGAGATGGGGGAAAATCTTGGCAAAATATCCAAGGTGCTGATAATCCCCTGCGAGGTGCGATCGCAGATGATGGTACGCTATACGTAGCTTTCGGAACTATCGGTGGTAACGGTAAAAACACCTCCGGCAGTCTACGTAAATATGAAAATGGCACATGGACAGAAATTACTCCCGATGGACAAGGACGAATCTATTCAGGGGTAACAGTACAACCTAATCAAGCAAATACCCTCATGGCAATATCCGACAAATTTGTCTACCGTTCCACCAACGCAGGCAAAACTTGGAATAAACAAACAATGACAATGGGTGCATTCGATGCCAATCACCCCAAAGATACCATAAATACTTCCGCACCAGGCTACTACCAAGCATACGCTTCCACAGGTGCAGCTTCGATTACCATTAACCCCAGTAATTCCCAACAAGTATGGTGGACAAATGGTTGGGGAGTTGCCCGCACTGACGATGCGATCGCAAAAAATCCCTCCTACAAATGGATCATGAATAATTTGGAAGAATTGGACTCCAACATGGTGCGAGTTCCACCTAAACCCAAATCCCAGGGAGGTGCAGATTTAATCAGTGCAGTCCAAGATAAAATTGGTTTTCGACACCTCAACCACAACCAAGTACCCACCGCAAGTATCAGTCCTAAAAATATACCCATTAATCCCGCTTTTAAATGGGCAAATAAATGGGCAAATCCCGACTGGACAACTTACCCCCAACCCTTCCCCCATGTAGCAGCAGCAACGGGAATGGACTATTCCTACAACAATCCCGATCGGATTGCCTTTGTGGGTTTTCACCAATGGCAAGGGTTTTGGGGGATACATGGCACATCGAGCGATAACGGTCAAACTTGGCAAGCATTTCCAACTATTCCGACTGAGGAACAGTGGAAAAAAGATAAGTCAGGGAAAGAAAAAGTTAGTGCGATCGCAGGACAAATTGCTATCTCTCCAACCAATCCCCAAAATATGGTTTGGACACCGACTTGGGGAACTTGGACCCATTACACTATCAATGGTGGCAAAACCTGGCAATTATCCCGAAATCTCGACCATCAACCCAAACCACAACCCTTGGATCAAAAGAATAATGACCATCTGCATTACGATGCTTTACCCAAATCTTGGGGAAATAGTATTAACCCGTGGGTAAGTTCGTATATCTTAGCAGCAGATAGAAAAGACTCCCAAGGTAAGACTTTTTATTACTTTGATGGCAGTGCTTTTTATTACAGTAATGATGGTGGAGCAAATTGGTATAAAAGCAAAGCTGAAAAATTCCCTAGTTGGGTACTTCGTCCTGCGATCGTACCTAATCCTACCCAGCAAGGTGATATCTGGATGAGTTTTGCCCGTAATCCCGAAGATGTAAACCCTAATCCATTGTACCGCTCTACGGATGGGGGTAAGACTTTTAATATTGTCACATCGGTAAAAAGTTGCGAATTTGTCACTTTTGGTAAAGGAACATCGGCAAAGACACCATATATTTACATATTTGGTAAAGTAGGAAATACCACAAAAGAAACTATGTATAAATCTCAAGATATGGGTAAAACTTGGGTTCCAATTAGTGACCCAGATGTATTACAATTTCCAGGAATCACGTATATGGAAGGCGATATGCGTACCTCTAATTTGGTATATGTGACATTGACGGGAAGAGGAATTATGGTAGGTAAAACGTAATGTAGAGACGCGATATATCGCATTTATACGGAGATTACAAATTAAAAATTACAAATTACTATGACTATTTACTTTTATTCAACTAACGAAGAATATGGTGCTTTTTCTAATTTTTCCCATCATGGAATCGAATTAGATCGACTTTGGTGGATAACAACGGAGCATTATTTTCAATCACAAAAATTTGAGGATACTGCCTACCGTGAGAAAATTAGAACTGCTGCCACACCTAAAATCGCTGCTGAATTGGGAAGAAGTCGCAAAATGCCGCTTCGTAAAGATTGGGAGGAAGTGAAAGATTTGATTATGTATAAAGCGGTGTTAAAAAAGTTTCAAACTCACCAACAGTTGCAGGAATTGCTATTATCAACACTTGATGAGGAAATTATTGAAAATGCACCTGGAGATTATTATTGGGGATGTGGAAAAGATGGTAGCGGCAAGAATATTCTGGGAAAAATTCTGATGGATGTACGCAAAGAATTAGGCAACACCAATAAATCAATTATCCCAAATTAATCGTAGGGGTGGGGTTTTCCCACCCTTATTAAGGGTAAAATCAGTCAATTCATAGTTCTAATATTATATTAATTATATAAAATAATGTTGGGTTACGTAAAACCTCCACCCAACCTACAACTACAACTACAACTAAATCAAGTTCCCAAAATTTGGTGAAAAGAGCAACTTCTCTCCGCGTAACTTTGCGCTTACCTCCTCTTCCCTCTGCGTTTAAAAGCCAAACTCAAAGCTATTTTCAGTTAAATTTTCGGAGAACTAAGAGTACTAACTAACAATAACCACCAAGGTACTTTGATATCAGGTATAAATGATGCATAATTTCTCAACTTTGCAAATGCAGACGGTAACAAAAACTGTAAAGAACGAAGAGATGCAGGTTGCTCTCCATCCTCACCAACAATTCCATATTTCCGAGCTAATTCTGCAACTATCTGTACCTTCCCTGTGCGATGCATCACATCTGCTTCACTCTTCAGTTGAGCAATTACCCTCCCCGTCAACAAAGGAGTTTCCCAATTAAAGCGATCGCGAAATAATGAATTTTCTCCTTCATCTGCCATACTATTAAACTGCTCTGTACCAACAATACCGGGATAAATTGCCATAGAAGCGACATTATACGGCTTCAACTCAACAGCCATATCAGATGCTAGGCGATCGCACGCTGACTTCCCAGTACCGTATGCTACACCAAATATATGGGACAACCCACCCCAGGAGGAAATAGTACAAATTAGTCCTTGTCTGCGTTGCGTCATCATGCGAGCGGCAAACATACTTGCGATATAATGACTACGAAGACCAACATTGTTACAAGCATCCCAAAGACTCGGTTCGCATTCCCAAAACGGTTTTCCTTGAGCTTCTGTTAATACTTTGACTCCTGAATAAGCATTATTTACCAATAAATCTAGCTTTCCATCCTGCTCCGTTTCGATACGTTGAAACAGCATATTTACCTGCTCGTCGTCACTATGATCGACTTGAACGGGAATACATATGCCACCAGCTTTTTCTACAGCTAATTTTGTGTCTAAAAGACTACCAGAAATATCATCACTGGAATTGGAATTATTCAAGCTACGTCCAGTAATATACACAATAGCACCAGCTTCACCGAGTGCGATCGCAATTCCTTTCCCAATTCCCCGTGTAGCACCTGTTACTAGTGTGACTTGACCTTCAAGTTTTTTCATTGTCACCGTTTATAAT
>NZ_NTFS01000113.1 GCF_002289455.1 Brunnivagina elsteri CCALA 953
TCAACTACACCCCTAAATTCACAATAATATATTTTCGTGGAAAACTCCAGTTCTCAAAATGGACGAGGTTTACTACACAATATTCCCTCTAATTCCTATTTTAGCTTAGGGGTTCGTTTGGTAGTAATTTCTGGATATATGCTACAAGTCTGAAGTTTAATGGCTTTACCCTGTCCCTCCTGTTTCTGTAACCTCATACTACAGAAATAATTTTCAAAAATTTTCCTAAAAACTGCGTAAAAACTCCTCACCTTATTCGTAGAAGGGTTTAAAGAGATTGGGGAGGAATTGCCATGCATCGATGAAAGTCTATAGATTCCCGGTTAAAGCGCGATACCTGGGATATTTTACCTGTTATGCGGTACAAGCGATAAGCGAAGCTTAAGCCTTCGGCGATCGCGCAAACTTCCCAAAGCTCAAATGACCATTTACCCCTACAGTATTCTATGTATCTATGATGACAACAAAATACCAAGCATTCGAGGTGCAGCAGGAGATTCCGATGGATGATGATTTAGATTTGCATCTGCGTCAGCTAGTGTACGCAGCACAAGAATATTCCGCCAAAAGTGCGGAGCGAAGGAAAGTTCTCAATAAATTGATTGCCAAAATTCAAAGTTCGGGGAAGTTAACAAAGTTTCTAAAATATCGGTATCTTCCTGATTTTCCAGATATTTATAGCGAAGCGGAAGCAAATACCTATTTGGAAATTTGCAAAAACATCGAAAATTATCGTCCAGAGCATCCCGTGATGGCTTGGGTAAATAAAAGATTTAATTCCCGATTCATAGATGTTTTGAGGAGATATGAAAATAAGCAGCCCAAAATATTATCTCTTGATGAGTTAGATAGTTGTAATAGTAGCTCAGACAAACCTGTAAGTAGAGAATTATCAAGAGTTCAAAATGAAATCAAAGATAAATTAATTACTGAAACTGAAGATGAATTGGAAATATCAACGACTAAGAATTTCGTCGCAGATGATCCAGAGGGTATTCTACAAAACACTTATATTGGGGAAGATACAAATGCCAATTTACAGAAAGTCATGCTGATGAGGTTCTCGGAGAAAACGTGGGAAGAAATATCGCAAAAATTAGGTCATCCTGTACCCAGACTTTCCGAACTATATCAACGCAATATTAAAAAGCGTAAAATCATCGATTATTTTCGTAAATATTTACAGTAAATCTCACAGTATATCGAACATTAATTCTCAATTATTCACTCTTGCACAAACGTATTCAGGACAATTATGAACACTAACCACGAACAAACATCTTTCAGCATTCCTCTCAGTATTGAAGCTCATGCAAAGGCAAATCAACGCAGACAGGGAATATCAAATAGTGAAAATGGGAAAAAAGCCTATCTCAATACTTTAGCTGTATATGCAGTCAATTATTATCTTGATTGCATGGGTTTTGAAACTAAGGTTTCAAATGCAGATAATAGTAATCCGTGGATGTTAAGTTTAATTGATTTAGCTGATTTGGAAGTAACAAATATTGGTAAAATCGAATGTCGCCCGGTGTTGCCAGATGCGGAATATTTGGAAATTCCCACGGAGGTAAGAGCAGATAGAGTTGCTTATGTTGCGGTGCAGTTTAACCAATCTTTAAAAGAAGCCACAATTTTAGGGTTTACAACTCAAACACTAGCGAAAGTTCCTTTAAGTCAGTTGCAATCTGTAGATAATTTACTTGATTATTTAACAGCGAAGGAACAAACTGCAAAAGTCAACATTCGAGAATGGATGAAAGGAGTAATTACAGAAGGTTGGTTAAACGTGGAAGAGATATTTAACCCACGAGAACTGACTCTAAGATTTGCTAGGAATTTTAGCATTACAAAAGGTAAAAAAATTGATATAGGTTTGCAATTAAATGGTGCATCTGTTGCTTTGATTGTCAAGTTAAATCCTAAAAATAAAGAGATAATTGATGTGAAAAATCAAAATCAAGATGAAATAGATATTATTGTACAAGTTCAACCCGACTTGGAGAAAAGTGTTTGTTTACCACCTGGATTAAAGTTAGCCGTTATTGATGAAGATGGGAAGCAAGTAGATGCTGTTACTTCTCGGCAGAATGACAATTGGGTGGAGATTGAATTAAGTGCAAAATTAAATGAGGAATTTTGTGTTGAGATAATTTTAGGTGAGTCAAAAGTTACCCAAGAATTTGTTGTATGATAATTAGAAATTTATAATCAATTTCTGGTTCCTATGCTCTGCATATAAACATAAAAAAAGAGGCTTTGCCTCATGAAATACAAGAGGCAGAGCCTCTAAAATGTTATTCCCTGGCAGAGCCAGGGAACGAGGAATATAAATCAAATAAATTAAAGTGTATCACCTATGAAAAAGCTAGTTGTTCTAAAATTTGATGGTAATTTTGAATTGGGGTTTCAAGTCAATTTAGAAATCGCAAATGAAGGGCAACGCGCTTATAGAACCACTACAGGTAACTTACCGGAAAATATTAGTATTCCGCAATTATTAAATAGCTGGCACGAGATATATTGCAGTCGGTATAGTCAATTTAGGGTTAAATCTGGGGGAAGTCGTCGGGTTAATCTGGAATCTTTAAATCAAGAATGTACGAGAGAATCTATAAATTTACTTGCTAGTTTTAATCAATGGTTGAAGATAGAATCTTTTACCTCTATTGTCAATTCTCTCAAAGAACTAAATCCCCAAGATGAAATCAGAGTTATAATTACGACTTCTTGCCATGAATTACGTCAGCTACCTTGGCATTTATGGGATGTTTTAATTAATTTTCCACTGCTAGAGGTGGCTTTAAGTTCGCCAAATGCTGAACGAGGGGAAAGAGTATTACGAGACAAGATTAGAATTTTGATTATTTTGGGGGATAGTTCAAATATTGATATTGAAGCTGATAAAAAGCTGTTACATAATTTTTGTGGTGATGATGCGGAAATTGTTTTATTAAATCAACCATCACGGGAGGATTTGAATAATTATTTACAAGATGATTTGGGTTGGGATATGTTATTTTTCTCTGGACATTCCCAAACTGAGGAAACCCAGGGGAGGATTTATATAAATAATCATGATAGTTTGACGATCGCAGAATTGCGGGATGCTTTGCAAGTGGCAATTAAAAGACGCTTGCAAGTTGCATTTTTTAATTCCTGCGATGGTTTGGGGATTGCTTATGAGTTGGAACAATTGCATATTCCCCAAGTAATTGTGATGCGGGAACCTGTACCGGATATAGTTGCACAGGAGTTTTTAAAGTATTTTCTGCAAGAGTTTACTGGTGGAAAATATCTATATATTTCGGTGAGAAATGCACGATTGGAATTACAACAACTAGAGTCAGAATTTCCCTGTGCTAGTTGGCTTCCGGTAATTGTCCAAAATCAAACCGAAACTCCACCAACTTGGCAAAGTTTGGGGATAATTTCTTTTTGTCCCTATCAAGGTTTGAGTGCGTTTAAAGAAGAAAATGCCGAGTATTTTTTTGGGAGAAATAAAGCAACCGCGAGTTTAATTACTGCTGTTAATAATAGACCTTTGGTGGCTGTAGTTGGTGCTTCAGGAAGTGGGAAATCTTCGCTGGTGTTTGCTGGGTTAATTCCGCAATTGCGTGGGGATAATAATTGGTTGATTTTATCGTTTCGTCCCGGTAAAAATCCCTTTGCTGCTTTGGCTGTAGCGTTGGTTTCGGCGTTGGATTTACCGGAAGATAAGCGACGTTTGGCTGAGTTGGAATTGGATGTGAATTTGCAGGGTGATTCGGCAACTCTACAAAACTTTATCACTGACCTAACCCCCCTACCCCCCTTCCCTCGTAGGGAAGGGGGAAATATGCTCCCCTCCCCTCGCAGGGGAGGGGTTGGGGGAGAGGTCACGCGAATACTGTTGATTGCTGACCAATTTGAGGAAATTTATACTCTGTGTACGGATGCGGAAGAACGCAAAATTTTCTTGGATGGTTTGCTACAAGCGGTTAATAATGCACCATTTTTCACCTTATTACTCACCTTGCGGGCGGATTTTTTATCTAGGGCGTTGGATGATTATGAGCCTTTTGGGCGGGCTTTGCAACAGTATCAACTAGAACCTGTGGTGCGGATGAATCGGGAGGAGTTGGAAGCAGCCATTACACTCCCCGCGAGACAATTGGGTTTTGAGTTTGAGGAGGGTTTGTGTAATACCATAATTGATGATATCCAAGATGGGGATGGGCGTTTACCGTTGTTGGAATTTACCCTGACTCAGTTGTGGAAGCAACAATATGCGGGAAGGTTGACCCATCAAGCATATAAGAAAATTGGCGGGGTGGAGCAAGCATTGGCGAATTATGCGGAGATGGTTTATGCAGACTTGAGCGAGGGGGAACGGGAAAAAGCCCAACGAGTGTTTATTCAGTTAGTGCAACCGGGGGAAGGTACGGAAGATACCCGCAGGTTGGCGACGAGTGAAGAAGTGGGGGGAGAGAATTGGGATTTGGTGACGCGGTTGGCTGACAAGCGGTTAGTGGTGACGAACCGGGATGAGTTGAGTCATGAGGAAACGGTGGAAGTCGTCCACGAGGCTTTGATTCGCCATTGGGGACGGTTGCGGGGATGGATGCAGGAGAACCGCAAATTTCGCATTTGGCAACAAGGGTTGATGGTTGCGTTGCAGCAATGGGTGGAGAGTGGTAAGGATGAGGGGGCTTTGTTGCGGGGTGCGACTTTGGCTGTGGCGGAGGATTGGTTGCAGCAGCGGGGTGGGGAGGTGAGTAAACCGCAGCGATGGTTTATTGAGAAGAGTGTGGAGTTGCGGGAGAGGGAGAGGAAGCAGAAGGAGAGGTTGCGGAGGAGTATTATTGCTGGGTTGGTTTCTGCTTTGTTGGTGATTTCGGGATTTGCTGCCGTGAGTGAGATTCGCAGAATTAATTCGGAAGTGAGTCAATTAAGTTTAAGTTCAGAAAAATATTTTCAACAAAATGACCAAGAGGAGGCGTTAACGGAAGTTATCAAAGCTGGAAAACTACTCAAAAGTTTTTGGAAACCTTGGATAACATCAGAAAATCGAATGCAGGCTATATCTACATTGCGGGAGGTAGTCTCTCTGTTTAACGTTAAAACCCTTAAAGGGTATACAGACCCTGTTGAAAGTGTCAGCTTTAGCCCAGATGGCAAAATTCTTGCTTTTGCATCTAGTGACAAAACGGTGAAACTGTGGGATGTCAAAACTGGTCGGGAAGTTAACACCCTTCAAGGACATGCATCCTATGTTTGGAGTGTCAGCTTTAGCCCAGATAGCAAAACCCTTGCCTCCGCATCACACGACAAAACAGTGAAACTGTGGGATGTCAAAACTGGTCGGGAAGTTAACACTCTTCAAGGACATACATCCAATGTTTGGAGTGTTAGCTTTAGCCCAGATGGCAAAACCCTTGCTTCCGCATCTAGTGACAGCACAGTGAAACTGTGGGATGTTAAAACTGGTCGGGAAGTTAACACTCTTCAAGGGCATACAAATGATGTTAAGAGCGTCAGCTTTAGTCCAAATGGTACAACCCTTGCTTCCGCGTCTTGGGACAAAACGTTGAAACTGTGGGATGTCAAAACTGGTCGGGAAATTAACACCCTTAAAGGTCATACAGAGGCTGTTTATAGCGTCAGCTTTAGCCCGGATGGCAAAATCCTTGCTTCTGCGTCTTGGGACAAAACGTTGAAACTGTGGGATGTCAAAACTAGTAGGGAAGTTAACACCCTTAAAGGTCATACAGCCAATGTTGATAGCGTCAATTTTAGTCCGGATGGCAAAATCCTTGCTTCTGCATCTAGAGACGATACAGTGAAACTGTGGGATGTCAAAACTGGTCGGGAAGTTAACACCCTTAAAGGTCATACAGACGAAGTTAAGAGCGTCAGCTTTAGCCCAGATGGCAAAACCCTTGCTTCCGCATCTGGTGACAAAACGGTGAAACTGTGGGATATCAATCCTAGTAGGGAAGTTAACACCCTTCAAGGACATGCATCCTATGTTTGGAGTGTCAATTTTAGTCCGGATGGCAAAACCCTTGCTTCTGCATCTTGGGACAAAGCGGTGAAACTGTGGGATGTCAAAACTGGTCGGGAAATTAACACCCTTCAAGGGCATACAGAGGCTGTTTATAGCGTCAGCTTTAGCCCGGATGGCAAAATCCTTGCTTCTGCATCTAGTGACAAAACGGTGAAACTGTGGGATGTCAAAACTGGTCAAGAGGTTAACACCCTTCAAGGGCATACAGAGGGTGTTGATAGCGTCAGCTTTAGTCAAGATGGCAAAATCCTTGCTTCCGCATCTAGTGACAACACAGTGAAACTGTGGGATGTCAAAACTGGTCTGGAAGTTAACACCCTTAAAGGTCATACATCCTATGTTAGGAGCGTCAGCTTTAGTCCGGATGGCAAAACTCTGGCTTCCGCATCTTGGGACAACACAGTGAAACTGTGGGATACCAACAGTAATACGGAAATTCAAACTCTTAAGGGGCACACAGGCTTAGTTCATAGCGTCAGCTTTAGCCCAGATGGCAAAACCCTTGCTTCCGCATCTAGTGACAGCACAGTGAAACTGTGGAATATCAACAATTACCAGGAAGTTAAAACTCTTAAAGGGTACAAACGCTTAGTTGATAGCGCCAGTTTTAGTCCAGATGGCAAAATCCTTGCTTCCGCATCAGGCGACAGGGTAAAACTGTGGGATATCAACAGTGGTAGGGAAATTACAACCCTTCAAGAGCATACTGACTCTGTTAGGAGCGTCAGCTTTAGCCCAGATGGCAAAATTATTGCTTCTGCGTCCAGTGACAAAACGATAATTTTGTGGAATTTTGATTTAGATAATTTGTTGGTGCGGGGGTGTGGCTTGATACACTACTACCTGCAAAATAACCCCGATGTCAGCCCAGAAGATAGACATTTGTGTGACAACATCAAAAATAATTCGTAATTCGTAATTTGTAATACCGCTAGGGGAGGCGATTTTCTAAATGGGTAAATTTGCTTGATGTTGGTTAGGTGATTCCTACGGAAAGTTGACGCGATCGCTTGTTCCGTAAGGCTTGGTTGGGAAGTGCGATGCTTTTACAGTATGGTTTGGTTGAGAAATGCGATCGCTTGTTCCGTAAGGCTTGGTTGAGTAGTGCGATCGCTTGTATAGTAAGGCTTGGTTGAGAAATGCGATCGCTTGTATAGTAAGGCTTGGTTGAGAAGTGCGATCGCTTGTATAGTAAGGCTTGGTTGGGAAGTGCGATCGCTTTACAGTATCGTTTGGTTGAGAAGTGCGATCGCTTTATGGTACGGGTTAAATTCAAAGTGCGATCGCTTTACGGTAAGGGTTAAATTAGAAGTGCGATCGCTTTACGGTAAGGGTTAAATTAGAAGTGCGATCGCTTTGCAGTACGGGTTAAATTAGAAATGCGATCGCTTTGCAGCAAGGGTTAAATTAGAAATGCGATCGCTTTACGGTAAGGCTTGGTTGAGAAGTGCAAAGCTTGCGCGACGTAAGTTGTTCGCTTGTATAGTACATGTTAAATTAGAAGTGCGATCGCATCTCAAAAAACCAGCCATCAACATAATGCGATCGCTAACGATTTGGTTCTTGTGACTAACAATCACAGAGATTTCGAGAAAATCGAAGATTTAGAGATTAAAGACTGGAGTCAGACATAAAAGCGTTTAATTTTGCATTGCTCATAAAACTTGCGATCGCCGCGACTAATCATCTGGAAACGGTGCGTTTCGGTGCGATCGCTCTCATCAACGAATCTACTGTTTTTGTCTGTTGGTGCTGGTGTGCGATCGCATGATATCAAGGAATCTGCTGTTTTTATCTGTTGGTGCTGGTGTGCGATCGCATGATACTCAAAAAATCTACTGTTTTTGCCTGTTGGTAATGGTGTGCGATCGCTCTCATCAAGGAATCCACTGTTTTGAACTGTTGGTGCTGGTGTGCGATCGCATGATATCAATGAATCTGCTGTTTTTTTGTCTGTTGGTAATGGTGTGCGATCGCATGATATCAAAGAATCTGCTGTTTTTTGTCTGTTGGTAATGGTGTGCGATCATTCTCATCAAGGAATCTGCTGTTTTGAACTGTTGGTGTTGGTATGCGATCGCTCTCATCAAGGAATCCACTGTTTTGAACTGTTGGTGCTGGTGTGCGATCGCATGATATCAATGAATCTGCTGTTTTTATCTGTTGGTGTTGGTGTGCGATCGCATGATATCAAAGAATCTGCTGTTTTTTGTCTGTTGATAATGGTGTGCGATCGCAACATCGATTGATTTATTCACGATTTTTATTGTAGCCGTCACACACACTAAAAAAGCATCATATTATTCTTCGACAAAATCAAAATAAATCTTTTATAAACTGCGTAATTGCACTTAAATAAATTCGTATCTTCCTATGAAGGGGTTCAGACAATATAACTGACCTAAAAAACAATACCTCGACATTATTCATAGGAGATACATCATCATGAAAGCATGGAAATTGGCACTTACAATCCTAGTCTTCGGAACTTCAGTTTACCTTCCTAAAGCACAAGCTATTAGCACATTAAAAGCCCAAACTAATCAATCTGAATCAACATCTTTAGTATCGGCTAATAACAACCAGATAACAACAAAACAACCTACCATAATTGCACTGAATGATACCTATCGGGGACAAAATCAGGACTTTGAAATTCAAATGCCAGGTTCTATTATAGACAATCAAGCTAGGAAATTAATGTCATGGAGCGATACAAGTCAAACGGGTGCAGCTCTTTTAGAAAGACGAAGAATGACGTTTAGATAGCCATTGTGACCGTGGGAGCAGTAGTAGAACAGCGAGCTTGAATCACTCGCTTCATTAAAGGAATGCCGTTTTTATAGAAGCAAGAGTGATTGCGTTGATGTTCTTGCTTTAAATGGAAGCGCCAATACTCATCCCAGTCACCACTAATGTAGAGGGAACGAAGCCGTAAAACAGCTTCCGCACCTTCAAGGCTCCAGCGAGCGCCTGTAATATCCATTCGATCTTTAATAAGATGGCGACAAGCGCCTTCAATGACTCCAGTCGCAATCGGCAGCCCAGCTTTCAAGTAATCATCGTATTTAAGGTAAGCACTGTTATTAAGCAAATATCTGGCACAGACATCGACTGATTTTCGTTCTGATGGAGTAAGTTTGCGTAGAGTGGCGCTGCGACGCATACCAGCAGCAACAAAGCTCGACTTGCCTTCTAGGATAAGCAGCAAACGTTTGCTTACCCAAGCTTCTGCCTCTTTACTGGTATTCTCATAGAAGGCAAACGCAGCTTTCCACAAATACTCAATCACGTGAATAATGTCTAGGACGATGGTTAACTTGAGATTGTGTTGACGAGCGAATTTATTCAACAGTGACAATTGTGTCTTATTACCATCGACTAGGGCACAAAAGTGCTTTTGTTGATTGGGGTCGCGGTGTAATGCTTCATCAAATGCTTCTTTTAGGACTTGTTCAGGCTCTTTAACTAGGCTTGCCCAAACACGCTTACCTTGTGGTCGAGGTCGTTTGAGATTTTCTTTATCTTCTTCTGGGTTGACAATTTGTTGAGCAGTACGGACAAATGGGTTAATAGTATAAACTGAAGCCACCGTTGCCATTCGCTTTGAGTTGCGTTTTTCTCCCTTGGTCAATCGTTTATTTAACTTTTTGTTTGAAGCAAGCGCCCTTTTTTGGGTCTCAGCACGTAAATCTTCTGTACGCATAACAACACCCTTTCCGTCTGCACTGATTACCACAATTTCTCCGGTTTCCTCCAGTTCCTTTGACTGTGCTTGTTGTTCGCTATAGAAATCATCAAAATCGCAAGCACTATGGCGAGCCAAGTCTTCTACTTGACGCTTACCTATCTCAACTGGCATCGCTTTCTTGATTATTTCTCTTGTCTCACCAAAACCCGAACGTGCCGCTTCCACTGCTATTCGTTGCCTAATTCCGTGGGAATATTTAGATTCTGGTAGGTTTAATTCCGCATCCAATGGATTCAGAGAAGTTGTTTTTCTTCCTCCGTAGCCAATTCGATTGACTGTCACTGTGCCAAATATTGTTGCCAGTGTCCGGGAAAATCTCTTTTTGTGGGTTCTTTTAGCTAAGTCACTCCCCAAAAACTCCCCCTCTATTTCATCATTACTACGTCTGTTTAAATAGCCTTGCAACAGTCGTCTTAATAGTTCGTTTCCGTTATCCAGGAGTTTGTTCTCTAATTCTCCATGCTCTAAACCGCAAACACTATCCTCACTTAACCAGTTCACCATTTCTTCAAATAGCTCTCGTGCTTCCGAGAAAAACATATCTTCTTTTGAGGTAGATGCTTTCATATGTCTCGATTATCTCCCAATAGATGCTTATTTGGAAACCTCGTCAGCAATACATGATTATTTGCTCAAAATACTACTCTGACCAGCTTATCATCTTTATTCTTCCAAAGTATAGCGTACTTCCAAAAGAGCCACACCCAATTGACCACAATAATGGTTCATGTATTTCAATACCATTTTGCTCCCAGTCCTCATAACAAATTGGACACCAAGCCTTCTTTTTGCGTAATAAACATCTAGAAGCTAACACCGAAGACCAAGTTAATAATGTTAAAAACTTCAAATCATGTATTTGAGTTAATTCCGAGAGAATTAATAATGGCTCAATCGCCATATTACCAATACCATTCCAAGCAGATGTACGAGTAAAAAACACACGAAAAAATAACTTAGATAATCCCCGATAACGATTATCCTTTGATTGGTATATTAGCGGAGCCACTTCTTGTGCCAAAAAAAGTCGCAGGAGCAATAACAGTCGTGTTTGTTCCACCGTTTTCGACATTTTGGTTCACGTTGGGAACGTGATTATTATGACCACCATTGTGATGGTTATCCGGTGGTTTCGGATTTGTATTGCCGTGGGAACCATAAATCGCGGTATTGCTCGCATCACAACGAGGATCGACAGATTCATTGTAATTTCTGGCTTCACAATTAATTAACTGATTTAATGTGCCAGTTGGATTAATCGTCAAGTTACTTCCGTTAACGAAAGTATCTGGTTAATTTCTTGGTTGACGGTTTGAGCAAGGACTGGATTTCCAACAAGTAAAGCACTCGCAGAAAAGCCAAGCAGACCAATTGCAGCAAATTTGTTGAATAACATAATACCCTCCTATTAATTAAGTATTATGACTGTATAGGAAGTAGATTACTGACTTACCAATACTTGATAAAATACGAAATATCAAACCTCAAAATCTCTCATGGGTTTACACCCAATCGATTGTATACAAACTAATTTTTGACATAGTTCTTCTAAATCCTCCTCTTGTTTTTCGATAATTATTTGTGCTAGACCTTTTAAAAATTGAATATTACATTCACTGACATCATCGATCGCACTATCTGGTGCTAATTTATCAGTTTGAAAACGATAGTAATATTTCTGACATAATTCTGAAGGTAATAATTCTTTTAACTGGTAATTGACCGCATCAGCAACACCATCAAAAATAATATCCAGTAGGGATTGTGACCATTGAACCATTCCCCAATCTTTAATCTCTTCATAGCATAATTTGCGAGTCAATTCTCCTGTCCCAATAGAGACAAGTAAAAAATCTGTTGCATC
Source organism: Brunnivagina elsteri CCALA 953 (assembly GCF_002289455.1). Classification (GTDB taxonomy): domain Bacteria; phylum Cyanobacteriota; class Cyanobacteriia; order Cyanobacteriales; family Nostocaceae; genus Brunnivagina; species Brunnivagina elsteri. The sequence goes on from NZ_NTFS01000113.1 coordinate 11,665, forward strand.
TGGATAGAGATTTTTGGCTTCACTATAGGCACACATCGCAGGATTGTTGGCAAAAACACCTCCATCAATAAGTACTAGATTTGGAGATGCTGGCTCATTTACTTCTAGTTTCAATGGTGCAAAATAACCTGGAACAGCAGAAGTAGCTCTGGCAACTTTTGCCATTGGAAAGTCATAAAGATTTGGTTTTATTTGAGCTTGATGACGTTTAAAAAAATAGGGAGATGATTTTTCAACATCATAACTGGCTATTAAAACCTCTTGAAGAGCTTCGCTTAAACGTGCTTCCTCAAAGTATGTTTTCAGAAACTTTTCAATCCCATCCGATGGATATTTTGGTTTCAATGGTGAAGGTATTTCTTCTGGATTGAAGAAAATATTTTTTCCTTCTTGTTCGTACAATTCAATTAGTCTTTTAGCTGAATATTCAGGTGTACCATCAGGCAGTGGTTTTGTTAGAGCCAAAGCCAATAACCCTCCGGTGGAAATCCCTGCAATAATGTCAAATAATTCTGCGATCGCTTTCCCGGTTTTTTCTTCTATGACTGACAGAATTATGGCTGGAATAATGCCGCGAATACCACCACCATCAATGGACAAAATTTTGATAAACCTCGTCTACTTTGAGAACTGTAGTTTTCCACAAAGACCTTGAGATTGCTACCCTGCGGGTAGCCACTTTGTGTCTACCTTACGTCGCAATGACGGATTTGAATCTTAAAAAAAACTCCGGGTTTCATCATGGACGAGGTTTAGTACACATTTGCTTTCCCTCCTAAAGTGGGGTGTTTTAAGCAAGTCGTAAATCTAATCTAGTTTTTCTTGTCACTTGAACCTCTCTTTGTCACCCTGGTAATTTAGTCTAAGTTATCAGTCTCTATTTGAAATTTAAGCGTTGCTGAATATTAGGTATAAACTTGTCTCATGCAGAGGTGCAGATAGTCAGAAGTTTAAAATATCTGATTTTTAATTTCATACTTCAATTCAACAATACCGAAATTAATGTATCCCTTGATAAACATTTTTTGGCTTGATAACTTGTATTATTTATTACCTGCCTATAATTTTAAGCTAAAACATAAATATGAGGATTTTGTGAGCATGTCTAATTTTTTACAAAGAATCTTCTGAAGACTTACTCAACTGGCACAGATCAGCCTCGATATTCAGCAGACTTGCTTTTGAGACTAAAAATAAGTAAAAAACTTGCAAAACGAAAGATTATAGGCTTCGCGTTTAGCAAGACTTAAGTGTTAGTTGCGTAAGTCCAGATTAAGTTCTAAACTTTCCTTGTAGTTAGAGGAACAAATTCATGTTAAGTGCTGTGGAAACCATAAGCATCTTCCAAAAGCAAACCGAGCCTAAAGTATTTGCATCTGGTGAAGTCATTTTTGAGGAAGGACAACCTGGAGATGTGATGTACGGTGTTCTGGAAGGAGAAGTTAAAATCTCCGTTAATGGCAAGGTTATTGAGACGATTAAAGCCGGAGATGTCTTTGGTACTGGTGCCCTTATCGGCATAAATAATAGAACTTATACTGCAACCGCTAAAACTGACTGCAAACTGGCTTTTCTCGATGAGCAACGCTTTTTGTTTGCTGTTCAAGAAACACCGATGTTTGCCCTGGAAGTAATGCGAAGCTACTCCCAACGCTTAAGTAACTTGGAACATCAGTTATAAAAAGTAGCAACGTCAAATTGGATGTGGTTTTGCAAAATGCCCGTTGAGATTTACTTTTGCGCTCGCATACTCTTGCAATTTAATCTTGACAGGCTCAACTTTCCAGATATCTTGGCAGTATTCGCGAATGGCACGGTCAGAAGAAAATTTACCTATCCGCGCTACATTCAAAATTGACATCCGCGTCCAGTAATCTGGATTGCGGTATGCTTGGCTAACTCGCTCCTGACAATCAATGTAGGATTGATAATCTGCTAATAACAAATATTCATCCCAATTGAGGAGAGTATCCAGCAATGGTCTAAAAAGATTGCAGTCACCCTGAGAAAAGTAGCCTTCGGCAATGCGATTGATAACGAGGTGCAGTTCGGAATTATTTTGATAGTAATACCAAGGGTTGTAACCACTAGCTTTTAAAGCAGACACTTCTTCAGTTTTTAATCCAAACAAAAAGAAATTTTCAACCCCTACTTCTTCACGAATCTCAATATTTGCGCCATCGAGTGTGCCGATAGTTAATGCACCATTCATGGCAAATTTCATATTACCTGTACCCGAAGCTTCTTTGCCTGCTAAGGAAATTTGCTCGGACAAGTCTGCCGCAGGACAAATTCTTTGAGCCAACTTAACATTATAGTCTTTAAGAAAAACTATCTTAATGCGTCCTTGTATATCGGGGTCGTTGTTTACGACCTCGGCGACAGAGTGGATTAACTTAATAATTAACTTTGCCATGTAATAGCTAGGAGCAGCTTTGCCAGCAAAAATGAATGTCCGGGGTATGAGATTAATGTCTGGGTTTGCCTTGATGCGGTTATACAGGGTGATGATGTGGAGTATATTTAAGTGCTGCCGCTTATACTCGTGAATTCGTTTTGTGTGGATATCAAAAAGTGAGTGGTTATTGACGATTATACCATTTTCTTTGTAAATGTAGGCAGCTAAATCTTCTTTGATTGATTGTTTAATTTGGCACCATTCCTGACGAAATCCTGGGTCGTCAATAAAGGCTTCTAGGTTTCTTAAATCTTCTAAATGCGTAGTCCAATTGTCTCCAATTTTGCTGGTTATTAAATTAGTTAATCTTGGATTGCTAAGAACAATAAAACGGCGCGGGGTCACACCATTAGTTTTATTGCTAAACTTTTCTGGAGAAAATTTGTAGAAATCGGGTAATATCTGTTTCTTTAAAAGTTCCGTATGTAATGCTGCGACTCCGTTAATTGCATGACTTCCCACACAAGCTAAGTGTGCCATGCGAATATATCGCTCTCCACTTTCATCGATTAGCGACATTCGTCGTAATATTTCGCCATCATTGGGATACTTGGCGCGAACTTGATTGAGAAAACGGCGATTAATTTCATAGATAATTTCTAAATGCCTGGGTAGCAAGTAAGCAAATAAACCAATTGACCAACGTTCTAAGGCTTCTGGCAATAGGGTGTGATTGGTGTAGGCAAAGGTCTTTTGGGTAACGTTCCATGCTTGTTCCCACTCCATGCTATGCTCGTCCACTAGCAACCGCATTAGCTCTGGCACTGCGATCGCGGGATGGGTATCATTTAATTGCAGGGCAAATTTTTCGTGTAGTGTTTCTACCTTGTCTCCTCTGTAGCGATGAATGCGGATAATATCTTGCAGCGAACACGAGACAAAGAAATATTGTTGTTCTAGACGTAGTTGCTTACCTTGAAACGGTTCGTCGTTGGGGTAAAGAACTTTAGAGAGGTTTTCTGAGAATATCTTTTCGTGAACCGCACCAAAGTAGTCACCAGAGTTAAACGCAGCAAAATCAAAGGATTCAATTGCCTTTGCCGTCCACAAACGTAAAGTATTAGCAGTATTGGTTTTATATCCCAAAATCGGCGTATCGTAGGGAACACCCTTGATTACCTTGTCAGGAATCCACTTTATTCGATAGCGACCCTGTTTATCGATGCTAGTTTGAGTAAAACCCCCTAGCTTTACCTCTACAGCCCATTCTGGGTGCCCAATTTCCCAAGGATTTCCATAGCGCAACCAATGGTCGGTAATTTCCACCTGCCACCCAAAGCGAATTTCCTGGTCAAAAATTCCATACTCGTAACGAATACCGTAACCAATCGCTGGAATTTCTAAAGCTGCTAGCGAATTTAGATAACAAGATGCAAGTCGTCCCAAACCGCCATTACCTAGTCCGGGTTCTTCTTCCTCTTCTAGCAGGGTTTCCAAATCCAACCCTAGTTCGCTAACAGCCTGTTGTACTTGGTCGTAAATGCCTAAATTCAGCAAATTGTTGCCCAAATGTGGTCCGGTCAGAAATTCTGCCGATAGGTAACCAACCGTTCTTACGTTTGTTTTTGCATAGGTTTCAGTTGTACTAATCCAGCGTTGGAGCAAGCGATCGCGCACCGTATATGCCAGTGCCATGTAGTGGTCGTGAGAAGTGGCTATTTCTGGAAATTTGCCCTGTATGTAAAACAGATTATCGAGAAATGCTCGTTTTAAAGTTTCTACACTCAAACCAGTGCGGTCATCTTCTACCTGTACCAGGATTTTTTGATTTTGCATAAGTTCTGTTTGCTTTTTGATTATGTTTTAGCAAAGCTTTAAGCCACTAGAAAATACAACGTCCTATTTGAATGGTAAGTTTGTATTGTATTTTCTACGGAAATTTCTAATACTTGAGAGATGCAGTCTAATGAATAACTTAAAATTGCTTATATTATATATTAAGTTTTTTAAATATTTCCGATCTGAGAAATATAGATAAGT
>NZ_NTFS01000114.1 GCF_002289455.1 Brunnivagina elsteri CCALA 953
TAGGGCAGGCAGGGATGCCCACCCCACAATAATTATAATAATTTGGATTATATGATTTAAATGCGGAACAGCTTATAACTCCGTAAGGAGTTTCCGCTTTCTCAATGATGGTGGTGCATCTCATCGTTATTACGTGCGCGAATGTAAGCTTCAAGACGTTGCTTGCTAGCTGGTAAATTTGCCCAAGTTATAAGCGGTTCTCGCCACCAAGTTGTATCATAGGGATGCTTGAATGTTTCTCGAACAAAATTGAATAGAGATGCCCGCTCTGGTGACATTGCCTTACTAGTTTCAGGTTTTCCGTGAGATTTTTGCAACTCCTCGTCCCACTCTGCCGTTGAGACAGGTGCCATTCCGTGGATTTTATTGATTTGCTCGTCTGAACGAATTTTACGCTCACCCCACTCTTTGATTGTTTCAGCAGCCGTATGCAGCCCAGTTGCAAGTTTTGGCATGATTTTATCGGCTTTGTCGGCAACAGTGCGTAATTCACCAGCGGTATCTTTGAGTTTATTGTCTAGTTTTTCAACCTCGGTGGCTATTCGCCGTAGCGTGTTCTGAATTTTCTCAACTAGTTTATCCTTCTCTTTAGCTAGTTCCTCCAACCGCTTGGCTAGCTGCTGCATTTTCTGGGCCGTCGATGCTTGTTTAATTTCCTTGGCTAAATCTTCTAATCCGCGAGGAATTTCGTTGGCAAGTGTACGGAGTTCTGATGCTGCGTCAGGTGCGGCAGTGTCGAGACGTCTAGCTATACCGCGAAGACCATCTGGAATCTCGCCAACCAATTTCCCCAAATTTTCTACCCCTTTGACCATCGCTTCATAAGTCTTTTCTGCCCCGTGGCTTTCTTCGGCTTCTTCTATTCCCCCTATTTTTTGAAGTTCAAGAGCCTCTTGTTTCGAGGTAATTTCTTTGTAATGAGGGGCTTTCTTCGCTGCTTTTCTTGCTGCCTCTCGTTGTTCGGGTGTCATGTTTTCTTCATGGGTGCCAGGAGGTGCCATTTTTGCCCGGAGTTCGAGTAGGATTTCGTCGTCGTAATTTTTCTGTAAGTCCTTGTCTGTTTGGACATTTTTTCCTTCAGATTCCCACACCGCAATAATTTTGTCGCGGATTTTTGTGTCAACGTGCATCGCAACTGCTGCGGCTGCTCCAAAAAATGGAGAGTCACCGTGATCTTTCGCAATTTGAGAGTGAGAAGGTCCAGCTTTTACATATTCAGGAGTACGCAGCATTGCAACGAGATGTTCCGCATCATTATCGTCTATCCCTGCTTCTGCACACCACTGAGCATTTGTCAAGCGCTTAATTTTCTCTTCCGCAGAGAGACTATTTAACTCAGATTTTTTCTTTTCACTCTTGATATTTTTATCAATTGAGCCTTGGATCTGCTTTTCAATATTGGTGCCCTCGGCTGTGGCTTCAGCAAAGGCTTTTTGAATCATCTCGCCAACAAAACGTACAGCTTCTTGGATGATTGGCTTGAGTGTTTCTCGTAGCGCATCAAGTTTATCATCAACCCACTTCCTCACAGATTCAGGAAGTTTTGCTTTAATACTATCAATAAAATCGTCGATTCCATTTTTAGCCTTAGCAATAAAGTGGTAAATCTTTGTCAAGGGCAATTTCGCGAATTGATTTGCCGCAGTTGCCATTACCTCCTCTACCCAGCCTGTGTCTAAAACATTACCAGCTACTTTCAACCCCGCACCTACAACCGTTCCTGCTGCTCCTCGCAACTTGCTCACCGCTTTGTCAAAGAAACTAGCATCGTCTTTTGGCTGCTCTCCAGAAATTGCTTTATCTGCTTTATCAGCTAACTCCGTTTTTAAGCTAGACCCAAGAGCGTGCATGGTGGAGCGAATTACATCCCCTGCCCGACTCTTTCCCTCATAGCGCTTTAATATCAACTCCATTGTTTGCTGGGTGCGCTCTTTGTTGCTGGCACCAAACGGGTCAAACTCACTCAGGAATGCCGTCAGCGCTTCAGATATACTAATCATAGTGTCTGCGGTAACAAAGGAGCCTGTTGTAAGGATTGGTCGTCCTGTTGTTGTTTTACCAGATAAGGTTTCCACCGGATCTAACTTTTTCTTTTTACGCTCCTCAAATTCCTCTTTCAAATCAGGAAAGGTCACAGTACCATCATTAATCAACTGCCCAACAGCAATCTCAAGATAGTTTGAGTGGGCAAAAAGGTCTTCGACAGTGTGCAAACCATTCCCCAGATGCATTAATCCTTCACCTGTACGTCCTTTATCTGCTGCATCTGAAAACTGTTCTTCCACATATTGGATTGAGCGTCCAAGATAGGCAGGAAGACCTGCGGCATTGACGACAAAAAGTTTCTGGAGTGCTTCTGGGCTTGAAATATCTTCTTTTTCTGGAAGGTGATGGTCGTCAGTTGTTGTACCGGGCTGCATCAAGTCGCTGGTTGTTTGTCCGGCAGGATTATCGATATGCTCACGGGGTGAATATACGCCGAAATCTTTGGGTGTCAATCCTTTGCCAAACTTACTAATTGCAAGTGCATTAAGGATTTCAAAGATAAAATCGTTACCCAGAACTTTGGTGACTGGATTGTTAATGAAAGCTTGCGACATATCCCGGCTCCAGTTACCAAAATAGGTCGCACTTGCTTCGGCATCAGTAAAACCCGATTTTCCTCCACTACCGGGAGCCGTAAGGGACGCACGCTCAATGTGTTCGTGATGTTGTGCCTCAAAGCGCCGCACTTGCATTGCACCACTACGAGAAATATTCATTGCCAGGGGCATTTTTCTTTGAACACCACCTGTTTGTTGCACCACATGAGTTAACTCATGTGCCGTCAAATGATTATGTCCTGGTAAATTACCGGAGCCAAAGTAAATATCACTACCATAAGTAAAAGCCTCGGCACCCATCTGCCTGTTCATCTGGGCTGCATTACTATCAGTATGTACGCGCACATTGCTAAAATCAGCACCAAAGCGCGGTTCCATAAAAGCTTGTACGCCATCGTCTAACTGACTACCACCGCCTTGATTCCCATATAACTGACTCTCTAAGTCACCGTTAATTTCGATACTTCCATCAGATGCCGGTTGTAATGATGGTTCTTCTTGTGGAATAGTTTCGGGTGTGTTTGATTGACCCAGAGGTGCAGCCATATTCATAACTTGATTTGCCACCCGTTCTGCTTCCTGTTCGTATTGGTCTTGGGGGTGGCTAACTGTTACCCGTGCTTGCGGACGCAATGAGATGCGACTGATGTCGTGAGTGGGGATTTCGCAAGACTGAATATTTGACTGTATTTGGGGTTGAGCTTTTAAGACTTTGAATCCTGACAGTTGTGCCAGATTTGGCTCCGTGTGGTTGGGTGTAGCGGATTTTTTGCGTTGAATTTTGATGCGCTCATGCGTGCTATCGCTCATATTACCCAACCTCCATAGATTTATACTATTAAGATACTGTTCATAAGTTTAATTGGTATTCTCACACAAACCCAAGCAGGCGATCGCCTACTTTAATGTAGGACAATAGTACTATTAAGTTGAAATTTCTACGATTTTAACAAAAGGTCTTCAACATGGGTAAAAATCACACTCACATATGCAACCAAAGCAGTTACACCCTCTTGTTGCGGAAGTGGATCTAGAGATGCTAACGCTTGTTCGCGTTCCTTGAGAGCAGCCCAAATGATAAAATCGCGGGTATTAATACTGTCTAGTATGTTACGAATTTGGAACTCATAAGCTGCTATTTGTCCGCTATTGACCAGAAATTGTAATTTTTCTCTTTGCTCGTGAGCGAGATTACAACCATAAATAACAGGTAGCGTAACTTTACCTTGAGCTAAATCAGTTAATCCTGAAGTTTCCCAAGTACCCTCAAAGTCGTCAAATAGCTGCAACGCTAAACCCAGGTGATATCCGTAACCGCGACAAGCTTCTACAAGGCTGGTATCATTAGTGCCACAAAGCGCCCCCGCAGCACAAGCCCAAGCAAAAGCGCTTGCATTTTTACCTTCAATAGTTTGCCAGTAGTCTTCAACGCTGCGAGTTTCGCCACGCAAATCTTTATCTTGTCCAGATGATAATTGCAAACCCGCTTGAATCAGCTTTCGACTAATAATACAGTAAAGTTCCGGCGACCAATCGGCTTTAGCAAGTAGCTCATAGCACATAGTATAAACCGCAGTACCAAAATTAATCGCTCTGGGTAAGCCTACTGTAGCCCATAATCCTTCTGGGCGGTCTTGGTCTTGAACGTCATCCAAAATTCGCATTGCCAAACAGAGCATTTCCCAAGCAGCAGCAACGGGAATAGCTTGTTTGGGATTACCGCCAACTGCGACACAACTGGCTAAGGGCAATGTAGAAAGAGAACCAAGGGGTTGGTTTAAGACTACGCCCAAAAGTGATTCTAGTTCCGGCCAGTCAAGTGGTAAATGCTGGCGAATGTAATCGCGGACATCTGGCAGTAGAATTTGAAACTGCTGGAAGTGAAGCAATTTTGACTGAGTCAAACTTATATCGGTCATATTGCAAGCTTATTATCCTACTAACGACAAGTACTTTTTTACTCGCCTGTATCTGTCTGTGTGGAAGACTCCGCTTGATTACATTCATTCGGGTTGTCCAACATTGAACCTCCTTCCACATTACAAGCGCCATCATGACAGAACGTTGTTGGACTATAGCGGACATCAAACTTTTGCTCTGCTTCTTGTCTAGTTGTAGCTTGAATGGTCTTGAATGAACCTTGTCTAGTTACAAAGCAATAAGGGTTTTGCTGCGCTCTACCCATTGCTCGCACCTGCTGTATTGGGGAGACTTGGCTGATTTCAATGGAATTTCCAGGCTCTCGCAAACCAGACCGATACTTCTCTAATGTCTGATTATCATTTGCCTTACGAAACACTTGTAGTTCCGGCTGATACTGAGGAATATTACTTCCGTCAGTAGCAAATACTGCTTGTATGTAGTTAGGTACACCACTAGTTTGTACCGCTACAGATTCTGGTTTTTCTTCTTGCTCACAAGCAGCGCATTTTCTTTGCACCCCTCCACCCTGCTGCACTACATGAGTTAGTTCATGAGCGGTTAATTCATCATTCCCAGGAGCTTTCCCGGAGCCATAGTAAATATCGCTACCATAAGTAAAAGCTTGTGCCCCCAATGACCTGTTCATTTGTACAGATACACTGTCAGTATGAACCTTTACATTGCTAAAATTATTGCCAAAGCGTGGCTCCATAAAGGTTTGAACGCTTGCTGGTAAAGGACTACCACTACCCCTAGTAGCATTTAGCTGACTTTCTATATCACCGCTAATTTCAGAATCATTATCTGCTGCTTGTCGCTGTAATCGTTTTGTATATAGAGAATCGTCTCCCACTGTCTGGATTGCTTGAGGGGTGAGGGGTAGTGTCATCATCATGACATCTTGTGCTACCGTATCTGCTTCCTGTTCATACATATCACCTGGTTGACTGATAGAAAGTCTTGTTTGCGGACGCAGTGATATTTGGCTAATATCATGACTTGGAAACGAAGCGATGCTTTGAGATGGAGAGGATGAAGACAAACCAAAACCCTGTGTTGCTTTTTGTGCAAGGGATGGTTGAGTATAAGTGGATGTTGCTGCTTTTTTGCGCTGGATTTTTGTGCGATAGCGCAAGCCCTGACTTGTCAGTTCGCTCATCGGTCCTATTCCCCTTTTGTGTTAAATTCCCGCCTCTGCCCCAAATTTTACAACTTGCTCAAATACCCACACCCTCGACTAAAGTCTATAATTTGCCCAAATGTGAATTTTGAATTATTAAGCCCTAAATTCGGCCAGTCCAGGGGCAGACGATGATATACAATTTCGATGCTTATGTCAAAGCCTTCAAAAAATATCACATACAAACAATTAAGACAAAAATCATAGCGATCGCATTCCCCCAACTACCCAAAAAGCCATAACTGCCTTAAGCAGAGAGAACAAACTTCTACTACTCATCCTCAATTTGAGCGATCGCTTACTCTTTGCTAGTGCTTATATAATACTATTAACGTGCTTACCCAAAACAACGTTGAATCCTTTTGAGGCATAAATACCAATCATCAATTCGTGAGTATATTGACGATTGCACCTTGTATTGAGAAGGTTGAAGCAAGCGATCGCAATTCCCCAAAAATAAAAATGCGATCGCACAAAGCCATCATAAGTTGTCTAGCTGAGAGCAGCATTAATTACTTTCAATTGTTCGCTGCAAGAAGTTTGCGGACACCGGGAGAACGAAACCCTAAAATAATATCTTTGCGGTCAACTCCACGCTGAATTAGTTCTCGATCAATATAAATTTCAGTGCTGTTGTGCTGAATCCAAATTTGACCCTCGATAATATCTAGCTGCATTGCACATCCATAAATACGGTATTCATCTCGCCATTCGTTATGCATAACTAAATAGCGATCGCGCACTGGATCGAAAATTAATTGCGCTTGCACATCATTAGTAGCAAATTCTTGTAAAAAGTCGCATAAAATTTGGCGGTATTCCTCTATTCGATCCATTATTCTATAACCTCCCGAACAAGATTATACGACCTTTTAGGTCTATATTTTCTCACGCCTCCCTCCAATTTCCGCTTCCGTCAACCGCTTCTCCAACGGGAGCATTCACCCTAAATTCTGCCAGTTCAAGGGGCAGACGATGAGATACAATTTGAATATTTATGTCAAACTCATCAAAAAATGCCACATGCAAACAATTAAGACAAAAATCTCTGAGGGTGGCAGAGTTGTAATCCCATCTGAGTATCGCAAACAACTGGGATTAGAAGTAGGTGACGAAGTTATGATTCAACTGGTGGATGGGGAAATGAGAATTTTTACACTGGAACAAGCCGTTAAACGATCGCAACAAATAGTACGTCGGTATATTCCCGAAGGGCGATCGCTTAGTGGCGAACTGCTGGAAGAACGTCGTCAGGAGAATTTGAGTGAGTAATTATGTTTTGGATGCTTCTGCTATCTTGGCACTGTTAAATAATGAATCTGGTAGCGAAATGGTTGTAAATGTCCTTACTGAAACTGTCATTAGTAGTGTCAATTTGAGCGAAGTTATAGCAAAACTTGCTGATAGTGGTATGTCAGAGGTCGAAGTCAGAGAAGTTATCAGCGCTCTGGGGTTAGAAGTTGTTCCGTTTGATACAGCAATGGCTTATCATGCAGGGATGTTACGTCCTCTAACAAGAAGTGTTGGGCTATCATTTGGTGATAGAGCTTGCTTGTCACTGGGAAAATCCTTGGGTTTGCCAATACTAACTACTGATAGAGTTTGGGCTGATTTAAATTTGGGGGTAAACGTGCAGGTAATTCGTTAGAATCTTTACCTCGAAAAATGACCCTAGTTAAGAACTCTGTTCTCATTGCTAATCATAATATTATCTCACACCCATCCCCCAATTTCCGCCTCCGTCAACGGCTTCTCTAACTTGCTATACTCACTTTGAGCGGCTCTTAACAAGTGTTTCATCTGCACTGCTTCCCCCGCATCCGCAGCCAAAAATGCCCCATTTAAGGCGATATTACGAATATTACCCCCCGCTACACTTAGCCGTGCCAGTTGAACTGCATCCAAATCTTGAGTTGGGGTATCAGATGGAAAAATCCGTCGCCAAATTTCGGCACGTTGCACGGCATCGGGGAAGGGAAATTGCGCCACAAACCTGATTCTTCGCATAAATGCTGTATCGATCGCACTCTTCAAGTTAGTTGTTAAAATTGCCAATCCTGGGTAACATTCCATCCTCTGTAATAGATAACTAACTTCGATATTTGCATATCTATCCCTCGCGTCTTTGACTTCGCTACGTTTACCAAACAAAGCATCGGCTTCATCGAACAGCAAAATCACACCACCCTGTTCGGCAGCATCAAATACTTGTCGTAAATTTTTCTCGGTTTCCCCAATATATTTACTGACTACCGATGATAAATCAATACGATATAAATCCAGCTTTAATGTATTTGCTAATACCTCTGCTGCTAAGGTTTTACCCGTACCACTTGCCCCGGCGAATAAAGCGCTAATTCCCAAGCCTCGCGCACTTTTGCCCCCAAATCCCCATGTTTCGTAGACTTTCCCGCGTTGACGAACATGCGCTGCTACATCAATTAAAATTTGTTTCTGTGTCTCAGGCAATACCAAATCTTCCCAGTTTGCTCCCGGTTCAATGCGTTGTGCTAATTCATCCAAACGAGGACGAGCTTGAACTCGACAAGCATCCCAAAGGATTTCGGTGAGTTGGGGAGAAGTGGGAGATATTAAAGCCTCTCTCCCTGTGGGGGAGAGGTTTGGAGAGGGGTTCTGCAAATGTCCTGCTGCTTCCACACAAGCAGCGCGAATGGTATCTGCACTTAAGTTAAACTGATTTACTAAGCTTTTAACTTGTCCGTTTAGCTGTGGTGCTAGTTCTGCTAAAGTATTTTGCCAAACTAAATTTTGCTCGGTTGAGGAGGGTTTATTGACATCAAAGCGAATAGCCGATCGCTTCTGTATTCGCATTCCTTCCCGACTGCTAATAATTAAAACACCATTGATGCGTTCTATGAAATGGCTAATTGCTGTGATGCGGGGAATATCTGTGGTGTCGATTTCCTGACAATCCAACAATAAAGCACTGCCGCTTAAAATAACTTCACGAGTCCACAAGCGAATGAGATTTTCTAGTTCTCCTGGTACGATGGGAACTACCCGTGCTGCGATCGCACACAAATTTAAACCGAGACTATGACAAACTGTGGCTGCGATCGCTTGTTTACTAGCTGTCTCTGTACCACATAATTGAATGACTGGTAAGCTGTTTGCTTGATTTTTTGCTTGGTAATGATGCCCAAGTATATTGGTAATGCGTTGTGCGAGTTCTTGCTGCGAGGGAACTAATTCCCCTGCAAAATTTACCGATTCGATAATACCCGCTAGTCTTTCATCCAGGTATTGAGTACCGACTAAATAATGTAATATTCTTTCGTCTATTCTGAGTGGACTGAGGGTAAGTGCATGTGCTTCGCCAATTTGGATTAAACGCCAGCGACGCAAGGCTGAATTTGGAGTTAAAGCATCCCAATGGGGGTTATCTAAGGCTGCTAAAGCGAGGCTAAAGGTTGGGTAATATTGTTGAGGGTCTTTGTTGGCAATCGTACATAAACGATGAAAGTCGCCGCTAAATTCTATTCCCGCACATAAAAGTAATATATCGCGCTCGAAGGCTGATAGACCAAATACTCGACATAACCTTTCTATCGCTGAAGGTGCTGGTATTGCTGTTGCTGCTGCCTGTAATTCCTGCTGAAGTTGTTGATTTTTAACCTTTAATGCTTCTAAATCACTTTTCTCTGTGGCTGTATACTTTTCTAAAGATGTACGTACTATCGCTAAAGCTGCGAGAAGATAGCGGTGATTGGCATCAAACCAATTTTGATTAGCAGTGGAAGCGTTCATGGTATTGTTACCTGTGGCGAGTCGTATTCCCCTGTTGAATTTTTGTTGAGCGGACTTTCTGCACCATCTACTTGTACCCTAACAAAATAGGTTCCAGGTTCGATATTTTTGACGGGAATAGTAATTGTGTCGGCATTATCCGTGGGGGATGATACCAAGAAAGAATAGGCTCGATCTAAATTATTAGATACTGCATTCAACAATAAAATTAACTGCTGGTTTTTCCCGACTTTGGGGGTGAATTTAACTGTTATTTCGGCTTGACGTAAATTATCTTCTTGGGGTTGAATTTGAGCAACCGTTGCCGTAATTTGTGGACGCAAAACAAATGCTGCAATATTTGATGCTGTTTCGTGATGAGACATTCCAGGAATAGGTATTTTCAGATGTACTACTTGTACCCCGCAGACTCCAGCAAATAGTTCGGGAGGTAAAAATATACTAATTTGGTTATCTTGAAATGCTTTTGGCTCAACTAACTTTTCTATCCCTTGGAGTCGAACCCGTGTTAAGTCACCCCGTAAACCTTTACCGCGAATAATTAGAGCATTACCGATTTCCCAGGGAGGGGTAACTTGTTCGATAATTGGTATTAACAAAGGATATTTATCATCTACTGCTTTTTGAGTATTCCGGCTATCGATTAACACCATTGACACTTGGTATGCAGCCGAAGGGCGATAATTCGTTTGCAAGGAAGACCAAAGTTTGGAAGTATCTTCCATGTTAAAAAACTCTGGGGAAAGTTTAATCTGTCCGATATTTTCAGCAACATCAGCGATGGATACGGATGTCAAAGCTTGGGAAAGAACGCTGGAAGTGTTAACTTTTGCAGCATTTTTTAAAGCTGTTTCTACTAATTCGCGGCTGAAAACAGGTGTATCGTGCAGTAACTGCATCGCATAACCAAGTAAAAGTTCTGCTTGAAAGTCCTTGACACCATAAGCTGTGAGTAAATAATGTAAGTCTAGAGCTAGGGGGGGATTTTGACGAGCATCTCCCAATTGCCGCGATCGCTTGTGACGATATTCCTCCGATACCCAGTCAGCATTACGATTTTGCGTAATTTGATAGAGAAAAAGATTAATTTGAGCGCGTTCGTCGGTTCCTTGGGTAATGCGATCCGGAGGAAGTGCAGTGACAACCACATCACCAACACTAGTTGCGATCGCATCTTTGACTAAGCCATTTTCGATTAAGTCTTTGAGTACTGCTGTAACTGCTGCTATAGAAAGCGCATTACTCATTCTGGTTTCTCCACGCTATTGCAACAGGTAATTCTTGACACTGGACGTAAAATTTTTCCGAAATTTAGAGGTTAAGGACTGTATACTAAAAACGGGTTAGAACTTTACTTTTAACAAGCGTGAAAATATTGAAGATACTTCGTTCCTCAGTATGACAGAAGTCCAGATTTTACCCGTTTGCAGTGTAACTAACAATTGGTCTTTGTTATCCTCCAGTCGGGAACCTCCAATACCACAGCAGCATCTAAAAGTCTGAACTCACGGTAAATATTGACGAGGATATTGTACTGTTGCTTTTCAAAAATCTCTATGTTAGTTTTATTGTCTAAAATGTTACACTTATGTAACTATTCCTTATAGTAATTGACTTTGAGTAGAAAATACACAGTTAAATTTGTACTTTGATTTACTGCTTAGAGAAAGTAAGTTTGATAAATTCAAAATTATAAAATACAGGATAGTTATAGCCAAATGAATTCTCCTTCTAGCTCAAACTCTTGGATAGGTCGCGCACTAGGTGATAACAACCGATATCGCCTGGATAAGCTTTTGGGTGGGGGTGGTATGGGTGATGTTTTTTTGGCAATGGATACCCGTATTGGGAAGCTGGTAGCCCTCAAACTTCTCAAGGATACCTTGGTTGCATCCAAGGAGATGAGAAGACGTTTCGAGCGGGAAATAGAAATATGTGCAGCACTCGATAGTGAACATATCGTCCAGGTTACCGACTGCGGTGTGACGACAGAAGGGTATCCATTTTACATAATGGAATATTTACGCGGTCAGTCTCTACGGCAGATGCTTTTGCGGGAAAAGCGGCTATCTGTGGAACGAACTATCAACATTATGACGCAGGTTTGTCAAGGCTTACAACATGCCCATAAAGGTGTCAACATAGAGCGGCAGGGAGGAAATGAACGTATTCAAGTTGTACACCGTGACCTCAAACCAGATAATATCTTTTTGGAAAACACAGATTCTGGGGAGTTTGCCAAAATTGTCGATTTTGGGATTGCCAAAATTCGTAGCGAGTCTTTTGACCAGACAAATCTCACCAGTGCATTTTTAGGAACTTTTCGCTACGCATCCCCCGAACAATTAAGGGGTGTAATTGATATAGATGGCAGGGCTGATATTTACAGTTTGGGGATTATTCTTTACGAAACCCTAAGTGGTGCAGACCCTTTTGGTTTTAGTGTTAAAGAACGTAACTATAGTGAAGCTTCCTGGATTTTTGCCCATACTAGCGAACCTCCAAAACCATTGCGATCGCAACCAAGTTGCGAAAATTTACCCGCACAATTGGAAGATGTGGTGATGCGGTGTTTACAAAAAAAACCAGAAAATCGTTTTGCATCGGTAGAAGAATTAAATTTGGCTTTGCAAGTTGTTTTGGCATCAATGCAAAAGATTTCATCTGCAACCATTATTGAAGAAACTATTTATCAGCCTCAACATTTTCTAAAGGGTTCTAATGAAGAAACCATAGTTCGACCTATAAATGTAGAGGAAAAAATAGAGAAAAAGGTTCAGAAGGAAGAAACAATAGCTCAAATTCCCCCAGGTGAAAAACAGCGTGAGGAAACTATAGCTCAATTTCCACCCATGCAAAGCTTGATTTCGGAAAATCAACGGGAAGAAACAATAGCTCAAATTCCTATACAAGCGCAGAAGGAGGAAACTATAGCCCAAACTCCCCCGATTTCATCTGCGAATTTACAACTAAAACATGAAGAAAGAAACTTTCAATCTCCCGTTATAAAAAATAATGTTGGAGAACATCCAGGAGAAAGAATTGTTCAAAAACCAAACAACTCTTCTTTAACAGTAGTTATTAGCATAATCGCATTTGCTATTGCTTGTGTTGCTGGTTTTTTTGCTTATCCTTTGGTGACATCCGGGCAAACTTTAAACAAGATTAAGGAAGCGCAAAATAAATCAAACTATGAGGAATGTATTGCTTTATCAGACAAAGTGAGTTCAGATTCCAGTATTCATTCCGAAGTCCAACAAATACTTAATACATGCCGACAGGATTATGCTATCAAGCTAGCAAAAGAAGGTAAGTGTCTGGAAGCATATCAAGTCAACGACAGAAGTCCTAAATCTTTATTTGAGCAGATAAAATCTCAAATAGATAATATTTGCGAAATACCAGGGAAAACCGAAGCATCGGGTGAAACACCAGTTCAAAAACCTGGTAGGTTTTGAGAGTATTGTAAGGTGTGTTACTCGTACTAAGGCAGAAAATTATTAAGGATTAGACTATTGTCGTATTGACAAAAAAATCTAGTATTTTATACTTTTTAATATTTCAATATTAAAAAAATAGGAAGAATAAAAATTGAAATTATTACTAAGCAACATCTTAAACTTAAGATGTAAATTTGCAATATTAGGTGTAGTTTTTTGGTCTGGAGCCAATCCGACTATTGCTGCTCACCATAATTCATTAAAAACGATTACAACGCTCGATCGCTCTGATGTGGTGGCACAATATTACCTGGCTGATTCTAAATCGGAACATAAAGTTTCCCAGGCAGAATTTTCCCATGCAAAATGTGTCAGCATAGCTTCAGATATTCGTCCACCAAAAGCAAATTCAGCACCTGAAGCTACCCCCCCACCAGAAAACACTCCAGAACCGGATCGAGATAATTCCCAAATTCCATTAAATCCAACACCAGAGAATAATCAACAACAACCACAACCAAGTCAAGATAATCCCACTCCTGAAAATAATCAGCAACCCCAACCGAATAAGCGCTTTTTGGTAAAGAAAATAGATGTCCGTGATTCTAAAATTTTTAATGCAGAGCAAATTAAATCTATTACTCAACCCCTAGAAGGAAAAGATGCCACTCTGCAAGAATTAGCTGATGTCGCAGATAAAATTACTGCACTTTACCTCAAAAATGGCTACATTACATCAAGAGCGGTTTTAGTAGACCAGACAATTGAAACGGGTGAGATAGTAATCAGGGTTTTTGAGGGAGGAGTAGATGAAATTCGGGTTGAAGGAAATCAAAGGATAAATTCAGATTATATATGCAGCAGAATTCGACTTGCGGGATTAAATCCGCTTCGCCAGCAAAAGCTAGAAGACCAATTAATCTTATTACGTTCTGACCCAATATTTAAAAATTTAGAAGCCAGCCTTAGACCCTCCGATGGAGATAAGTTTGGGCAGAGTACAATTATTGTCAGGGTGACAGAAGCAAATCCCTTCAAAGGTGCTTTGGGAGTAGATAACTATTCTCCACCAAGTATAGGTTCGGAAAGATTGGGTGTCGGCTTATCTTATCGTAACCTTGTAACATCTGGAGACCAAATTTCTGCCTCTTACAACCGTTCTACAACTGGTGGACTGAATCTTTATGACTTTAATTACCGAGTTCCCCTGAATCCAATGGATAGTACTTTACAAGTACGAGCAGTAATTAATGATACTAAAATTACTGACCCACAGTATAAGAATCTCAATATTCGTGGTGACTTCCAACAGTATGAAATCAATTACCGTCAACCGTTGATAAGAACACCCCGTCAAGAATTTGCTTTATCTTTAGGCTTTGCATACCAAGATGGTCAAACCTTCTTGTTTGATAATTTACCATTCCCCTTCGGTGTTGGTTCCGACAAAAATGGCGTGAGTCGTACTAGCGTTGTCAAGTTTGGGCAAGATTACGTAAGTCGAGAAAAAAATGGTTCTTGGAGTGCGCGATCGCTGTTTAATTTTGGTACTGGTTTATTTGATGCTACCACTAACAAAGAACCCATCCCAGATGGTCAATTTTTTAGTTGGTACGGTGAGGTACAGAGAACTCAAAAGCTTAGTGAAGACCAACTTTTGATTATAGGACTTGACTTACAATTAACTCCCAATAGCCTATTACCATCCCAACAATTTGTCATTGGTGGTGCCCAAACAGTGCGGGGTTATCGTCAAAATGCTCGTTCTGGAGACAACGGAGTTCGATTTTCCATCGAAGATCGGATTACGGTGCTGCGAAATGAAGGTGGTTTAGCAACTTTACAATTTAGCCCTTTTATTGATTTAGGTGCTGTTTGGAACCATCCCGATAATCCCAATAACGGCTCTTTACCCAGACAGAGATTTCTATCTAGTGGGGGTTTGGGTTTATTGTGGCAACCAATACCTAATTTCAATATACGCTTAGATTATGGTATTCCATTTGTGAATCTAAGCGATCGCGGTGATAATGCCCAAGATTCGGGTTTTCACTTTAGCGTTTACTATCAACCCTGAATTGAATAGAGACGTTACATGTAACGTCTCTTTCTGAAATCAAGAATTGTTGAATTTACCAAGGACTACCAATCATCGTGAATGCTGACCAGTAAAAAGGATGTTTTAAGTCCTTAGTTTGTTTCGATTCTGGTGATTCTGGTGGCAACGTCACGCTGCGTACAGAAGTACGCATTTGACCATTTTCGATGGTAACTTGACCCTTAATCATTGCTATTTGCGCTTGTCGTAGTGCTTCTGCTTTGATGGGTGCAGTTTTCAGGTGTTTGTAGAACTCAGTCATCAGTCCTAAAGTTCCCGAGTCGCTCACTTGCCACAAAGATGCCAATGCAGTTTTAACTCCTGCTTGATACGCAAATCCACCAAACCCTAATTCAGCTTCTCTGTCACCTAATGCAGTTCGACAAGCACTGAGAACCAATAATTCGACAGTTGGGTTATTCAATCCTAAATCCCGCATTTGTGATAACTTCAATTTATCATTCCAAAATTGAACATAAGAGTTATCAGGTGTCCCTGTCTCAAATTCCCCATGCGTTGCCAGGTGAATAATTCCAAACGGTTGAGAACTGCGAATTGACTTGAGATTATTTAAAGTAAAGTTTTGGTTGAGGAAAAATTTCCCTTTCCAAATATCTTTGGCAACGATAGATAACTCTTCAGGTACAGCAGGCAAAGGATTAAGCTGTTGAAATTTGGATGCTCCCATTGCCAAAACTTGCGTGTTGCGGATATCAACATAGCGAGTATCGGTTATGCTCAATGCGGGAGTAAATCCAACGCTGTAGTTCTCTACCAAAAATTGTTTACCATCATGAAGTGCAGCAAAAGGTACGGAGCGCAAACCTTCATCAGCGATAAACAGCAAATTATTTATACCTTTTTTATTCAGTTCCTCTTTTAAAGGTGCAATAATTAATTGATAGAGGTCTCCAGCAGGTTGCAAGTACTCGTCATTATTTGGGTCTTCTAAAGAACCGTAAAGATTTTTGGCAAGATTTAAATCCATCTGCCAGTGATATTAATAGCGATAATATTTCGTTGCAAATTAGTTCG
>NZ_NTFS01000115.1 GCF_002289455.1 Brunnivagina elsteri CCALA 953
ACATAATATAGTCTCTTTGTACAGTGCGTAAGTCCTAATAACTATTAACTCTTAATACCATTTTAATATAAAGATGCATAAAATAACCCCACCGCCTGTGGCACCTCCCCTTGCTAAGGGGAGGTTGAGAGTAGGCTGTTGACTTTGTACTTTTTTAGAGGCTAAATTTTCATCCAATATCTATAACCTAACTTGTTCCTTGTATCCGGCAAGGAATACAGAGATGGAGGAACCCCACCTCCAGTCTGGACAAGAGGCAGAGCCTGGAGAACCAGTCAATAACATAAAAATTGCATGAAATAAAAATGCGAAAATTACATCAAAGTCAACAGCCTAGGTTGAGAGGAATCGAAATAATGTGCAGCTTCACAAGTAATTGCTATAACTCCTAACTCCTAACTCCTAACTATTATTAAATTGGGATTTGGATTACAAATTCTGTACCATTTCCAGGGGAAGAAATACACTCTAATTTTCCACCATGTGCTTCGGTAATTATTTGATAGCTGATTGATAGTCCTAATCCCGTACCTTTACCTTCGGGTTTGGTGGTAAAGAAAGCTTCAAATAGCTTTTGAATTACTGCTTCTGGTATTCCCGATCCATTATCAGCAATTCGCAGTGTTAATAAATTATTGGCTGTGGACGTTGTAATCTTGATGATGTTGGGATTTTTTTCAATTTCTAAATATTTTTTACCTGCATTTGATTCATCTAGTGCATCAATTGCATTGGCAAGTAGGTTCATAAATACTTGATTGAGTTGACCAGAAAAACATGGGATTGGGGGAATATTTCCATATTCCTTGATAATTTGAATTGCTGGTCGTTCTGCCCTGCTTTTGAGACGGTGAGATAATACAATTAAGGTTGTATCGATGTTTTCGTGAATGTCAACTGGACGTTTTTCGCTAGCGTCTGTACGGGAGAAATTTCGGAGCGATCGCATAATGTCACGAATCCTATCTGTACCAAATTTCATTGAAGAAATCATTTTGGGTAAGTCTTCTTTTAAGAAGTCTAAATCGACGTTTTCGATTTCTTCTGTAATTTCGCTACCAGGGTTGGGAAAGTTTTCTTGATATAAATTAACTAGGTTGATTAAGTCTTCGATATATTGTTTAGCATGGTTGAGATTACCATTAATAAAACCGACAGGGTTATTGACTTCGTGGGCAACACCTGCTACTAATTGTCCGAGTTGGGAAATTTTTTCGGTTTGAACTAGTTGTGATTGGGTACGTTGGAGTTTGTCGAGGGCAATTTCTAAATTTTTTCTTTCCTGTTTGACAATATTTTCCGCACGTTTGCGTTCCGAGATATCCCGTGCGATCGCGAGAAAACTGGGTTTGCCGTTGTAGGTAAATGGTGTTGCTTTGACTTCAATATCATAGTGTGTACCGTCTTTGCAAATACTCACTGCTTCGCACTCAAATTGTTCACCCTGACTAGTTTTGATGATACATTCTCTAAATAGAGGTACGGAATCTGGGTGAATGTATTTAGAAGGGTTTAATTGTAAAATTTCTTCACAGGAGTAACCATGCATTCCTGCGTAAGCTGGGTTAGTCGCAATCATTTCTCCTGTTTCAATATCGATAATTGATAAACCGTCGTTGACTGCTTCAAAAATTCCCCGATATTGTTCTTCTTGTTGCTTTAATACTTTTTCTGCACGTTTGCGATCGGTTGTATTTCGAGTTACTGATAATCCATGAAGTTTTCCGTTGTATTGAATTCCATTCGCTTTAACTTCGACATCAAATAGTGTCCCATCTTTAGCGATAGTAACTACTTCACAGAAAAATTCTTTGCCAGCTTTGACTGTCTCCATAAATTCACTAAAGCAGTGAAGATAATCGGGATGAACAAAATCAGCAGGTTGAAGATGTAGCCATTCTTCACTTGTATAGCCATACATTTGGGTTGTTGCTGTATTGACTGCGATAAGTTGACCTGTTTCTAAATCGCAAATTGATAAACCGTCGATTGTATTTTCAAAAATTCCACGAGACTGTTCTTCTTTCTGTGCTAAAAGAGCAAAAGATTCGGCTAGTTGTTGTGATTTCTCTTGCTCACGGGCAAAAAGTTTGGCATTTTCAATAGCGATTGCTGCTTGTGAGGTTAAAATTTGAATAATTTGTAATCTGTCTTTGCTAAATGCATCGGTAACTAAATTATTTTCTAGGTAAACAATACCAATAAATTTCCCTTGATAGAGAATTGGCGTACATAATAAAGATTTGGTTTGCTGTTTAGCTATATAAGATTCAGTCTGAAAATTTCCCCCCAGACTAGCATTATTTAAAACTAGAGATTTGTGGGTTCTGGCAACATAATTAATTATCGAAATTGGAATATCTTCGCTGCTATCAACTTTAATTGACTGTAATTTGATTTCGGAAGCATCTTCGTCATTATCTGCAACTTCAATAAATAATTCTTTGTTGCGTTCTAAAATAATACACCCTTTTTGAGCAGAGGAATTTTCTAAGATAATATGTAGCAAATTGTATAGTAGTTTATCCAAAACTATTTCGCTGGAAATAGCTTGTGAGGCTTTCATTACTGTCGCTAAGTCTAAGCATTGCTGACTTGTAGTTGTGCTACCTTTGGTATTTGTTAAAGTTGATTGAGCTTTACCTTTTTCTCTTTCTAAGTATTTCTTAATTATCTGAGAGTATTGTTTTTCTAGCTGGTGAATTTTTGCTTTAGCTCCCCAGCGCATGTAGCTATTATAAGCTTCCCAGATGTAAGCTGGGGCGATTTTCGATTTACCTAGTGCGAGATAAAATTCACCTGCGCGTTCATTTGCTAGTGCTGTATCTTGAATATATCCGTTTTCTAATGCACCAGAAATTGCTAGGTCATAAAATTCCATTGCCTGATATTTTTGTCCGAGAAAATGATATTTTTCAGCTTCAATCAAATCATATTTATGCTGATAATTCATGGGCGCATGTTGTGACCATTTTTGCAATATATCTTGATTTTCACTAACTTGCTGAAGTAAATTTTTAGTATCACTAGAATCTGGTTTTAATGTCGCTAAAATAGCTAAAGAATCGTAATAATAGAAGAAAGGAACACTACAGAAACTCATTCCTCCTGCTAAATATTTTCTAGCTTGATTAGCAATTTCTACTGCTTGCTTAAAATCACCAAAACCACAACAAAGAATTAGTTTACGAAGATAAAGGTGGAAAAATCCTTCGAGTTCATTTGCTTCAGATAAAACTGGTAATAGTTTATTTTCGTCACCAGCTTCACCAACCAAAATACAGGAGTCATTGGATTTACCGAGCCAATTTTGAACCGATTGCCAAATTGTTTGATAACTATATTGGGTTCTTTCTTGTTTCAAATTTGCTAAAACTTGAGGGATATAATCAAGTTTTTGTTCAACTGCTACTAATTCATCACCTATTAAATATAAATGGTGACAAATTTCTCTGAGGCAGTATCCTAAAAATTCAGCATTTCCACCTTCTAATCCAGCCTGATATCCAGTTTGGAGAAGCTGTAGAGAATCTTTAATATGTGCTTTGCCATGATTAATAAAGGCAGCGACAACATAGTAAGTCATGGATTTTATTGACTGAGATTGATTTTTTTCTGCTAAAGTAAGAGCTAATTTTCCAAATTTATCTGCGGTTTCAATGTCTTGCTGAATGGACATTAATAGCATTCCATAACAGCTATAGCAAAAAGCGGCAGAGGGAGCATTCCCAAATTTAACTAATAATTCGACTTGCTTTAGTGTAATTAAATGTGCAAGTGTAGGGGCAGTAATATAAGCAGCAAAAGTTACACTTGATAGTAGTTGTATCGTCGCTAGATGGTTTGGTTCAACCATCATGGGAAGGTTTACTAAATCTTCGATATTTTGATGTTTATTCTTAAATAGCTCTGCTATTACTTGTAAAGACTCTTCGACATCACTTTCTGTTGGTTGTTCGGGGAAAATCAAACCAAATTGTTGTAAAGCTTTTTTTGCGATTTTAATTGCTTGTAAAGGTTTATTTTGGGCTGTGCTAGCTTGAATAATGTTCTCATAAACTTTGACTGTATCGAGAGGTATTTTGGCATTAGTAATTACCGTTGCGGCAAGCTGTTCCATCAACTGATAATCAGCACACAAATAAGCTGCTTCTATCGCATTTTCATGTAATGCTAAAATGAGT
Source organism: Brunnivagina elsteri CCALA 953 (assembly GCF_002289455.1). GTDB lineage: Bacteria > Cyanobacteriota > Cyanobacteriia > Cyanobacteriales > Nostocaceae > Brunnivagina > Brunnivagina elsteri. Next base: position 4,185 of record NZ_NTFS01000115.1, read on the forward strand.
TCATAATTACTTTGCCAAGTTTGATAATTTAGTAAATCAATTCCCAAATTGAGGTATTTTAAAGCCATATCGTATGCTGAAATTCCTTTAGCCTTGCATCCAGCAATTAAATTAAGTTTGGCAATTTCGGTTTTTTTATCAGTTTCTAAAACCATCTGTAACCCTGCATTCAAATGATTCACAATTTCAAAGACAGATGCTTCCAAATCTTCATCTTCGGTGTTTTTTAATAGTAGTTCTCCTATTTGCCAATGGTGTTCTTGACGAGACTGAGTAATCAAATTGTATGCAGCTTCTTGAATGCGATCGCACGCAAATTTAAATTTCGGTTGATGCTTAGTATTTAATAGCTTGTTTTCAATTTCACTACTAAAAAATAAACGATAGTCATTATTCAATGGCACAATTAAATCTAGCTGTAATGTATCCCATATATCTTCCATTACTTGTTCGGAAGTATTACTACTTATTTCCACGATAGTTTGTAAATCGAATTGATTACCTACACATGCAGCTAACTGTAATACTTGTTGTGTTGATGAAGGTAATTTCTGGAATTTATCAATCATCAAGTCTACAACATTATCGGTAATATTTTGATTTTTAATTTGCTCAATATCCCAAATCCAAGCATTGTCTTTATAGTCAAACTTTAATAATCTATCACTATATAAAGACTTAATTAATTGCGTCAAAAAGAAAGGATTACCTTGAGTTTTATCAAATAATAACTTGGATAATAGGGTAATATTCTCGATGGAAACATCTAGAGTCTCAGCAATTAGTTGTTGTACATTTTGAATCGTCAAAGGTTTAAGTTTAATCGATTCTATTCTTGCCACTCCAGTTGTAGAAATTGTTTCTAATAAGTGAATAAAAGGATGATTACAACTAGTTTCATTATCTCGATATGAAGTAATTATTAATAGGTGACGACTTTCTGGATTACTCATTAATAATTGTAAAATTTGCAGTGATGCAGTATCTATCCATTGCGTATCATCCATGAAGATAACTAACGGATGTTTTGTATCTGCAAACACTTGAATACACTGACTTAAGGTGTATATATAGCGGTTTAATTCTTCTGTTGGGCTAAGTTTTGGTACAGTTGGTTGTTCTCCAATTAATAACTCTAATTCAGGAATAACATTTATAATTATTTGGGCATTTCCATTGAGGTTTTTAAGTAACTTTTCTTTCCATTCCTCCAACCTTTCCAAACTCTCTATCAATATTTGTGATATGAGACTGCGTAATATTTGTAAAGTTACAGAAAGAGGGGTATCACGTTGAAATTGATCGAATTTACCGCAAACAAAATAGCCTCGTTGATGGGTAAGATTGGTAATAGTTTGATTTACTAACAACGATTTTCCCACACCAGAATAACCACTAACTTGTACTAATTCACAGCTACCTTGATTAACTCGTGCAAATGCTTGCGATAGTTGTTCTATTTCCCTTTCCCTTCCATATAGCTTTTGAGGTATATTGAGTTGACTCTTGCGATCGCATTCCCCAGCTACAAAATCCGATATAATCCCCGATTCTTGATACTCATCCCAACATTGCTGCAAATCCACCAATAACCCAGATGCAGATTGATACCTGTCTTCGGCATTTTTTGCCATTAATTTTGCGATAACTGCTGCGATCGCATTGGGAATTGATGGGTTTAATTGCTGCGCTGGAATTGGTATTTTGGCAATATGTCCATAGACGATTTCTAAAGCTTCTTCACTATTAAATGGTAGCTTACCCGTCAAAAGTTCATAAAAAGTTACACCCAATGAATAAAAGTCAGTGCGGTAATCTATACATCTGTTCATCCGTCCAGTTTGTTCCGGAGACATGTAAGCTAAAGTACCTTCTAAGTCAGTTGTATTAAGGAGTTGAGTTGTTTGCTGACTCAACCTCGAAGCAATACTAAAATCTGTAATTTTTACTTCCCCTGTCTGGGAATTAATGATGATATTACTGGGTTTTATATCTTTGTGAATAACCCTACTAGTATGTAAAGAGGCTAAAGCTTTGGCTAATTGTACGGTAATGCTTAGGAAAGTATTAATAGCTAAACGATTATTCTTATCTATCGAGATAAATTCTTTAAGACTAATACCACCAAAATCTTCAGCAACTAGCACAAGATAATTTTGAAAGGTTTCTAAACCGTAAACTTTAACGACTCCATCTAAATTCAGATTTTTGGTGGTTTGATATTCATGCTTTATCCGCGAAATTTGCTCTAAAGTCGAATATTCTGCTTTTAAAACCTTCAAAATAACAGAATGCTGGTTTTTTTGACATTTAGCTCTACAAACCGTCCGATTTTCGGCTTCATCAATTACTTCTGTAATCTCATAACCTGGAATTGTTAAAGCTGAGGTCATTATTATTACCTTATACAAAAAAGATTATCGATATTCTAGGTATCGATAATCTTTTGTTTACTTCTTTAAATAGGATTCCCCTCAGAAGATGAAAACTTCACTAAGCAATCATCAAAAATACTTATGTATATACTGATTTATGGTTGTTTATAAACTTTTTAATCAGTCTTTTAATTTCTCTAAATCCTCGATAATTGACAACTATTGCCGCAAATCCTAACTGTCGTAGTCATTTAATTTCATTAATCAATCAAGGTATTATTTTTTACTTATTGCTGAGTAAGTATACAAAATAGTAATAGTTTTGGGAGACTTTAAAGATTTTAGAGGCTTGTTAAATGCTGCTTCCAGAAAATAAAATATCCCACCACACAATTATCAATCGTATCACTGGTAAGGGCAGGGGGACCCGGCCCCTACAGTAATTTAGGTGGGACAATCTAATTATTGGTTTTTAATTTGACATACCTCCTCGCTCCTTGAGGACGAGGATTCCTTAACACTTCACTGAGATGTGCTACCGAAGTAGTCTTATCTTCTCTCCATGTTCGTTTAGAGTCTCCCAATGCCCTATGGCGACAATATTGATTTTACCATAGTCTTTGACAAAGCCTTCCTAGAAGGACGGGGCTTGTATCCCATTGATTTTGGTCATTCACAGAAGCTTGCTGTGCAGCTTTATCAATCATGCAAATTAGGAGAGAATGGATGCACTTATTAATATTAATTATATCATTCGTAGGGGCTGGGTCTCCCCGCCCCTTATATATGCCCCTTATATATCCGGAATGTTCAAAATTTATACATTCTGTGATGCTAGCTGCGTCTGGTACTGTTTTTGCTGCATTGTTACATACAAGCGATTTAGTGCATTTACGTATGCTTGTGCTGATGCCACAATGATATCAGTATTGGCTGAATGACCTGCGTATACACGACCTTCATGACTTAAACGAATTGTGACTTCGCCAATCGCATCAATTCCGGCTGTGACTGATTGTACCGAAAACTCAATCAACTGGTTAGGTACATTCGCAACCCGATTAATCGCTTTGTAAATTGCATCAACAGGTCCAGTTCCAGTTGCTGCATCCGTCAATTCCTGTCCATCGGGAGTGCGAATTGTTACCGTTGCGGTGGGACAGGAATGGTCTCCGCAGGATACTTGTACTAATCCCAGCTTGAATAAATCGGGAGCTTGCTGAATTTCGTCGTTGAGGAGTGCTTCTAAATCCCAATCGGTGATTTCTTTCTTTTTGTCAGCAACATCTTTAAAACGGACAAATGCTTTATTCAAATCTGCTTCTGACACTTCATAACCCAGTTCTTTCAAACGGGTACGAAAAGCGTTACGTCCAGAATGTTTGCCCAAAACGATTTGATTATCATTCAAACCAATTAATTGAGCATCCATAATTTCATAGGTGAGTTTATTTTTTAACACACCATCTTGATGGATTCCTGATTCGTGGGCAAAAGCATTTGCACCAACGATCGCTTTGTTTGGCTGTACCAACATTCCCGTTAAATTGGAAACTAAACGGGATGTCTTATAAATTTGCCTTGTGTCAATATTCGTTAACGATGCTTCGGAATCGACATCTCTACCCAAAAAAGGGTTAAAATACTGCCGTCGCACATGCAAAGCCATCACAATCTCTTCTAATGCAGCGTTTCCAGCCCGTTCACCAATGCCATTAATTGTACATTCCAACTGACGCGCGCCGTTTTTTACTGCCTCTAAGAAATTGGCGACAGCTAAACCTAAGTCGTTGTGCCCATGAACAGAAATAATTGCCCGATCGATGTTGGGAACATTCGCTTTAATTCCCTTAATGATACCGCCAAATTCGCTGGGAGTAGTATAACCAACGGTATCAGGAATATTCACAGTTGTAGCACCTGCGGCAATTACCCTCTCTAATACCTCATACAAGAATTCTGGATCGGAACGTCCAGCATCTTCTGGGGAAAATTCCACATCGTTGGTAAAACTCTTTGCATATGCGACCATTTCTTCTGCGATCGCAAGAACTTCGGCTCTGGTTTTTTTCAACTTATATTCGAGGTGAATATCGGAAGTGGCAATAAAAGTATGAATTCTTCCTTTTGCCGCATCTTTGATTGCTGCTGCTGCTCTTTTGATATCTTCGTGTTTTGCCCGTGCCAAACTACAAATTATTGGTCCTGTTTCCGTTCCCACGATTTGAGCAATTTTACTAACTGCTTCAAAATCCCCTGGACTGGCAAAGGCAAAACCTGCTTCAATCACATCTACTCCCAGACGTGCTAGCTGTTTTGCGATCGCTAATTTCTCATCAATATTTAAAGTTGCTCCCGGAGATTGCTCCCCATCCCGCAACGTGGTATCAAAGATAATGATTTTGTCTGTGTTGTTATTCATTGCCAGCTACTTAATAAATTTTTACTTTTAGCTACAAATATCTTCAACTTTAATTTTTAGTTTTAGTATTGTTAATAATTACTAAGATATCTAGGAATATTATGAACCTTCAGATTTTTCTATAACATCTCGAATATCATTTAAATCGATATACCTATCCGTAGCATTACGTAATTCTCTCGCAATCATCCCCTCCGTTGACACCACCGTAATATGAGTATTTTTAGACCTTAATAACTCTATAGCCCTTTCAAAATCACCATCTCCACTAAATAAAACAACTCGGTCATATTGGTCTACTGTATTAAACATATCTACAACAATTTCGATATCGAGATTTGCCTTTTGTGAGTAGCGACCGGAAGTGTCATCATAATATTCTTTGAGAATTTTCGTTCGGACAGTGTAACCAAGACTAATTAGAGCATCTCGAAAACCTCGTTGGTCTTGAGGGTCTTTTAAGCCAGTGTACCAGAATGCGTTGATTAGAGTCGTGTCCGACTGTTCGTATTTGAAATATTCTAAGACTCTGCGTGGGTCAAAGAACCAACCATTTTTTTGTTGAGCGTAAAACATATTGTTTCCGTCTACAAATATAGACAGACGATTCATAGTCGTACCCATAGAAATTAACACCAAGATATTATTATAGATAAGAATTTAGATGGAGCAATAGATTATAGCAATTATAAAATGACTTATTTGCTAATATCCGTGAATTTTGTTAACGTATATATCTTTTGTCAAATTTGTCAAACATTTCTTTTTAATCAGGCATTTTTAATCAAACATCCTCAAATAAAAATTTATTTAAACATTAAAACTGTGCAACACAGAGCTTCACCTTTTGTCATCAATATGGTAGGGTAATTACCCCTTATCTCTAACGACAAGCTACAACTCTAGTTAGCCATAAAGCCGAACGTCAGATGCAGCCACTCGATGCCTATTGCCTCAACATAATTGACCAATAAATTGACTAACAGCATCGATAACTGCATATCAATCCAGTTTACTCCCAAACAGGCGTGAAATAGGCAAGCACAAGATTATAAACTTCTGACTATCTGTAAGCTTTACTGTCAAATAAAGGACAAGCTAACATCGCTAGCAGATTCGCTTCTTTTCTGTTTTGACGTGTTGCAAGTATCGCATAATCCCATAGTCATATACGCTGACAACTTGCAAAACTTAGCTTTTCTATGAAGCGATAGTTACGAGTAGCAAAACTTATTTGGATAAGTTACATTATCCGTATCTACACTAATGATTGTTGTTCGAGGAAATATTACGTAGCAAAAGTAACTACTTACTTGCAAGCTAGAGTGCTGGAATTTGGTTGCTTTCCCTAGTACAAGAATAGAAAACATATAACCCAGAGTACAAAGAAAAAATTCTTGATTCGCGAGTTTTTCTGGCTAAATCAGAAAAAAATCATTAGTTATAGAATTTAGTGATAATGTTATGCGTCTGTACAGCAAATAACTTCCTAGCACGTAAATTGTACTAAAGCTATGGACTGAAACTTTTACACTAAAGAATTTGCAACTGTACGAATAGTATAACTGCGGTCAAACCATAGTGATAATCTGAGCTTAATGCCGTCGGCATATGGCATGGAAGATTTGAATAAACGATACAGGTATATATAAGAAAAGCATAGGATGTTCATTTAAGTATTATTTCCAGGTTTTAACCTATAACTACTGTGTAAATAAATAAGAAAATCTACGTAAATTAATTAGAATATGACGATATGGAAGAAGATACTACATCTACCTTAACCAAAAAATATTTATCCGCAACCGATCGACACTCAGGTAGAACGACAAAATCGACTGCAACAACTTCTTCAAAGGAATCCCAAAAGATAATTCGCTTGGGAAATTTGCTAGCTGGGTTGTGTGCTTTCGCTGGAGCTATTTTAAGTGGTTCTGATTTGCGGTTGTCGCAAGTGATGGAAAACCAAGTACAATCAGCATTTTATCAATTGCGTGGTTCCATTGCCCCACCTGAGAATATCGTCATTTTAGCGATTGATGACAATTCGATCTCCAAACCGGAACAGTATTACAGAAGTGATCCGCAAAAATTTGCTTTTTTTGAACCTGTACAAACTTTTCCCTTTAAACGGGAAGCATATGCCCAAGTAATTGAAAAATTATACCAAGCTGGGGCAAGCGCGATCGCATTGGATGTTGTGTTTGATTTGCCCAGTAGTCATGGTAGAGAGGATGATAAGAAGCTTTTAGCAGCTTTACAGCGTTATGGGAGTAAAGTTAGTCTTGCTGCCTTTTATGAGGAGTTTTACGAGGGTAGCCAACAATTTACTAAGCAGTTGCGACAACCCCAAGAAATGTTTCGTGGAAGTTCAGCATTAGTTGGTTCTGTGAACTTTCCGTTAGAATTGGAAGGTGATGGTAAGATTCATCGTTTAGCTTCCGAGTATCTCAAACAACCAGATCAATCTTCCTTATTTTCCGATTCGGTAGTCGATAAATTACCAGATTTTGATACAGCAACATTACGTGCAGCAAATATAGATTTTCCCAAACCAAAAGGCGATCGCATTTATTTTCGCGGTAGTGCGGGTACATTCGAGACTATACCATTTTGGCAGGTTCTCGATCCAGATTTTTGGAATAATAATTTGAATTCGGGAAAAGTCTTTAGAAATAAAATTGTGGTTATTGGTGCGACAGCCCAATTAAGCAATGACTTTCATCCCGTTGCGGTAAACTGGTTATTTGCGGAAAGAATGTCTGGAGTTGAGATTCATGCAAACGCGATCGCAACTTTAATGGAAGGGAATGCAATTGCGATCGCAATCCCCAATTTACTCACACGTAGTCTTTTTGTCTGTACATTAGTTGGTGGAATTGCTTATTTAATTTCCAGAAACAAATATAACCGAATCAAAATTATTTCCAGCTTTGCTTGTGCAATTATTTGGGGAGGAATTAGCTACATAACATTTATTTCAACGCAATTATTTTTCCCAACAGCAGTTCCCATCATGGGAATACTTGCAGTGGGGATATCTTACTTAGTCAGCGAAATCATCCTCCAACAACTTCGGAAAAAACAGCTAGTTGATATTATTAGAAAAAACCCCTCATCTCGCATTGCTCAAGAAATTCTTAGCCAACAAGAAGAGATTCGAGATTTACTTTTGCAGCGCGAACTCGAAATTTCTGGTAAAGTACTTGATGGACGTTATCGAATCGTCAAAGTATTAGGTTCAGGAGGCTTTAGCGAAACCTACATAGCAGAAGATACAAGACTTCCAGGAAATCCTCTCTGTGTGGTTAAACAACTGCAACCAGTTAATAACAAACCCGAACAAATGGAAGTAGCTCGACGCTTATTTAGTTCCGAAGCGCAAACATTACAAAAATTGGGCAGCTATCCGCAAATACCGCAACTTTTGGCTTACTTTGAAGAAGAAGATGAATTTTATTTAGTTCAAGAATACATTCTTGGTAACACACTCAGTCAAGAAATTCCCTCAGGAAAGTGCAACAATCAAGCATTTGTCATTGAGATATTATGCGACATCTTGCAGACTTTAGCATTAGTACATGAAAATGGCGTAATCCATCGCGATATCAAACCAAGTAACATTATGAGAAGGAAGTGCGATCGCAAACTTGTACTCATTGACTTTGGTGCTGTCAAACAAGTATCGACAGACTTATTAGAAAACCTCGATCAAACAGCAATGACTATCGGGATTGGTACAAAAGGTTACGCACCTACAGAACAATGTCTGGGAAAACCACAGTATAGCAGTGATATTTACGCAGTAGGAATGATTGCTATTAAAGCATTAACAGGAATCTCACCCCATGAACTCGAACATGACGAAAGTGGTCAATTAATCTGGTTAGATAGGGCAGATATAAACCACTACTTTGCCGAAGTACTAAATAAGATGGTGTGCGAAAACTTCCAAGAACGATATCAATCAACTTCTGAAGTTATTACAGCATTAAATCAACTAATTCTTTCCCAAAATATCGAATCTCCATCATCTGACAATTCATCAATTAATACTTTATCTTTAGACGATTGCGATACCCCTACTACTCCTTGGGATGGACTTTCAGGAAAATAAATCGGGAAAAAAATTAAAAACAATCCACAAAGACTCTTTCTATTTTTCGTGTTCCCAGACAATTGTAGGGGCGGGGTATTCCCGCCCTTACGACAGTTTTGTGGGAAAATGAGGGGTTATAAAACCCACATGAATTAAAAATTAACTAGGTACTGGGTAAATCACCCGGATACTCAGGAGGCTTCTCAGGAGGTTTTTCCGGAGGTTTTTCCGGAGGTTTCTCAGGAGGTTTCTCAGGAGGTTTCTCTGGTGGGGTAACTCCTATCGGTGGTTTTTCCGGAGGTTTCTCAGGCGGCTTCTCAGGAGGTTTTTCCGGAGGTTTCTCAGGTGGGGTAACTCCTATCGGTGGTTTAATTTCTGGGGGTTTCTCAGGAGGCTTCTCAGAAGGTGGTGGTGGTGGTGTTGATGACTGCGGTGGGTCTACTTTTGGCGGTACTGGGTCTACTTTTAGTGGTGGAGGAGTTACTGGCTGTTTTGGCTCATCAACAACGGCTTCGCGAGGTTCTGAGCGAGTTCTAGAATTACGTTGAGTTCTACCAGGTTGAACATCAGTGGCTCCTAATACAGTTTCTGTGGGAGCATTATCTTGAACAACAAAATCAGTGGAATCTTTAGAAACTGATAATTGTATAAACGATGGGTTTTCAATTGTACCAGCACCAGCTACCCTTGGTTGTTTCACTAGCGCTTCCGATGTTTCCGCACGAACACTATTTAGTGCTGTATCTTGGACATTAACTACATTTGGTTGAGTAAGATCGAGTCCTCGGACTAAATCACTGGTTTCATAAAAAGTCCGTAGATCAAAATCATACAATCTATCAAATTTGCCTTTCATGACAACCATCAGTTGCCCAGCTTTCAAAACTTGACTAGCTGAGTTGTCTTTGTTAAAAACTTCGATCCCGCTATTCGTCAACGCTCCAATAACTGTTGTATCTGTTTCCTTGTCGTAGCGAACAAATAGCGCAGAACCACGAATAGCAGCAGCAGCACTTGGTGTTCTGATATTGGTACGTCCTTGTCCAGGTGGTATCAACAACAATACCGTGCCGTTTTTGAGGGTAAAATTTCGTGTCTGGGGTAAAAACTGGAATACTGCCTGTTCTCCAACCCTTGCTATCGAACCATCATTGAAGCGTAAATCAGCCAGAGAACCACGTCCTGTTGACAACCCATCTTTTGGTTTCATTGCATCAGCACGCTGCGCTTTACGTCTGGGAAGCTTGTAAGGTTGCAGTTGTACCAAGTTACGTAAATCCTGAATTACTGCCCTAGTTAACGGAGTTTGGGCTAGTGTCTGATTTGACATGGGCAATATTACTACCCCAGACAAACCAATTACCATAAAGGGAAATAATTTACGTAACATTGTTTTCAGTTCAGAAAGTGTACTCATGCTCAACCCAGTAAGATTTGAAACGTAAAGCGCTCAGACTATGACTGACTATTATTCGTTATAACAAAAATCTTTACGTAAATTTGCTTAACTTTTACAAAAAATTACAAATATTAATTACTTGTAGATAGAATTAATGCTCTAGTAGCGCTTGACAGAAATAAACACAAAGCACAAGCAAAACATTTAAGTAGCTTGAAATCTTCGCAAATCAATAATTTTTCCCAAGCTGTATTCTACATGAAGCTCTCCGGGGGAAGTTTCCTCTGAAAGACTTCGCATTTTTGGATTTCACATTTTTTTACTAGTGAAATCGGTTTCATCAATACAATCGGTAAAACATTGGTTAGAAAATGCTAGTAGAAAATAAATGTTTAATGATATAACCTTTTAACCGAGACTTAAGTATCTACTTAAGTAGTGTTAGGAAGTCATAATTTAGGACAGGTTTAACTAAAGTTAGGGGGAAATACAAAATTGAATGGTTGAGACTTCCGAATCAACTTAATAAATCAATTTTTGAGAGACATTACTAGAAAGATGCAATCCTACAGAAGTTGGAAACTTTTATTATTTTGGAGCTTGCTAGCTTACGGTAGTACAAGCTGGTGGTTGCTTAAAGTAGATACAGTAAGCGCTACAACCTTAACTCAATGGAAACACAAAACACTTATGCTACCCAAGATACCACCTTTTGGCGAAAATCGGGTAGATAATCAACCTATCGCCAAGACAGAGGATAGGTTACAAAGGTTCCCAAGTTTGAAGAATTCAGAAGCAAGGGAAGATATTTTTCCATTTACAGCTTTTGTGGGGATGGGAACAAGTGTATCTGCTGTTGCATTTCCAACAAAGTTGATGCTAAAGGACGTAGAAAAGCCATGTCAGACGGTAAATTGTGATTCAGTTGCGATGTTCCCAGGGGAAACCGCACAAAGCGCGATACTCCAAAGGAGTCGCTATGCGATCGCATCAACAGATTCATTAAATAATTCATCTAATCCATCATTCAATACTTCATCTCAAACAAAAACAACAATTGCTCAAATTCGTCAAATACCTGCATCCCCAGCAGCACCAGAGAATCCTCAAAAGCCAAATGAACCTCCACAAATCGAAGCACAGCCAAACGAACCAACTCCAATCGATCCCAAACAAATCGAACAGCGTCTAGAAATACCGAAGGTTGATTACAGTAAGAGACTGGAGCGATTGCTGCAAAAACTTGCGGAAACGAAATCACAGTTACCCGAATCTGCAATTAACAACGAATTGGGAACAATTATTGCCAAGCCACAATCAGAGGTTAATCGGGAATTAGGAATGATTATTGCGAAACCCACAAATACAGACGGAAAACCAATTGAACAACTACCATTTCCGGAAACACCTCCTGTATCAAAAAAACAGCCATTAGTAACAAAACCTATAGGCTTTTTGCTTGGACGTGTGAGCTATTTCCGAACAAATAATCTGTTTTCGTCCGATATCGATCCCATTCAAGATGGTTTAATATATTCTGGAT
>NZ_NTFS01000116.1 GCF_002289455.1 Brunnivagina elsteri CCALA 953
GCAAAGGGCAGTGGGCAAGGGGCATTAATAAATTAAATCTGGCACGAATTTACCTTTTCAAATATTTAAGCCAGTTCTCTATGCCCAATTCCCTAAAATGAGATTATCAAATAACCATTCTGAAACTTCGCGCCAGTTACTTGTTTACCACTCAATGCTGGGGGTAGTAAGATATTACGCCGTTGGTCTCCTGCTTCGATCGTAACTTCAGGACCATATTGGGTAAGCTTGACTTGTTTTTTATCAAATCCTGGCAAAAACAAGCGTACCTGACGGGCATTAACATCAATTTCAATTGGTCGTGGTGCTTGACTTGCTTGGGTGACAAAATCAGGTAAACCATCAATGATTTTTTGCCATTCTTCCGAACTTGCGATCGCAGAATTTGTACCAACCACTGTACTAATTGGTAACGGTGCAAATTGTTCGCTGAGATTTGCGTCTGCGATCGCGCTTTCAAGTATCACGCCACCGATTGTTAACCCGACTTGTTGAGCGCTACCCCAAAGATAACGAGCTGTGGCAATCTCGATTTGGTCGTCAGCAGTCACCAAAAAGGCTGCTACTCTCTTGGGGTTCGCTAAAGCTTCTTTACCCCGATCGAGCATATTATTTGCCATATTGGTGGGCTGGGAAAAATTATCTGCCGTCCAGTTAACATTAAAAAAGGTGCTAACTAAGGGTTGAATAAAAGGTGATTCGGAAATGCCTTTACCCAAATCCGAATTTACAAAAAGTTGGCGAAAACGTCGTACATACCAACTTAGAGATTCAGGCATTCCCAACATCCGTAATGTGGTGGTGTCACCTGTCCCATCATAAATAATGGCATCATATTTACCGCTTTCCTCATATTGACGGATAGCATTCAAAGCCAATGCCGTATCCATCCCAGGTAAAACAGCGAGTTCTTGACCGTATACATCCTTGAGAATAGGTGTTTTAAGATACTGCGCTTCTAACTTTTTAACCTCATCCCAACTGCGTTCTAATAAAACTGCGGCTTGGAATTGTACCGCATATAAATTGGGTGAAATCTCTTGAGCATCGGCACTTAGTGTGGTATTCAAAAGGATTTGCATCGCAGGTTCCGCACTTCCCGCTAAAAGGACACGTTTTCCCTCCCTTGCCAGCTTCATTGCAGATGCGATCGCAATTTTCGTCCGGGCAGTACCGTTTTTTCCTAAAAATGTTAATATCAACGCCATTACTAAATATCCCTATACTTCTTCTCTATATTTCTTCTTTAATATAGTGTCGAGATTGGAGTTGCAAGTGCTGAAGCAGAGACGGAGTTAGGAATTAGGTAGAGACAACTTGGTGAGTTATCTCGAAAAGGAGAATAAATTTTGGTTTATCCTTTTGATTTCTGACTCCAATCTCTATTTTGCCACTCAGCACCCCTGACTTTACTTCTACACAGCTTTGATTTCGTCGTCAAAAAACCAAGTAGAGAAATTATCATCAAACAAAACAACAAAACCAAAACCACCACCATCAGTCATTTTATAACCTTGGATGATGCCAGTTTGACCCAACCTTTTGGCAATAGCCGCAGAAACGCGATCGCGCAAACGAAGTATCTTTACTCTCTGTCCGATTTCCATGCCTAACTTAAAATAACGCAACAAACCAAGATTAAGTTTAGCCGAATCTGGTACTATCCCGTAATTCCTTTAAAGATTATTAGAGCCTAAAATTAAGACTAAAATAAAATCCATGAGTCAGCAGGTATATGCCGATGTTTCTTACAGCGCAACAGTTAGAACAACAACAGGTACAACAGGCTCAAGAATAAGTACAACAGATACAACAACAAGCCGAGCGAGCCGAACTGCGATCGCAGCGTTTAGAAGAACAATTGCGTAAATGCGAAGCAGTTTGTCGTCAGACATCATTGGGAATTAACCCAGATAGTGTAATTTAATCACTGCTGAAACAAAGAAAACCAGCCGAAAATTGGGAGAAACAAAAATGGTTAGCAGTCTTAAGGAGCTAATTGACGAACCAGAGATGGGTCATAATGACGACCCAGAGGAAATATTTATTCGCAGTGGTGTAAGTTGGGAAAATTACGAAGCTTTGTTAACCAAACTCGAAGATAACCCACACTACCGCGTCACTTATTTAGATGGAATATTAGAGATTGTGTCACCGTCAATTAGGCATGAAAAAATAAAAACGAATTTGGGGATGCTGTTGGAGCGCTTTTTTTACAGCAAGCGTATTCGTTTTATACCTATGGGAAGTTTTACTTTTAGAAACAAGGCAAAAAAAGCAGGTGCGGAACCAGATGAATGTTACTGCATAGGTGAAGAGAAAAGTATACCAGACTTAGCCATAGAAGTTGTTGTCACCAGTAGCAACCTAAGTAAACTGGAAATCTACCGAAGACTAGGAGTCACAGAAGTTTGGTTTTGGGAGAGAAACGAGTTTAAGTTATACCACCTACGGGACAACTCCCAGAATGACAAAGCCACAGTTTATCCCGATACTTATGGGTACGAGCAAATTACAAAAAGCGAGATACTGCCACAATTGGATATTTCTTTACTAGAGCGATGCATCTCAATTTCATATTCACTCCAAGCCATTGATGAGTTTGAACAGGGATTAAGCAGTGGTTTAATTGATTGAAACTGAAAATTCCTTTCTTTTGAGTGCAAATTTTAAAAAGCTCTCACCCCTATTCAATCCCTACTTTTTCCCAATTTAAATTTGACCGCGCAACAAATTCTTTCCAGTCCGGATATATATTAATATATCTGGGCTTGAAGTAACTGTAAATTCATAGCAAAGAAACTTTTTGAGGTTGCTAGCTTCATTAAGCTCATAAGGTGTGTGTGTAGGTTGTGAGGAATATAAATTGTTAAACGTATTCAAGGGAACTGCAAAAAAAGCGGTAAAATTAAAACGCTTTCTGCCAATTAGCGACAAAGCATGGGCAAAGTTCGATTTGCTCAGAACGATGGTAAGGCGAGACTTAGAAGCACGTTACAAAGGCTCTGTACTGGGCAATCTCTGGCCCCTGCTCAACCAAATAGCACAACTGCTAATCTACACTTACGTCTTTTCCTTCGTCCTCAAAGTCAAACTAACCCTCAAAGGTTTACCAGAAAATAACTTTACCTTTGGTTTGTGGTTATTCGCTGGACTTTTACCCTGGATTGCCTTTAGCGGTGGTTTAATTCAATCAGCAACCTCAATAGTCGGACAGCCAAATTTGGTCAAAAAAGTCGTTTTCCCCCTGGGATTACTACCACTTGTGCCAATTGTCTCAGCTTTCATCGAAAGTGCCTTTGGCTTAATCGTATTAATTGTGTTTGTTGCCTTCACTTCCCACACCTTACACCCAACCTTGGCGCTTTTACCCCTAATTTGGCTACCACAGCTATTATTGACCGCAGGATTGGGTTACTTAGCAGCAGGTGTTACTGTTTTTCTCCGGGATATTCCCCAGACAATTTGTGTATTGTTAAATATTTGGATGTACATGACACCAATTATTTATCCAGCTACCTCCATTCCCGAAGGGTGGCGAAATTGGATATTCTGGTTAAATCCCTTAACTGCGATCGTTGAGGTTTACCGTGACCTAATTATCAACGGAGAGGTGACACATTGGGGTGAATGGGGTGTTAGTTCGTTAATTGCCCTTGTCATCTTCTGTATTGGTTTGTGGTGCTATCGTAGGTTACGTCCAGCTTTTGCGGATGTTTTATAACCTTTATAGTTTGCTCCTGTTCAAATATCAACCCAGATACCTTGGTTTAAGAGTGCGATCGGCTTACAATCTGTATTATATTTGTCAGATATTGTGATATGGAAAACTGCGATCGTCATGAAATTACATTAGGATTGTTCGGGAATCGTTAGGTTATTGGTGTAATAACAAACAATGAATAACTCATGAATAACTATAGTTCTATTAATAAATAGAATATATAACTATAAATTTGGTGTTCTAGACTGGTGTGAGAGTTTGAGGATTAATGTTAAAGATATGGGAGAAGAAATTGCTATTTCACTCAAAAATGTTTCCAAGTGCTTTAAACGGTACAACCGTCCTGTAGATAGGCTTAAAGAGATTTTGCTACCGGGAAAAAGTCGGTGTGATGAATTTTGGGCACTCCGAGATATCGAACTTGAAATTCCGCGAGGACAAACAGTTGGAATTGTTGGACGTAATGGTTCGGGAAAAAGCACGCTACTACAAATTATTGCTGGAACCCTAACACCAACTACGGGGGAAGTACAAGTAAATGGTCGAGTTTCAGCTTTATTAGAATTAGGTAGTGGTTTTAATCCAGAATTTACGGGAAGACAAAACGTATTTTTTAATGGTCGGATTTTAGGGTTAAGCCAAAAAGAAATAGAAGACAAGTTTGATGAAATAGCTTCATTTGCTGATATTGGCGATTTTATTGATGAACCTGTCAAGACATATTCAAGCGGGATGTTTGTGCGTTTGGCTTTTGCTGTAGCAATTAATGTCGAACCGGAAATTTTGATAGTAGATGAAGCTTTATCTGTTGGTGATGGTGTATTTGTCCATCGCTGCATGGCAAAAATAAAAGAATTTCAAGAGACTAACGGGACTATTTTATTTGTTTCCCATGACCTTGGCTCGGTCAATCGTCTTTGCTCTAATTGTTATTGGTTAAGTAACGGTCGAGTAGTAGAACAAGGTAGTCCTGTTGATGTGAGCAAAACATATCAAGCGTGGATGTACGATCGCATCAATGATGGTATTAGAAAGAAAGTAAATAATTCTCAAGATTTAGAGAGTCACCCCAAAACTATACCAGAAATTGATTTGAATTCAACAATTCAAGGAGATAAAAAAACAGAAAATATTAAGAAAAATTCTTTTACAGGTGATAACTTCTTAGCCTTTGCAAATGCCAAGCGATTTGGGACAGGACGCTGTGAAATTCTCAGCTTAGAAATACAGGATATCAAAGGGCAAAAAAACGGATTCATAATGCCTGGTGAGACTTTGATTTTACACACAAAGATAATTAGTCATGACAGAGTGGAAAAACCAATTTTTGGGATTATGATGTTCGATCGCTTGCGTGTAGATATTGCAGGTTGGAATACTTCTCAGTATAAATACAAATTACCTGCATTTGAACAAGGACAAATTATTAACGTTAGTTTTAAAATCATATGGCCTCATATAAAGAATGATACATACTCCTTGGAACCTGCGATCGCAGACGGTAGTCAAGACAACAATGAAATGCTCGATTGGATACAGTCTCCAATTGCTCTAAAATCTGGAGTCACTGACCTGACATTCGGAATGATTCGATTGACAGAAATACAAGTTTCCCACACAATCGATACAGCTATTCCCCAGGAATTATTAAAATTAAATAATATTAAATAATATTTAATCAATCTAATGAATTGTAATTGTTGCGGTTCCAGTAAAATACATCATCAAAATGTTCTATGGCAGGAATTAATTGATGAATGGCGTATTTCCCAATATGAGGTTGATTACATAAATCGACAACAAGGTTTTCACTGTCAAGACTGTTATTCCAACATGCGCTCGATGGTATTAGCCATGTCAATTATGAAATGCTTTGGCTTTACAGGTATATTCAAGGATTTTATCAATGAAGAAAAAATCCAAAATTTAGAAATTTTGGAAATAAACACAGCCGGAAGCTTAACACAATTTTTAAGTAAATTACCAGGTCACCAGCTAAAGACATATCCAGAAATAGATATGATGAATACCAAATTTGTGGATATGTCTTTTGATTTAGTCATCCATTCTGATGTTTTAGAACATATTCAACATCCGGTAAAAGCTTTATCGGAATGTCATCGTATTTTAAAACCTGGAGGGTATTGTGCTTTTACCATACCCATAATTGTGGATAGATTGACAACTTCAAGGGTTGGTATGCCACCCAGCTATCATGGTTTGGGTGATAATTTACCTGATTTCCTTGTTTATACTGAATATGGTTGCGATGCATGGAAAGATGTAATTCAGTCAGGTTTTCAAGAATGTCGATTATTTTCGATCGAGTACCCAACCGCTCAAGCTTTGGTAGCAGTAAAATCACTCAAATAAGGTATATATAAATATATGGAATTTACGGGTGAAAGATATATTCCTTCACTTAATGGAGCTATTAAATATGAGCATTTGCATCGCTATGCAATTTCTCTAGAGTTTGTTACTGGTAAATCAGTTTTAGACATAGCTTCCGGTGAAGGTTATGGTTCAGCACTATTAGCAAAAGTTGCTAAATCAGTTATTGGTGTAGATATCGATATTGCTTCTATAGAATACGCAGAAGCACAATACCGCGATCGGCAAAACTTAAAATTTTTCACTGGTTCTTGTGACTCAATACCTTTACCAGACAATTCAGTAGATGTTGTAACCTCTTTTGAAACCATCGAGCATCACGATAAGCATAAAGAAATGATGCAAGAAATAAAAAGGGTATTAAAACCAAATGGAATATTAATTGTTTCTTCTCCAAATCGCTTAACTTACTCAGATGAAGCAAACTATTCAAACCCTTTTCACATAAAAGAGTTATATTATAATGATTTTTTGGAGTTACTCGATTGCTATTTTAAATATTATCATATCTACGGACAGAGACTAGGGACAAGTTCGTTTATATATACCCTAGAAAATAGCGTTCGCGATACGCAAAAATCTTATACAGGGGATATTCATAATTTAGAGCGAAAAGTTTGTACCCTCAAATCCCCACTATATTTTATTGCAGTTTGCTCCAATGAAGATCGAGCAAAAGAGCAAATTGTTGATTCTTTATATATTGACAAATCAGACGATATATTCAAATCGTTTGAATATAGTTGGCATCAACAAGAGAAAGCTTTATCCTATACCCAATCTCAACTAGAATATTCCCAATCCCAACTTCAACAAACACAAGCTGAATTCGAGCGATCGCAATCACAACTGCAACAAACACAAGCTGAACTAGAGCGATCGCAATCCCAACTGCAACAAACACAAGCTGAACTAGAGCGATCGCAATCCCAACTTCAACAAACACAAGCTGAACTAGAGCGATCGCAATCCCAATTGCAACAAACACAAGCTGAATTCGAGCGATCGCAATTTCAACCACAGGTAGAACTAGAAAATCTGCGGAGTCGAGTCACAGCGATGGAAACAAGCAAATTTTGGCAAATGAGAAAAATTTGGTTCAAGATAAAAAATTATCTCAGTCTGGCAAATGATTAGAAAATGCCAGAAAATTCATAGTCCACACAACTAGAAGTTATTATAAATGGAATCGTCGATACATTCAAAAAATACAAGGAATACATGAATAATAGTATCATAGACAAAGCCAAACAAACATGGAATGAAATAGATATTAACCAGGTAAGAGACGTTGCGTGGTGTTCCATATCCTTCTTCGGCAGAAAGTTAGCCAAATCATTTTCAGGTGAAGAATCTAGCGTTTCTCTAATTCATCATTTATTAGTTCAAAGATTACCAGCAGAGAGATTAAATAATCTGAAAGGAACTGCTATCGTCTGTGGAGATATGCAAGCAGAAAGAGGTTTTTTTGAAGATAATAGTATTGTAAAATTTCAACAAGTGGACGGATTTGACTTGAGCGATATCTCACTGGCTAGGTATACACCAGATGAGAATATAAGCTTTACTCCTCATGTTATAGACTGCAATAATTTAGTACTAGAAAGAGACTGTTATGATTTAATAGTTGGTTGCCACGGCATTCATCATATTTACAATCTTGGTAATACATTTTATCAAGCACACAAAGCTCTTACTGATGGTGGATTGATATATCTTTATGAATGGATTGGTCTTGAGTACTTACAGATACCTCGAATTAATCATATTTTCGCAGCTATTTTACTGTTCTTGCTTTTTCCATCAAAATCTATAAGAACAACCCATATGGGCAAAGTTAAAGGATTTTGGATTCAACATTCACCAAACGAATTCGATCCATCTGAAGCTTGTAATTCCCAAGAACTATTAAAGCAATTTGAAAAGTATTTTCAGCCTATTAAAATTGTTTTTCATGGAGGTTTAACATATCCAATATTTGAAGGAATAGCCCAAAATATTGACCAGACAAAGCTTATTAATAAGCTAAGAATACAAATTGTGTACTACCTAGAAGTGATACTTACAAAATTAAAAATTATTAAACCTTGCTTTATGGCAGTCATTGCAGAGAAAAAAATAATTAATCATTAAGCTCAGGTTCTTCAAGAGGAATTGATTGATATAAACTGTTTTCTTTTCAAAATAATGTTCGGATAATTTTATTCCTTACATCTACCAACTAAATCCCGAAATTAAATATTTTAAAGGCTAGATACAGCTATGCATCCTACAGTAACTATTATCATACCGATATATAACGCTTATGAAGATACCAATCAATGTATTGAATCTGTTTTAAAATATACAGATAAGCAGCACAAAATTTTACTAGTTAATGATGCCAGTTCCGATCCAAGAATTTTTGAATTAATAAAAAAGTTTGCATTGGAATATACCCATATTCAAATGCTGCAAAATCAAGAAAATTTAGGCTTTGTTCAGACCTGTAATCGAGCATTTGGAGAATCAGATCGTGAAACAGATGTTATATTGCTGAATAGCGATACAATAGTTACTCCTCAATGGTTAGAAAAATTAACTCATGCAGCATATTCTAGCCCTTATGTTGCCACAGTTACCCCTCTGACAAACAATGGAACAGTTTGTTCTGTTCCTAATTGGCTTGAATATAACGATATTCCTGAAGGGCAAACTATATTAAGCTTTGCCCAATTGATTGAAAAGGTTTCCTTACGCAAGTACCCTCATATTCCCACAGCAGTGGGATTCTGCATGTATATTAAGCGTAAAGTATTAGATGAAGTTGGTTACTTTGATGCCGAAAATTTTGGTCGGGGTTACGGAGAAGAAAACGACTTCTGCTGTAGAGCTACCAAACGGGGTTACTTTCATATTATTGACGATGCGACTTTTGTTTACCACGCTGGGAGTAAATCATTTAAGGCAGAAAAGCAGAAGTTAATCGAAGATAATAGTAAAGTTTTAGCTCGATTACATCCAAGATATTTCCCAGAAGTACATTCTCTAATTCAAGCTAATCCATTTAAAGATATTATCGATAATATAGAACTGCAACTAAAAATTGACAATTTTAAGAGACTATCTCCTCTTTGTTTTATTCTCCATAATAGCATTGATGAACCAATCAATAATCATCTCGGTGGTACAGAATATCATTGTGCAGCTTTAATATCAAATATCTCAAAAACAAGACCTATTTATACTTTATTTTTCAATCAAAATAGTAGTCTAATCGAATTTGATATTTATTACCAGCAGCAAAAAATAAATTTTAAATTTCCTTGTGAGTTCCAAGAAAAATATCGCCAACAATACTTTCATCATGAGAGACATTTTTTACGCTTAATGGTTGGGATACTTCAATACTTCCAACCTAAACTTATACATATTCATCACCTAATTGGTTTACCATTAGCCGATGCGATCGCAGCACTTCAAAAAGTTGATATACCCTATATTTTATCCCTACATGACTATTATTTAATCTGTCCTAACTACAATTTAATTGATTATCAAGAAAAGTTTTGTTTCGAGCATAAAACGGCGGAAAGCTGTCAAGTTTGCATCCAAAAAATATTCAATCAAGGTGAAGAATTAAAGTACCAATGGTCAATATTATGTCAGAATTTACTCGCTGGTGCAACCTTAATTATCGCACCATCAAAAACAGCAATATCTTATTTCGAGCGTGAGTATCCACAATTAAATCTTCAAGAAAAATCTAAAGTCATTCGTCACGGCATCATTAGTCAAGCGAACCAGCAAATAACAAAAATAAGTTACAATGATAAACTTCATGTAAATAAAAAAAATCAGACATTAAGAGTTGCTTTAGTTGGCTCAATTAATATAGCTAAAGGTGCAAAGCTATTTATTGATTTAGTTGATAAAATATCTTGTCAGCAAGAGTTTGTTAATTCATTCTCATTTGAAATTATTGGTAGATTTAATCTACCGTTGCCAGAGCATATTAAAAATGTGAGAATACGGAATGCTTATAATCGGGAGGAATTAGGTTTTCTCCTTGAAAATATTGATATTGCAATATTTCCCAATATTTGGGCAGAAACTTATTGTCTAACAGTAGATGAAGTATTATCCCACGGGGTTCCAGTAATTGTCACTTCAGTTAATGCAGCAAGCGATCGCGTCAAAGAATTTGGTGCTGGATGGGTTTGCAACTCAACTTCTGCTGATGATTTTCTCAACATCTTAATTTATTTACAGAAAAATCCTGCCGAAATCACCAAGGTTCTCACAAAAGTACAAAATTTTCCTATTGTTTGCTATGAAGAAATGGCACAAAATTACCTTAATGAGTATGCAAAAATTCAGAATTGCGAAATAAACTATGATATCACACTAGAAATAAGCCCTGAAGAAATTTTCCAAGCCTATTTATTGAAATCGGATCTAAGTATCTATCAAAAAGAATTAATGGAGCAAAGCATCGAGACTTTACAAAAAGAATTAGTTGAATTAAATCAGCTAAAAGTGATGATTTTAGCAATGGAAACAAGCAAATTGTGGAAAATTAGAGTTGCTTGGCTTAATTTAAAAAAAAGAATTGGCATCAAGATTAATGATTCTTGGATGCAAGAACGAGGTGATAAGATAAATAGCGCTAGGTAAACATATTTGTGTTAGATATGATTTTATTTTTTAAACAAAAAATTGAAAAAGTAAAGCAGATTAATAGTGAGAGGGGAACCAAAGGACTAATAGATTTCATAAAAAATAGTATTAAATCGAAATTCAAAAATGAAGTTAGCTACCAAGAATGGATTGCAGATAAGCATTTAAGAAAAATAGACATCGCATACCACAAACAAGAAATCTCAAAATGGAAACTCAAGCCAAGATTTTCCATTATTATGCCCGTCTACAATGTAGAGGCACAATGGTTAGAAAAAGCAATTAAATCGGTTATAAATCAGATATACCCATACTGGGAATTATGCATTGCCGACGATGCTTCGCCATCTCCCCATATTCGAGAAATCCTCACTCGCTATAGTCAATTAGATGAACGGATTAAAGTTGTATTTAGAACAGAAAATGCCAATATTTCAGCCGCTTCCAATTCAGCTTTAGAAATAGCAACTGGTGATTATATTGCACTTTTAGACAATGATGATGAATTAGCTATTAATGCTCTATTTGAAAATGCTAAATTAATCAATCAACACCCAGAAGCTGATTTTATTTACAGCGACGAAGATAAAATTGATATTAAAGGTAAACGTAGCGATCCATTTTTTAAACCCGATTGGTCGCCGGAATATTTCCATTCTTGCATGTATACCTGCCATTTAGGTGTATATCGTACTAATATCATCAAAGAAATCGGCGGTTTTCGTAGTGAATATGACGGTTCTCAAGACTACGATTTAGTGTTGAGAGTTGTGGAAAAAACTCAAAATATCCACCATATCCCCAAAATTCTCTATCATTGGCGCATTATTCCCTCATCCGTAACATCGGGAGAAGAAGCTAAACCGTGGGCTTACATTGCCGCACAGAGAGCTTTAGAAGATATGTTAAGCCGCAGTTCCTATCCTGGATATGTGGAAAAAACAGAAAGGGCTGGTTTTTGGCAAGTTAGACGCAATATCCAAGGACAACCTTTAATTAGCATTATTATTCCTAGTGCTGCCAAAACTATTGATACCCCTGATGGTGATTTATGTCTTCTAGAAAACTGTATTCACAGTATAGAAACAATCAGTAATTATCGTAATTTTGAAATTATTGTAGTTGATGGCTACGATATTCCTGAAAATATTTTAAAAAATATCGCTGCTGAAAATATTAACTTAGTTAGATGTGGCAATCAATTTAACTTTTCAGAACGAATTAATTTAGGAGTAACACAGGCAAAAGGAGAATACTTGGTATTATTAAATGATGATACAGAAGTAATTACTCCGAATTGGCTAGAACAAATGTTGGAACTATCTCAACAAAAAGAAATCGCAGCCGTAGGAGCCAAACTCTTATTCCCTAACGGTAAAATACAACATGCTGGAGTAACTATTCTTAATGGTAATCCCGGTCATGTATTTTATGGTTGTGAAAAAGACCATCCTGGTTATTTTTGCTCGAATATTGTCACTCGCAACTACTTAGGAGTAACTGGTGCTTGCTTGATGATGCGGAAACAAGTATTTGAAGAATTGGGGGGAATGGATGAAGATTTCCCCCTCAATTATAATGATGTAGATTTGTGTCTCAAAGCCCATCAAGCTGGGTATCGCAATGTTGTGATTCCTTCTGTAGAATTGATTCATTACGAATCTGTAAGTAGGGGAGAAGGGTTAAAACCAGGAGAGTGGGAAAAATTAAATAATAAGTGGAAAAATTATTTACAGGGTTTAAATTATGACCCCTATTACAATCCTAATTTGTCAAAAGAGAATTCTAATTTTGAGTTGAAATAGACCAAATCAATACAAAAAAAACTGAAATAAATCTCATGAACATTATCCCTACAAAAATCGCCGATATTCTTCTTATTGAACCCCAAGTCTTCCAAGACGATCGCGGTTTTTTCTTTGAATCCTACAATCACCAGAAATTTACCGAAAAAACTGGTTTAAGTATCAATTTTGTCCAAGACAATCAATCCCTATCGAAACATAACGTACTGCGAGGACTCCATTACCAAATTATCCAACCCCAGGGAAAATTAGTCCGTGCTGTCACTGGTAGCATTTTTGATGTGGCAGTGGATATTCGCCAAAATTCCCCCACATTTGGACAATGGGTTGGTTACGAACTCAGTGCTGAGAACAAACGGCAACTATGGATACCCGCAGGTTTTGCCCACGGTTTTGTTGTAATTTCAGAAGTTGCCGAAGTTCTCTACAAAACTACAGATTACTACGCACCAGGTAGCGATCGCACTATTCTCTGGAATGACCCAGATTTAGCTATAGACTGGAAAATTTCCACATCACCAATATTATCGGCAAAAGACCAAGCTGGAAAGGCATTTAAAGATGCTGATTTGTTTCCATAAAATTTCCATGCCTTTACGTAAGAATATTATTATTTTTATATCTAAACGATGAAAATTACATCCAAAGGACAGGTGACTATTCATGTAGAAATCCGCGAAAAACTAGGTTTTCTACCGAATACAGATGTGGAATTTGAAGTGGTTGGAGATGCTTTGTACCTAAAAAAAATTGCGATACTCCGTGGGAGTCGCTTTGCGATCGCAGCTAACCCAGGTAAGCAGTTAATTGCTGCAATGCAAGGTAAAGCAACTGTCAAAATGACCACGGAAGAAATTATGCAACTTACTAGACAAGATGCATGAAAGATGTATTAGTTGACAGTAATGTAGTTTTGGATATTGTTACAGAAGATGTCAATTGGTTTGAATGGTCAGCTAATAGACTTTCCGAATGTGCCGAACAAACCACACTCAACATCAATCCAATTATCTATGCCGAAGTATCAATTGGGTTTCAGAGGATTGAAGAACTAGAAACTGCATTACCTCTACGGTTTTTCCGTCGTTTAAATTTGCCTTGGGAAGCTGCATTCTTAGCGGGAAAATGTTTTTGCCAATATCGTCACTCGATTTTGGATTTTGGATTTGCGATTTTAGATTAACCTCTTCTTTAAAGAAGAGGCTTGAACAACGATTTTTTTCTTTTTCTTTTCCATGAATGGAGTGACCTCGAAAGGAACTCAAAACCAAGACCAAGAACATAAGAAAACTCTTTACGAACAATTAGGTGTTTTAGAATACTGGCTATTTGACCCCAAAGGAGAATGGATAGTTGAAAAGTTGCGGGGATATCGCTTGCAAAATGATATTTATCAGCTAATTACCGATGGTCAATGTCAAGCTTTAGGACTGGGGATAAGCGTTGAAGGGCAATTATTAGGACTTTATCGTACGGATACGGGAGAAAAATTATTAATCCCGACGGAATTAGCCGAACAATTGCAATACGAACGTCAACGAGCTGATATACAACAAGAACGAGCCGAAAAACTAGCAGAATATTTACGTAGACGCGAAGCGGCTTGTCGCTAGACATCGCAAGGTATGGACCCCGATAATTTACCTTAATTTTGGACGATATCTTTACTTAAAAATAATAGGGTTAAGGGTGTACAAGGCAACTATTGACAATAGCAAGGATAGAAAAAAATCCTTGACATGCTATTCTGCATCAAATAATCCTGTATAAAATACAGCAGTCTATCCTTTGTAGTTACTTGTGCTAATCGGCGAGTCGCCTTATTTTTGCACACCCTTTAATTATTGGCTGGGAAAATGCTACTTAGAAATATACGTAGCATTTCTTTTACTTACTCTTGAGCAGTGCTAGTGGAGCCATACTTCTTCACAGGTGTTGCCGAAGATTCACGACGGGTATTTGTTGTTGGTGAACCACCACGTAACTTGGGTTTTCCAGAACCACCGCGTCCACCTTCACCACGTTCCGAGTCGGATGACCAAGAACGACGGGAACCGCGATCGCCATAGTCGCGACGGGAACCACCACGTCCTCCTTCACCACCGCGAAGTTTGGGCTTGGGAGAGGAATCCTCTTCGGGTGCATCCTCACCTTGTAACCAAGCTGGACGGGTTTGGTCGTAAGCTAACTGTAATGCTGCTGCTGCGATCGCATGGGCATCATATTCTTCGCTGAGTTCGCGCACAATTGGCAAAAATGAAGCTAAACGCTCACCAGTCAAAGCTTCCCGTACTTGTACCTGCAATTTTTGAATGTGTTGGGCTTCGATTTGTGCCCTGGTGGGAATTGGCACAATTTGCCAAGATTGACGAACGTGACGCTCGAAAGCTTGTTGTTTGCGACGCTCAAATGGTTGCACTAAGGAAATTGCTGTTCCTTCTGCCCCTGCACGTCCAGTTCTACCAATTCGGTGAACGTAGGTTTCGGCGCTATCGGGTAAATCAAAGTTAATTACATGGGATAACTGGTCAACATCCAAACCACGAGCTGCAATATCAGTTGCTACCACCCAACGCACTTGGCGATTGCGGAAACGACCTAATAAACGTTCTCTCGCTTGTTGTGATAAGTCACCGTGGTATTCATCAACACTATGACCAGCCGATTGTAACTGGTTGGTAAGTTCGGCAGCAGTTCGACGAGTACGGACGAAAATCAACGCCGATTCGGGGTCTTCCATTTCCAAAATCGGTTGCAATGCTCTAGCTTTGCTCCAGTTGCGGGGAACAACGTAAGCTAGTTGGTTGATTTTGGTGGGGGCAGCTTTGGGTTGTTGAACTGTAACGGTTACAGGGTCATTTAAAAACTTGTTGACCAATTGGCGAATTGTTGGTGGCATTGTTGCCGAAAATAGCGCTGTTTGGCGTTCTGTAGGAGCTTGGGAGAGAATTTTCTCGACATCATCGATAAAACCCATGCTCAACATTTCATCAGCTTCATCCAAGACAAACCAACGGACAGCATCTAGTTTGAGACAACCGCGATCGAGTAAATCAATTACACGTCCAGGTGTACCAACAACCACATGTACACCACGTTTGAGTTGCATTATTTGCCGCTCAATGGATTGTCCACCGTAAATTGCGACAGTCCGTATTCCGGTTTCACCAACGAAGGTGGCAACGGCATCGTGAACTTGGATAGCAAGTTCGCGGGTTGGTGCTAATACCAAAGCTTGTACGGCACGGTTTCTGACATCTAGTCTGTCTAAGATTGGTAGGGAAAAAGCAGCCGTTTTACCTGTTCCTGTTTGTGATTGCCCAACAACGTCACGCCCATTCAATAAATAGGGAATCGCTTGTGCTTGAATATTTGTGGGTTCGGTAAAACCGAGTTTTTCTAATTGTTGAACGCGGTCTTCTGATA
>NZ_NTFS01000117.1 GCF_002289455.1 Brunnivagina elsteri CCALA 953
CACTCCGTGTCTATGGCGGTTTAAAATATTGAATAGTTTAGTCTTAACTGAACCGTATTGATTTATATTCCTCCGAAACCTCCCAATTCCCAATTCCCAATCCCCAATCCCCAATTCCCACACACAGTGCATTCCTTTTGATATCCTGACAAGAGTAAAACACGCTGATTGCTGATATGCTGAGAGCTGGGATTGTCGGACTACCTAACGTAGGAAAATCAACTCTATTCAATGCTTTGGTTGAAAATGCCAAGGCTGAAGCTGCTAATTTCCCTTTTTGCACCAAAGACCCGAATATTGGCATTGTTTCGGTTCCTGACGAACGATTAGAGGTACTATCGAAAATTTCTGGATCGAAACAACTTGTCCCAGCACAGGTTGAATTTGTCGATATTGCTGGTTTAATCAAAGGTGCAAGTAAAGGTGAGGGGATGGGTAATGCTTTCTTGTCCAATATTCGCGAAGTCGATGCGATCGCTCACATGGTACGCTGCTTTGAGAATGATGATATTATTCACGTTGAAGGCTCGGTTGACCCGGTGCGGGATATCGAAATTATCAATTTAGAATTGGCTTTAGCGGATTTGTCCCAGGTTGATAAGCGAATCGAACGCACTAAGAAGCAAGCACGTTCCAGTAAGGAAGCACAAGCTGAATTGGTAGTTTTGGAAAAGGTTGCTGCGGAATTAAACCAAGGTAAAGCTGTACGTCAAATCGATTTAAGCGATGAAGAAAGAGAAATCATTCAATTCTTAGGTTTACTAACAGCGAAACCAATTATCTACGCTGCTAATGTGTCGGAAGATGACCTAGCAACGGGTAATGACTACGTAGAAAAAGTGATAGCGATCGCGGGGCAAGATAAAGCCCAAGTTGTTGTGGTTTCTGCACAGGTAGAATCGGAGTTAATCGAATTACCTGTTGAAGAAAGAGCCGATTTTTTAGCATCTTTAGGTGTAGAGGAAGGTGGTTTAAAATCATTAATTCGTGCTACCTATGTACTTTTGGGTTTGCGAACTTATTTCACCACTGGAGAAAAGGAAACCCGTGCTTGGACAATTCAAGCAGGAATGTCCGCACCTCAAGCAGCAGGTGTTATTCACTCAGATTTTGAGCGTTGTTTTATCCGTGCTGAAACCATTGCTTACAATGATTTGGTCACTTCCGGTTCGATGGGAAGTGCAAAAGGAAAAGGATTAGTTCGCAGCGAAGGCAAAGAATATGTTGTCAAGGAAGGAGATGTAATGTTATTCCTCACTAGTGCTTAATTATTGAATCCACCATTAGAGTGTTCCAACAAATAAATGATTCAAAATCCGTCATTGCGTACTCCTCGATCGGAGAAGCAAGCTACGCTATACGCGTTCCCGCAGGGTAGCAATCACAAAAACTCAGGGATTACGCGATTACTTCACTCCCCTATCGCTGCGTACCCTGCAGGTAGACGCGCAAGCGGCTTCTGTAAGTAGCAAGCTACGTAATGACAATTAGGCATTTTTTTACTTGGAATACTCTAACATCATGTATCTGGTGCTAAATTTACAGTATGACAATGTTTCTTACCGACTCAATTGATATCACTAGGGTTCATTTATCTTCAAGCCTAAATTTGAAGCAGCGTAGTGAATTGGGTCAATTTTTGACTCCTGCTCATCTTGCCCGTTTTATGGCAGGAAAATTTAGTAATTTATCTGGTCACATTCATATTCTAGACCCTGGAGCGGGTGTTGGAGCGTTAACTGCTGCTTTTGTAGAACGTTTATTGACAAATCAGAATCAGGTCGAAAGTTGTTTTATTACAGTATATGAGGTTGAAGCAACCTTTCTACCATCTTTAAAACAATGTCTGACCGAATGTTGTGAAGCTTTGGAGAAATGTGGTATTCAAGCAAATTACTGTTTACATGACAAAAGTTTTATAGAGACATTTACAGAAAAAACTTTACCGCTTTTTACTACTTCCTATACCAATTTTACTCACGCCATTCTGAATCCACCTTATAAGAAGATTAATAGTAAATCAATTGAAAAAAGAATCCTGGCAGAATTGGGAATTGAGACTGTTAATTTATATAGTGCATTTGTTTGGCTGACGATGTTACAGCTTGCTGAAGGTGGAGAAATTGTCGCAATTACACCTAGAAGCTTTTGTAATGGTGTTTATTTTCGTCCTTTTCGTAAAGCTTTTTTGGAAGACTTAAAACTGGGAAAAATTCATATTTTTGAAAGTCGTTCGGCGGCTTTTGCAGAAGATAACGTATTACAAGAAAATATTATTTTTCATGCAATTAAAACCCCAAAAAAACCAGAATATGTAGAGATTACTAGTAATTCAGCGAATGAATTAGATAATGTCTCAGAACTAAGATATGTTCCCTACAGCGAAGTAGTGGAAACCAATGATTCCGAGAGGTTTATTCATATCATTACCAACTCTCTCGAAGATTATTTGAGAGTGCAAATGAATAAATTCTCATCCACTTTAGAAGAACTTGGTTTGCAAGTTTCAACAGGTCCAGTTGTAGATTTTCGCCTCAAATCATCTTTGAGAAATTACTTAAATGAACAAAGCGTTCCCTTGCTTTACCCAGAATCTATCAAAATAGGGAAAGTTTTGTTTCCACCAAATACTCCCCGTAAAGCGATCGCAATTGAACAAAATCAGGAAACCGCAAAATGGTTAGTTCAACCGGGTTGGTATGTCTTAACAAAGCGTTTTTCCGCTAAGGAAGAAAAACGTCGTGTTGTTGCTGCTGTCTGTACTCCTTTAGATGCACCAGCGTTAGGTATAGAAAACCATCTTAACTACTACCATGCCAAAGGTAAGGGGATGAATCCTGAACTGGCAAGAGGTTTAACGGGGTTTCTTAACTCAACTTTTTTTGATACCTACTTTCGTCAGTTTAGTGGACATACTCAAGTCAATGCTACAGATTTACGCAGAGTTAAATACCCCTGCAAAGCAGATTTGATGTTATTGGGATGCTGAGTCCCAAGGGGACACGCTACGCGAACGTGCCTCAGCATGACATTTCGGGGTACTTTTCAAACATCCTCTAAGAGCGATGATACTTTGTACCCACCAAAAGCGATCGCAATACTTGACTCGGTAGGGCAAACGTACTACTATCACCTCAATAATTCTTTTGTACGAGGTAAAATAGTGAAATTCTCCTACGCAATTCTCTATGTCAAAGATGTTTCTCAAGCTGTTGCTTTTTATGAACAGGCATTTGGGCTAAAGCAAAAATTTATTCATGAAAGTGGTCAGTATGCTGAGATGGATACAGATACAACGACTCTTGCTTTTGCCTCAAACGACTTAGCAAAATCGAATCTTCCCCAGGGATTTACTGAAAATAGTCTGTTGAGTCTACCTACTGGTATGGAAGTGGGTTTTGTAACAAATGATGTAGCTGCTGCTTTTCAAGGTGCAGTAGAAGCGGGTGCTAATATTGTTGTAGAACCCAAAGTTAAACCTTGGGGACAAACAGTTGCATATGTTCGTGATTTAGATGGGGTTCTTGTTTCAATTAATAGCCCAATGTGAAGCTGTCTACATCACTTTTTCCCATTCAATGTAATCACAGTAATTTCTGGACGACAATTAAATCGCAAATGCATTCCAGTTACTCCCAAACCTCGATTTGTGTAAACCATCATTGAACCCAGATGATGTAAACCTGCGTAATATTTTCTCCCTAATTCGGGAAGATGTAACGGAGGGAAAAAGGGAATACGAACTTGTCCAGAGTGGGAATGTCCCGATAATTGTAGGTCAAATCGACCTGTTGCGGCGCTAGTATCGGCAAAATCGGGTTCATGGGCAAGTAAAATGGCAGCATTCCCATCATCTGGTAAACTTTGCATTACCAAATCCAAACGGTCTTTACCCACGTAAATATCATCAACCCCAGCAATATATAATTTGGCATCACCTCGCTGTATAGATTGGAAAGTATTGGCGAGATTGAAAACGTTTGTTTGTGCCATTGCATGAGATACAGCATCCGGATTCGACCAATAATCGTGGTTTCCCAAAACTCCAAATTTCCCATCCTGAGCGACAAGTTGCCCCATAGTTGCTGTCAGATTCGGGATAAATCTTTCTTGACGACGGGTAATAAAATCCCCTGTAATTGCGATCGCATCGGGTTTTTGTTGGTTGACTAAACGAAAAATCCGCTTGAGACGAGCTTGAGTCATCCATTTGTTGACATGGATATCACTAATTTGTACAATCTTATATTCATCAAATTCTGTGGCAAGATGCGGTAAGGTTAGTTGTAATGAATTAATTTCAATCCAGTTAGGTTCAATAAAATAGGCATAAATTAATACGCACAAGCTTGATAGAAATAACCCCAGTTTGACGGGTGGATACTTAGATTTACGTGCTTTTTTGAGTTTTTTCATCCAAGATTTTGTGTAATTAATGATGTAATTAATGCTTCTTGAGGTGTTTTTTGGCTCTACTAACCAATAACCATTAACCATTAACTAATAACTATTAACCAATCCTAACTAACCTAACCCGGACTCGCTAGAATAACACTTTGGAGCATTTCGCACCTTTTATGAGTTTACCTATTGTTGCTATTATCGGTCGCCCGAATGTGGGCAAATCGACCTTTGTAAATCGCCTTGCTGGGGTACAAACGGCTATTGTCCATGATGAACCAGGAGTAACACGCGATCGCACTTATTTACCTGCCTATTGGTGCGACAGAGAATTTACTGTTGTCGATACTGGTGGTTTAATATTCAATGACGATACCGAGTTTTTACCAATGATTCGTCAGCAAGCAATGGCTGCACTTGCCGATGCCTCTGCGGCAATCCTGGTTGTTGATGGCAAATATGGCATGACACCATCAGATGAAGAAATTGCCGAATGGTTGCGTGTTCAAAAAGTCCCCGTTATGGTGGCTGTAAATAAATGCGAATCTCCCGATCAAGGTTTAGTTCAAGCTGCCGAATTTTGGTCACTTGGTTTGGGGGAACCCTTTCCCATCTCCGCAATTCATGGAAATGGTACAGGTGAATTACTTGATAAGTTAATTAGTCACTTACCTGCAAACGTAGATGCATCGGATACCGACGAAATCAAAGTTGCGATCATTGGTCGTCCCAATGTGGGAAAATCCAGCCTTTTGAATGCATTTGTCGGTGAAGAACGTGCGATCGTTAGTCCGATTTCTGGGACAACTCGCGATGCAATTGATACCCACATCGAACGTAATGGGCAAAAATATCGCATCATCGATACGGCAGGAATTCGCAGAAAGAAACATATCGAATACGGAACTGAATTTTTCAGCATTAACCGTGCTTTTAAAGCAATTCGTCGTTCTGATGTGGTATTAATGGTCATTGATGCCCTTGATGGTGTAACAGACCAAGACCAAAAATTAGCCGGACGGATTATCGAAGATGGTCGCGCTTGTATTATTGTTGTGAATAAGTGGGATGCAGTTGAGAAAGACTCCCATACAATTTACGAATACGAGAAAGATTTGCAAGAAAGGCTACATTTTACCGAATGGGCTGATGTTATCTTTACCAGCGCTTTAACAGGGCAGCGTGTTGAGAAGATTTTGGAATTAGTGATGACTGCTGCTGAAGAACACAAGCGTCGTGTCAGTACATCGGTGATTAATGAAGTGTTGGAAGAAGCATTGCGCTGGCATTCTCCCCCAGTTAGCCGTAGCGGTAAGCAGGGTAAAATTTACTACGGTACGCAAGTAACAACAGCACCACCGACAATAGCACTATTTGTCAACGAATCCAAGCGTTTTAACGATAATTACCGTCGTTATATTGAGCGTCAATTCCGCCAACAGTTAGGATTTAAAGGTACACCGATACGTTTATTATGGCGTAGTAAGGCAGTTCGCGATCGCGATGTAGATGGTGTCAATGGTAATCGTGCCACCCGCGTTTAGGGACTTCCAGAAAATAAAATATCCCGATTAGATAATTATCAATCGTATCATTCGTAGGGGCTGGATATCCCTGTCCCTGATTATATATTGGGATAACTTATTTCTTGGTGTTCCTTTAGTAGAGACAATCCACCGCATCTTCTCTCTGTCTTTGGCAAAATTCAAATACTAGTGGTTCGCAGCATATGCCACATACAACCATAACAAAACCCGTGTTATTATTCCTCACTAGGGTTTTACACTACTGCATGGTTTGCCCTATGCCTTCGTCCAATCAAAAATACTATGGTATTAGAATCTGCTGTGGGTGAAGCTGTAATTACAGCCAACCTAAAATCATTTCTGTTGGTACTCTCTGTTTCTTTAAGCGTAGCAACACTGCCACAAATCTTTAGCTGGTTTCGTCAAATTCCCTATACCTTACTCCTAGTGATTGTGGGGTTAGGACTAGCGACAGTAGACGTGCGACTTGTCAATCTCTCTCCAGAATTAATTCTTTCAATTTTTTTACCACCTCTACTATTTGAAGCCGCGTGGAATCTGAAATGGACGGAATTGAAGCGGGATTTAGTACCAATTTGTCTTTATGCGGTATTTGGCGTAGTGATTTCCATCGCAGGAGTAGCGTTCGGTTTGCAGCAATTCACTGGACTGTCACTCACCACTGCCCTTTTAATTGGGGCAAGTCTGTCTGCAACCGATCCTGTGTCTGTGACAGCCTTATTTCGGGAATTAGGTGTACCCAAGCGTCTAAGTACCCTGATGGAAGGTGAAAGTCTGTTTAATGATGGAATGGCGGTTGTTGCCTTTGGCTTTTTGGTAGCTTTACCTTTGGGAACAGCCCAATTAGGACTACAATCAATTTTGATTAAACTTTGTTCCGTAGTTGGTATTGGCATTGCCATCGGTGGTTTGATTGGGTTTGGTATCTCCTACCTAACCCAGCGTTTTGATTTGCCACTGGTAGAACAGTCATTGACTTTGGTTTCTGCCTACGGAACTTACATTATTACCGAAGAATTCGGTGGTTCTGGGGTAATTGGAGTTGTCACCACAGGTTTAATTTTAGGCAACTTTGGCTCTCGCATTGGCATGAACCCCCGCACGCGAATCATTGTCAGCGAGTTTTGGGAGTTTTTGGCTTTCTTTGTGAATTCCATTGTCTTTTTACTGATTGGTGACCAGATTCGTTTCAATACCTTGCAAGCAAATTTGGGAACCATTGCCATCACAATCGCAGGGATGATATTAACAAGAGCGATCGCAATTTACCTGTTAAGTTTTTTAAGCAATCGCTCGGTAGACTCCCAAATTCCCTTGGGGGAACAAACAATTCTCTGGTGGGGGGGATTGCGGGGTTCGGTTTCCATTGCACTGGCATTGAGCGTACCAGCAATTCTACCTGGACGGGAAGAAATTATTGCTACTGTATTTGGAGTCGTTTTGTTTACACTCCTAGTCCAAGGTTTGACAGTCAAACCGTTGTTAGAAAAGTTAAAACTTTTGGGCAACCAGCCCCTACGTCAGCAGTATTCGGAAGCTGTAGCTCGCCAGGTGGCATTGAATCGAGTATTGCAACATTTACAAAAAACTGAAAAACTTCCTGGTATTGACCCAGAATTTTACCGTTACCAAGAAACGTTAACTCGCGGAGAAATTAGCCGTCTGCAAGCAGAAATCGAACAATTGCAAGATGATTATCCAGATTTATGTAACTTTATGTCGGAACAACTACGAGGAGAATTACTGGCAATTGAAGCAGATGCCTATGCAGAATTTGTCAAGGCTGGTTGGTTGAATAAGGAACTAGCTCCCTTGCTATACCATACTTCTGATTCGGAAGAATAAGCAGGAGGTTATGAAACAAGTGCGAGATTTTTCAATCTTTTAGCAGGTACAAACAATGCTGAGTGATGTCATAACCGTATTGTGTCACCCACTTCCCGCACTTCATCATGTAATACGCGTACATTTCCAATTTCTTGCTAATCAAGGTTAGATAAAAAACAAAAACAGCCACTAATTAGCAGTATTAATACTTAATTGATGTTCATAATTAGGAATTATTATTGAATAGCTGCATACTATTATGTTGAAGTGCGGAATATGGGGTGTTAAAACAAAGCTAAATTAAGAGTTTTGGAAGCAATGCTTGAGAATATTCGCAATCACTTCAAGGATTTTAAACGCAAAAGGGTTGAACCAACAGAGCTAGAGCGGCTACAAACAGAATTGTTAGATGAATCTACACTGAACCCGACTTACCTAATTTTGACGGTTGGCTCCTGTGCCATTGCTACCTTTGGCTTAATCACTAACAGCGCTGCTGTCATCATCGGAGCTATGGTCATTGCACCTTTGATCCTGCCAATCCGGGGACTCGCCTTCGGCGCACTGACAGGCAATATTCTCCTGTTTCGTAGAGGTCTGCTGTCGATTGTGGTGGGAACCTTACTGGCTATTGGGCTGGCTTA
Source organism: Brunnivagina elsteri CCALA 953 (assembly GCF_002289455.1). Lineage (GTDB taxonomy): Bacteria > Cyanobacteriota > Cyanobacteriia > Cyanobacteriales > Nostocaceae > Brunnivagina > Brunnivagina elsteri. The sequence goes on from NZ_NTFS01000117.1 coordinate 8,420, forward strand.
CACCCTGGAGTCGCTGGTCGGTATTTCCACTTTCGACACGGAAGTATTATCCCGTTCCAAACCAACTTTGCTGGATTTGGGGATTGCACTAGCAGCTGGCAGCATTAGTGGCTATGCCAAGGCACAACCCAAAATTTCTGGTAGCCTGGTGGGAACTGCGATCGCAGTTGCTCTTATGCCGCCTATTTGTGTTATCGGTCTGGGTCTGGCACAAGCAAACTGGTCACTCACTCAGGGAGCAACTCTACTCTACCTGACTAACCTCTTAGGAATTATCCTTGCCTGTATGCTGATGTTTCTAATCATTGGCTATTCTCCTTTAGAGCGAGCAGGCGCAGCACTGTTCTGGACACTTTTTTTGACAGGTGTTTTGCTGCTCCCCCTGAGTGTGAGCTTTGCCCAATTAGTTCGACAGACAAACTTAGAAAATAGTCTTAAGAATGCACTGCTGACAAAAACTATCACATTTCAGCGATTGGAACTACTCAAAATTGATACTAACTGGTTGATAAAACCACCTCAAGTCCGCTTGATTGTTCGGACAAGAGTACCTGTAACCCCCAAGCAAGTAGATTTGTTAGAAAAGTTTGTATACGAACAAATGGGTCAACCCTTCACTCTCATCTTTGAGATTAGCCAGGTTGAACAGGTGAGACGGGAAACTCCAACTTCCTCTGAGTTGATTCCTACAAACGTTGAACAATAAATATAACTGAGGATCGAGATCGTATGATAGTAGCGCTACCATACCAGTCATTTTTTTGCTTGAGACTTCCGCTTTTAGTAACCTCAGAGAGATTTTAATCTTGCTACTTTTAACTATAGTTAACAATATTTAACTATAGTTAACTATTATTGATGAGTCAGCAATTATCATGAACGCAGAAATATCGGCAGCCTGGGGAAAAGTTCAGTCAATGATTAACGCATTAATTAAGTTGTTTCCCAACATGGTGCTGGCATTATTTGTCTTTGTAATCTTTTTGTTTATTGCCAGCGCAATTAAGAGATTAGTCAAAAGGTTAACCCGTAAACATCGTCAAGCACGGAATCTGGGATTGGTACTGGGACGTTTGGCACAAGGTCTAACAATTCTGTTAGGTTTGTTCATATCGTTGTCGATAATAATTCCCACTTTTCGCGCAGGAGATTTGGTGCAACTTTTGGGAATTAGTGGAGTGGCAATTGGTTTTGCCTTTCGTGATATTTTACAAAACTTTTTAGCAGGCATTTTAATCCTGCTAACAGAACCTTTCCAAATTAATGACCAAATTGTATTTAAAAATTTTGAAGGAACAGTTGAAAATATTCAGACACGCGCTACTATAATAAAAACCTACGACGGTCGGCGGATTGTAATTCCCAACGCCGAGTTGTTCACTAATTCTGTGACTGTCAACACTGCCTTTGAGAATCGCCGACTAGAGTATGATGTTGGTATTGGTTACGGCGACGACATTGACTGGGCGAAGCAGTTAATGTTGGAAGCATTACATAGCGTAGATGAAGTATTGAAAGACCCCGCTCCTGATGTGTTGCTGATGGAACTAGCTGGAAGTAGCGTAAATATCCGCGTGCGCTGGTGGATTAATCCACTACGACGGGCAGATGCTCTTGACTCGCGCAGTCAAGTACTAACTGCAATCAAGAAAAAGCTCCTCGAAAACGGCATCGACTTACCCTTCCCAACTACACAAATTCTGTTCCATGACCAAACTGAAGAGACGGATGGGGATCGTTCGCGTCAGCGAGAAGGTTGGCCCGCAGTTAAAGGTGAAGTATCAAAGCCACGCCGGATCAGTGATTCTACTAAAAATGCTTAAAATCTGGACTTTTTATTTTAATCTTAAGCCTCTCTCCGTATCGCGGGGAGAGGTATGGAGAGGGGTTCTATGTTAGTCAATTATTAAAGCATTTGCAGTATCGCTGAGGTTGTCGGCACAAATACGATCCCAGAAGGGTGATAACTTAGGGTGAGCAAGATTATGGCTAAGTTTCGGCAGACAAATACTCCAAAATTTACTTGGGTGAATCGGTTTCGGAATTGGCTGACGTTTAACCTGGGTATTTCTCAAGCCCGGAAGGAAGAAATTTACCGCGACTTACTTGCCTCTGTAACCCTACAAGATGTCAGCTATTGGCTACAGGTAATATTTGCAGCAGGAATAGCGACTTTGGGGTTAGTTCTAAATAGCCCAGCAGTAATTATCGGAGCGATGTTAATTTCTCCCTTGATGGGGACTATCCTTGCCACTGGGTTAGGATTTGCTGCGGGAGACTTGATTTTAGCGATGCGGGCAATACTGAATCTCACTTTAAGTTGTATAGTGGCGATTCTTTTTGCTTTTATCCTAGTGGGAATTTTACCTTTTAAGGAACTAACTTCTGAAATTTCTGTCCGGACTAACCCAAATGTCCTAGATTTAGTAATTGCATTATTTTCTGGCGCTTTGGGTTCAATTGCCACCTGTAAAGAACCGAAAGGGGTTGTCACCTCCATTCCAGGAGTATCGATTGCAGTTGCATTAATGCCGCCTTTATGTGTAGTTGGATATGGCATTGGTATAGCAACTAGCTTGAATTTCACAAATGGGTTAGAGATTGCCCGTGGTGGGGGGTTACTATTTTTAACCAACCTAATAGCTATTACTCTCATGGCAATGATAGTCTTTTTGTTACTACGTATTGATACGCCTGTAGTGCGGGAACAGGTGCGAGAGTGGCATCAACAAAACCCTGAAAGCAGTTGGTTTCAATCATTTATCGACCATTCTTTAATTTCCGATCGCTTAAAAGTGATTGGTAGTCTTCCCAGTCGCTTTATCCTAATTTTATTTCCAGTATTGGTTCTCCTCATCCCATTAAATGAATCTTTAATTCAACTGCGGCAAGAAATTACCCAAAAGCAACAAAAGAACCAGATTATTAAAGTTGGAACAGAAATTTGGCAGCAGAAATTTGCTGTTTTTACAGATGGTCAGCGTCGTTCCGACATCAGCAAGATTTTTGCTCAAGAGCAAAGTGGCAAGCTTTTGATGCAAATTAGAGTGTTTACGAGTAAGTTATATACTAGCGAAGAGAAAAATGAATTTGTTCAATTAGTCGCATCTCGTTTAAAGAAAAATCCTGATGCAGTCCAATTACAATTAATTGAAATTCCCACAGCTTCTAAAGACCTGATTGCTCAATTAGCGGCAATAGAGAAAAAAGAATTGGCAGTTGATAAAAAACCACAGCCAACGATCGCAGAATATCAAACTGCTTTTTTACAAAGTACGGAGACTGCTTTGCAGAATTTCCAACTTCCCCCACCAGCAGAGTTATTAGGCTATGAGATGGTAATCACAAATAGCGTAACAGAACCACTAAGTTTGAATATGGTTTATCTGAGCAAACGGGAAATGAGTACGGATGCAAAGAATCTCTTGGTAGGTGATATTAGAAACAGACTCGTTTTCCCAAATGCAAATGTGAGATTTCAAAGAATACCTATTAACCAAGGAACCATTACATTAGCACCTGATAAAGCAGAACTTTCATCTGCTAGTACCCAGTCACTCACTCGGATTGGGAGAACTCTAGAATTACAACCAAATTTACAAATAGAACTTATTGCCGATCTGTCAAACAAAGAGCTTAATAGTATCACTCAAAAAAGAACTGATGCTATTAAAAAGTACCTGAATTCTAAATGGAAAATTGCAGCTAATCAAATTCAGATATCTCAAGGTAAAGTAGAATCTAACAATAGTATTGGACTGAAAATGAAAGTAATAAAATCTTAATCTAATATTTATCGAAGAAAGACAGAGGGCAGGAGGCAAAAGTCAGAAGTCAGAAAATATACTGTTTACCCGATGCCAAAATGGTTTAAGAGTAACTAAATTTATTACGATCGCTCCTGTCCTAATTTACCAGATTTAAATGCAATTAAGTTATTCCTGATACCCGTTAGCTGATTCTTCAGATAGTCGCAACAAAGCCTTCTCCACCTGGGGAGAAAGTCCTAAATTTCCAGAACGCAAATGTAGGTCGTGTTGAGGAAAGGGGATTTCTATCTGGCGCTTACGTAAAATTTCGTAGATAGAAAAGTATAAATCGCTCTTAGTTACAAACTGTTTGTGGGGTTCTGCTGTCCACACCAGTAATTCAAAATTGAGAGCGCTATCCCCAAAACCTTTAAAAAATACTTGAGCAGGAGGTGCATTTAAAACATTAGGGTGGTCTTTCGTTGCATCTAGCAACGCTTTTTTGACTAAATTAGGTTCCGCGTTATAAGCCACACCAACAGGTAAATGCAGACGAGAAATGGGGTTATGGTGGCTCCAATTTATGACTTCGCTTTCCAAAAGACGCGAATTGGGCACAATGATGGAAATATGGTCGAGGGTTCTGATTTCAGTACTGCGGGCACTTATACGCTCTACTGTACCATGTAAATCTCCCACCTCAATAAAATCACCTATCTGAATCGGACGTTCCAAGATTAAAATCAAACCACTGCCGAAATTCTTCGCAATATCCTGGAAACCAAAGCCAATTCCAATACCCAAGGCACTAGCTAAAATTGTCAAAGAACTGAGGTCAAGTCCCCAAATTTGCAGTAAGACTATGCTACCAACTACAATCAAGCTATATTTCGTCAAAATAGCGATCGCTTCTTGAACTCCGCGATTAATACCTGCAATACTTAAAACACGAGAGCGTAGAATATTAGTAATGGTTCCAGCAAAAATAAATAAGGCAAATAATAAACCCACCAAAATTAGCAGGTTGATTAAAGAGTAAGAATTATTACCTATGGTAATAAATTTAGATGTGAAGCTAGAAGTTAAAATATAGGAAATTTGGTAGCTCCACTGGCGAGTGTAGGGAAATAAATTAGTAATATAAATAATCGCACTTGCCCAAATTACAGCACGAGCAAAGAAGAGTATAGATTTAAATAGCAATGTTAATCCTGCGGGTAAATCAGCATTTATAGCTTGTGCATTTGCATTATTTAACTTTTTTTGTACAATTTGTGAAATACGTGTCCTGAGCAACCCTAGAACCCAAGAAACAGCAAATGCCCCCAGTAGTATACTTGCAGTCAATATAGAGGTATTGCGAATATATTGCGAGCTTCGCTCCGATTGAGATTGTTGTAATACTTCCTGAATTTGTTTAACCCAAAGAGTGGCTTGTTCATCAGGTTTACTACCTGGTAAAGTATCCTTCTGGGTAACAGTTAGTAGGTAGCGATCGCCTAATAAAATTGTCGGTAATTGGTTACGTTCTTCAATTTTTACTTGAATGGGTGTGTCTGATTTTATCGCCTCTTTTAGCTGTAAATTAATTAAATTAGCTCGTTCTTCAGCACTAAATTGACCCGACTCGCTCACTTGAAAAATCTGGTATCCATCTACAACTACGGAAGCTTTTCCCCCAGTTTGTGCCATTCCTGGACTCAACCACAAACCAAGCACCAACAGAATTACCACTACCATCATGCCTAAGCAGGAGGAGAAAAAGGAAAAACGTGGAGAATGACGCATCATACGTATACCCAAACAAATTTTTATCTGAATTCCTAATTATACTAACGCTCTTAATGTTAGTATTGTGGAGAATATAAGTAAGTTGATATGCTTTTTACTAAGGTTGGGTTTCTGTTGTCTGTTGTGCTTCCATTGCTTGGAGATGGTGGGAACTCACCCAAAATAACCTACCCCCAAAGGTTGCGATCGCAGATACTTGACTTCTTGATTTGGTGATGGAGATAAAGCTAATGGTTCAGGTTTTTCAGGTTCCCTATCCACAACGATTTCTGATGTTGATGGGCTGAAAGTATCAAATATAACCTGTTACCCTAGCCAATTTGTAATTAATTGAGGACAATTTTTTTAATTACAGGTAACTTGTTATGTTTGAAAAAGTTTTAATCTGCACAGATTTTTCTGACGGTTTGCATCGTTTTGGGCATTTTGTTTCTAGTTTAGCGGTTGCAGGCATTAAGCAAATTGTGTTTTTGCATACTGTTCCCCTATGGGAAAAAGGGATTATTCCACAAGTCGATACTGAGAAAGTAGAACAAGCTCAAACCCTCTTAGCAGAGGTAGTTAACGAAAATTCGACAGATGTCACAGTCAAAATAGAAGTGCAATCAGGTAAGCCAGTCGAAACTATTCTCAAAATTGCCCAAAACTACGAATCTGAACTAATTGTACTGGGTTCTCAAGGTCATTCCCGACTCTCCGATAAGCTGCTGGGTAGTACAATGGCTGAACTGTGTAAGCGATCGCCTATTCCTTTGCTGCTGCTGCGTCCACAGTTAATCTCCGCTTATACTGCTGAGGAATTAACTCTGCGCTGTCAGCATCTATTTCGTTCTTTGCTACTCCCCTATGATGGTAGTGAAGTTGCTAGTTATCTGGTGCAAAAAGTAAAGCACCAGGCTGAAAAACAGTCTGGTAGATATTTACAGCAATGCGTCCTTTGCTGGATTGTGAAGGATTTGAAGGATTCGCAAGCTAGAGAAACCTTATCTCAGGTTAAAGCTGATTTAGAAACTGCAAATTTACAAGTTGAAATAAACATCCGTCAAGGACAGCCAGTTGTTGAGTTATTAGAGGCAGCCAAAATGATTGACATTAGCGCGATCGCAGTGTCTTCAGGAACCCTTGGTACTTTCCGGGAGTGGCTTGTTTCCAGTGTTGCTGGTGAGATATTAAGCAGTAGCTGGCATCCCGTCTTATTTTTTCCAGCCCAACGTTAGTATCCGAGTGTCCGATGAGAATAATAATGCTCACAAGAACCAAAAAAGCACCAAGGTATGCAACTTTCTCCCAACTGTAGGCAATCAGAGGGTCTTTTAGAGGTATCTGTGTTGCTTGGCTTTCTTTACTTTTAATAGATTCTGGTTCTTGTAATATCAGGATATTCAAAATTAATTAGAAATGGGTTGCGATCGCAACCCATTTCAGGAACTTTTGGTGGATTCTGGGAATAGCTTTTTTCTAATGTTGCTGGCGAGATATTAAATGGTAGCTGGTATACTATGTTATCTTTCTACTCCAACGTTAGGAAGCCTCTAGCATCTCTAAGGCAGATACCCTTAAATACTCGACGGTTGCATGGGTTCCAAGGTTGGCATACAGGAGACTTCAGATACTTGAATCTGTTGAGAATTACTAAGGGAAGGTACTTCACTCAGTATACTCATGCTTCTGCCTTGGATGTGGATATAGTGTTCGTCCTCTGCTGTTTTAATCTTTAACATGATACCTTCAGGAGTATGGAAGATTTCCGGGGGTAAAGTCCAACTTCCAATTTGAAAATCCCGATGTGATTTTTCCATCTGTCCTGGACCGCAACTGAAGGTGGCAATAACTGTCTCTGCTCCCTGATTATCCAGATAGATTTTTAGTCCTGTGTCTAACTCGCCTGTATAAGCCATAGGTAACGGACTCCTTATAAAAGAAACTTGTTATATATTTTTATTGTGATCTAAAATTCATCATCCCTTTAAACTTCTATCTTTTCGATAATTGATGATATTACTACTAATTGTTTTGACATATTCATCCCCCAATTCCTGAGT
>NZ_NTFS01000118.1 GCF_002289455.1 Brunnivagina elsteri CCALA 953
GCTGGTAACAAAATAACCAGTGTTAAATTGCTAGAACCCTTGATTTTTAAAGTGTTTTAGGGGATGAATCAGCCCTGGGGATTAAGGGGGGTCATTCCGAGATATTAGAGGAAATCAGACTTCTGTATATACGTAGTTAGTAGTTGCCTCTTCTTGGCAACTAGTAGAGCTTGGCGTAAATATGCCTACCTTTTAGGGCTTGAATTTAGTCCTCTTTTAGAGGACTTTCGCTATTAGACAGAGGTTTATAACCTCTGACTCTGGCTCTGACGGGTTTGGTATTCACAATAGTCGGTTTACTTGCGTCGTGCTGTATTAGCTAGTTAGCTCCCATTAAAAAGTAATATGATTTAACTGTCATGGGAATTGTGATGGAAACTACTACAGCTAGAATTTGATCGCCAATCTGGAATTAGCATTTTTGGATTAGTTTGTACAATTAAATTGATTCTTCCTTGTGCATCAGTTATCCAACCATTCGCTTCGACAATATTTAATGATGTATCCGGAATTGATATAGGTTTTTTATTTTCTGGTAGGCTATTTGCAGGTTTTTTATTTTCTAATGATATTCTGTTAGGAATTCGCAAATCTGACCAAATAGTTTCACCTCTAAGAACAGTTGTGGGGTCTTCTGGTAATCCCCCTCGACCTGTGATGATAAACTTATTTTGATCCGATGCTTTACATCCAGTAGTAATTTCTTCAGAAATTTGTCTAACTGTTTCCGGTAACTCAACAATTACCAGATTTGAATCGAAATAAAATGAGTTGATATCAACCACACCATTTGCACCAGCTGCGGAACTTGCGGTAATATCACTTTCAGGTGTCAAAAATGGGCGAAATTGAGTTCCGAAAATACCCGTTGCATTAATAACTACTCTCCCCCCACTACTATTTTGAGCATTAGCAGAAATATCACTATTACCCACAGCTACTAATGTACTAGTATCAATTGAAATATTACCGCCATTCCCTGCATTTCCTTGTGCTGTAGCCGTAATGTTACTATTGTCAAGCATTTGGATACCTTGGGATTGAATTAAAATATTCCCTCCCACACCCGATTTTGTGTTCGCTGTAATACTTGCTTTGTCCTTGAGCATGAGTAAATTGCTGTTAATTCTCAGGGTTCCACCATCACCGATACCCAGATTTTCCACACTTCCCCTTGCCCCATCGGAAATATTAAGCGATCGCGCATTAATCTCCACGTCTCCTGCTTTTCCTTGGGGAATATCTGGTAATCCTAGCAACCTTCGCACTGGTTCGGAATTGAAAACTCGAATTGCCGAACGAATTTCGCTTATCGTTTCTCCCGATTTTCCATGAACATCTACGAAATCGGAAGCATTAATAGTCACGCTTCCTGCGGAACCACTACTAAAACCCGAAGACGATATCGAACCCCCATTTGTAACACTCAAATTAGCTGTATCGATATTAACTCGACCAGCATTACCCGAACTCAAACTAGAAGAAGAAATCGTACTCCTATCTCCCTGTGGTGCAACACCAGATATCTCTATATTTTCGGCTTTTACGAAAACGCCACCGCTAGAACCACTACCTGTTTGCGTAAAAGAAGCTACACTACTACCATCAAATAGAGATAAGTTCTTAGTATTAACACTGACATCCCCAGCATTTCCCGTAGATACAGTCAAAGCAATAATATTAGATGTTCTGGCTGTATCAATTGGGGAAAAATCGCTGACACGAATCGATTCTCCAGCATTAATATTTATATTTCCACTCGTACCTAAATTAAAAGTTTTACTAGTTATCGAACTTCCTTGCCGTATTTCTAATCGCTGTGTAGTCACATTTACATCTCCACTACCTCCTGATTGTATGGTTTCGTTAACTAAACTACTGCCAATTTTGCCATCCGATGTAGTGCCAGTTAATGTCAAGCGATCGCTTGCAGAAACGTCAATATTACCTGCACGCTGAGTGCCTCGATTCTGTATCCACAAAATTGAACCATCATTGATGCTAACTTGACGAGCAAATACTTGAATCGAACCAGCATTAGTTCCACTAACATCCACAAGCGATCGCGAGTATAGCTCGATGTCATCAAAACCTTTTGTTTCCCCATAGCCAAAGCTAAATCCAGTCGCACTAGGATTAATCGTAACTTCACTGAAACTATCCACACTTCCTAATTCAACATGTCCAGAAGCTGCGGTTAATTTTCCACCGTTCAAAGCAATGTTGCCACCAATCAAACCCAGGGTTTTCCCTAAACTAACTTGTAAACCAGTCTTATTATTAGTACGATTCAGAGGTGTAGTAACCGCACGAGTAACAGTTAAATCATGTCCACTACCTTGAACCGCGATCGCACCAGGTATATTCCCAAAACCCAAACCAATTGGTGCTGTGATAGTTAGAAGTGGAGTTGTTGGGGAGGTTACAGTACTAAAGTTACTGCCATCGGCAAATTTAATACTATTGGCACTACTGGCAACAAACGAACCACCGATATTTAGACGGGCATTTTCACCAAAAATAATCCCGTTAGGATTAATCAAAAATAGATTTGCTCCACCAAAGCTTGAGATTACTCCATTTATTTGGGAAGTATTAGTACCCGTAACCCGTGTCAAAATATTTTGGATGCTGGTAGGATTGTTAAAAATTGCTTCGGTATTGGTGGGAATATCAAAACGCTCAAAGCTATGAAAAAGATTCCCTCCGACTTGGGTTCCCCCATTAATCACGCTGGTATTGCTTGTTTCGGTAACTGTAGAATTTGTTGGTAAAGTGCGATCGGGAATTATTTGAGCGCAGACATGGGAAATTCCTAAGAATACAGAAAAATTTGAGTATAAAAGCAATAACTTGTACTTAGCTGTTTTCTTCACCAGACCCATGTAAATTACCATTCCGAGAACACTAGCATTAATTTATACTCAGGAATTATCAGCCCTTTACTCAAAAAAATCAAACAAAACACTCTGCTTAAATCTTATCGGAGCTAGATGAAATGGGCAAGCGATCGCAAATAGGTAGATTGCTTCGACGGAGTAGTATAGTCTAGTATAATATATTGTAGGTTGGGTGTCAGCGAGTGCGTAACCCAACATAAATCTACACAATCAATTCAGATTCCTAAGATAGATTCCGAAAAGCTCAAACCCTTGCGTACCAATTCGCGGGATTTTTCAAAAAGTCAATATCCTCAAAGATAGAGTAGTGTAACAAATATTTAATAATGGTGCGTTACACGAAGCGTTAACGCGCCCTACGAATACTATCATTCGTAGAAACCTAATTTTGTGGGTAAGTCTTCACAAATTATATTGAATCAGTTGGAGGATTTATCCAAGTAACAATAATTGTTCCTTTTTTTTCTACATCTGGTGTCAAAGTTATATATTCTGTAAATTTAGCCTTTTTGACTTCATAAACAAACCCATCGGCATAGGTATTTATTTGTGATACTTGGAAACCTTTCGTCTCCAATTGTTTCTTTAATATCAACGCTAATTCTAGAGGATTTTTTTTTGCAACTGTACCTATAGTCTTTTTCAAACCTGGAATTGAACCTGCAAATTTTTCCCAACCAGAAAAATTTGAATCCTCTGTAAATTCAATTTCGGTTTTAAGTTTCACAAAAATATCGTCTAATAGTTTTTCTTCAACTGGTGTTGTAGTTGGTGTTGCGGTTGGTGTTGTAGTTGGTTTTGTAGTTGGTTTTGTAGTTGGAGTTACAGTTGGTTTTGTAGTGGGGGAAGGAGAAACTTTTGGCTGGGGAGTTTTGCTATCTACTGGTTTGGATATCGTATTTTGAGATTTCTGAGGTGAATTAGTCCTATCTTTCTTAGTATTTACAGAGTTGACTTTTGGACTTACATATGTTGCGGGAATTATTTTTTTCTGAGTTGGTAAACTTGTATCTTTCTTGATTGGATTCTTTTTGGTAGGAAGAGTAGATAAGGAAGGAACAGAAGGAATGGGAACAGAAGTAGGAGCAGGGGGAAGTGGTAAACGACTTGGAGATGGAACAGGGAGTGGAATTGGAGGTAAATTCTCTCTTGTTTGTGCTGTGATACTGGGAGGCAAACCAGGTAATTTGGTAATGAATGTGCGATCGCTCTCTGGATTTGTAGAAATTATTGGTAATCTCTGCTTAATTAGGGTTCTATCTTCGCTAAATAACTCGCTAGATTGTCCACCTGAAGTATTTGTAAATGAGTTCGTAGATGCGTCTAGTTCTTTTGCTTTATTTAGTTGTTCTTTTTTGTTTAACAATAAAAAAAGCGCAATTAATAACATTACCTCACATAAAATTATCAAAACTAATATAGTCTTAGGAGATAATTTGTGAAGAGACGATAGTAGTTTTCTGGGAAGATTATTTTTGCTCATTTATTTGGCTACTTGCGATTAATTACTCAAGTATTTCAACGGTTATTTCGCACATTCATAAGAGAAAATACTTAATGGTAAAAATGCAGCCAATTCCTTGCTTTACAGTTATTTTAGCAAAAGTATGTCTTTAGTAATAGGCGATATTTCACAATTAAAATAACTGGAAATAATCTTTAAAAAGCAATTAAAATATGAATAGTAACATATAATTTTGTGTAGATAAAAACATTTATAAAAAGAATAAGAAAAAGAATATTTTAAACATAGTTTAATCTCTTGTTTATGATTTTGTAACCATCCCTTAACCATCTAAGTAGTACCTTATCAATGGCTGTGACTCCAACAGGAAAATACTCCTTAGGTACAAGGTAATATGAAATTTTCTACCACCGTTTTCAATCGTGTAGTTACTACTTCAGTAGTGGCAGCAACTGTTGCATTTGTTCCAATGCTGGGAGCAGTTGCTCAACAAGCTCAAACTCTGAATGGAGCTGGTGCAACTTTCCCCGCTCCACTTTACGAACGCTACGCTCGTGAGATCAAAAAGAAACTCCCCAATATTAAAATCAACTACCAAGCAATTGGTAGTGGTGGTGGTATTAGACAAACAATTGCTGGTACCGTAGACTTTGGTGCTAGTGATGCAGCAATGACCGACGCTGATATTGCGAAAGTGAAAAGAGGTGTAATCCTCGTGCCAACAGCTGGTGGTGCGGTTGCGGTTGTTCATAATATTCCTGGTGTTAAGAACTTGAGATTATCTCGCAAAACCTTACCTGCAATTTTCTCCGGTCAAATTACCAATTGGAGCGACGCTCAAATCAAAGCTGATAACCCTGGTGTTAACTTACCTAACACCCCAATTAAAGCAGTTGTCCGTTCCGATGGTAGCGGTACAACCTTTATTTTTACAAACCACTTAAGTGCAATTAGTGCTTATTTTAAAGGTAGAGTTGGTGCCAATACTGCTCCTAAATGGGTAGGACTTTCTAATATTCTCAAAGGAAAAGGAAACCCTGGTGTCGCGAATTTAGTATCGCGTACCCAAGGTTCAATTGGCTACGTTGAAGATTCTTTTGCTAAATCAAATAGATTGAATGCAGCGCAAATTCAAAACAAACAAGGGCAATTCGTTGCTCCTTCGTTGCAGGCTGCAAATGCCGCATTATCAACTGTTCAATTCCCTGCCAACTATCGTGTATTTGTTGGCGACCCCAGCCAAGGTTATCCTATTGTTGGTTTGACCTGGATTATGGTGTACAAAAACTATCCTAATGCTGCAAAAGCTGATGCGGTTAAGAAATTTGTGAACTGGGCACTCACAGATGGTCAGCAATTTAACGATGACCTTAACTACACCTCGATTCCCAAAGCTGTTGTTAACAGAGTATTACAAACAGTTAATAGCACTGTTAAGTAATTGGTTAACTAAATAAAATGTAGAGACTTAGCAATGCTAAGTCTCTACAAGACTTCTATTAAATTCGGTTAATGTCTATTTTGACTAACTAATCGATTCAATTTATAAATCAAGGTGGGCAATGCCCACCTTGCTTGTATGTAAACAGTTTACTTTCTGGAATTGTAATGACAAATTCACCAGAACCAGCCTCACAAAAATCTTCGCATCAATCTAATTTCAGTGATGCAAATCTCGACCTAACAGTTACCGGTGGAAGAAATTACTGGAGTAATCAAGCTTTTACATGGTTTGTTTACATTTTTGCAGCGATTACTGTTGGGGTGCTGTTTTGGATGACTTGGATTGTTTTCCAGCAGGCTAAACCAGCGATCGCAAAGTTTGGATTGGGATTTCTATTTAGTCAGGAATGGGATACGGGTAACGATTTGTTCGGAGCCTTACCCTATATCTATGGGACTTTGGTGAGTAGTGCGATCGCGATTTTGTTTGCTTTCCCTATTGGTGTTGCAGTTGCCTTGATTACGAGCGAAAATTTTCTACCACGCTCTGTACGTAACGGATTCGCATTTGTTGTTGAGTTAATTGCTGCTATCCCCAGTATCATTGTTGGACTGTGGGGATTTTTTGTATTTGTGCCAGCAACCCTATGGTTTCAAGAAGGTTTATATAAGATACTGGGCTGGATCCCTTTATTTAATACCGAGAGTCCAGCAGGCTATAACATGCTGACTGCTGGTATTGTTCTAGCTATCATGATTTTGCCAACATTGGCAGCAATATCCAGAGATGTTTTATTAGTTGTACCCAAAGAATTACGCAGTGCATCAATGGCTCTAGGTAGTACTCGTTGGGAAACAGTTTTCCGAGTCCTGATACCAACTGCTTTTTCGGGAATTATTAGTGCGACGATGTTGGCTTTGGGACGCGCTCTGGGTGAAACAATGGCTGTAACCCTGTTAATTGGCAACTCAGCTCAAATCAGCGCTTCTTTGCTAGCACCTGCCTATACAATTCCTTCGGTCTTGGCAAATGAATTTGCGGAAGCTGCGAGTGAATTGCACACAGGTTCTTTGACCTATTTAGCATTAATATTATTCGCTCTCACTCTGGCTGTAAATATTGCTGCTAACTTTTTAGTCCAGTGGCTGGGGGTAAAAACCAAATGAGCGGGAATCAACAGTTAGAAATTGATCCAGTATTAGTAGAGCAATTGTGCAGCCCTTTACCGACAGGAAGGCGACTGTTCACGTATATTATGAACGGGTTAGCCTTCGGTTTTAGTTTTTTGGCGATCGTACCTTTGCTGTCAATTTTATGGGTGATTTTAGAACGGGGATTCTCCGGGTTAAGACCAGCTATGTTTGTGACAGCAGTAATTGATGATGGGATTGCCAATGCTCTTGTTGGTACAGCTGTAATGGTGGCAATTGGTTCGCTGTTAAGTATTCCCATTGGGGTTTTGACAGGAATCTTTCTGGCTGAATTTGGCATAGATAACCCGATCGCGAAATTCGTCCGTTTTATCACCACGATTTTGACAGGTGTACCTTCGATTGTTGTTGGTATATTTGCTTATGGGGTTGTGGTATTATTTACTAAGCACGTATTTGAAGGAAAATCCTTTAGTGCTGTTGCTGGCGGTTTTGCCCTATCCATTATCATGTTGCCTGTAATTGCCCTCACCACCGAAGAAGCTTTAAAATTGATACCTAAAGAACAACGTCTTGCTTCTGCGGCTTTAGGTGGTACTCGCTTTCAAACAACGTTTCGTGTTGTTTTTGCGGCGGCGATACCTGGTATTACTACTGGTGTTTTACTAGCAGTCGCCCGTGCTGCTGGTGAAACAGCACCTCTAATTTTCACAGCTTTATTTAGTCAGGAATGGTCGGAGGACTTACTAAGCCCAACCGCTTCCTTACCAGTACTAATTTACAACCTCTATAACGACCCGTCGCCCGAAAAAAATCAATTAGTCTGGACTACCTCAATTGTTTTACTTGGGTTGGTTCTATGCATCAGTCTGCTTTCTCGCGCAATTACCAGCAGAAAGAAAACAAATTAAAAAGCTTACTTCCCCATCTGCAATCTGTAAATAACTTGAGATTCAGAACAACGAATTATCCGTAACCGTTCACGGGGGTATAAGTACGGTTTTAAGGCTGTTTCAAAGCGATTGGTTTTCTATTAGTGTCAAGAATGTAGTATTTTAAGGCTTTTATCGAGAATCTTCATTCTCAGGTTTTTAGCCCCAAAGGTATCTTGGTAAAGAGTTTGGAACGATTTAAGCACCCCCTGAACGGTTACAATTATCCTGTGGTGTTGCTAATTTTTGTCGGACATTGTGGGCAAACATGAATAAATTAATTCCAGCTATTAAAGTCAAAAATCTCACGTTTTTTTACGGTGCAAAAAGCACTAAACCTGCCATTGAGAATATTTCAATGGATATTTACCAAAACCAAGTGACCGCAATTATTGGTCCTAGTGGTTGTGGTAAATCAACCTTTATCAAAACCATCAATCGCATCAGCGAATTGGAAGGTGATGTAAAAGTTGAGGGAAGCGTTGAATTTGCAGGTCAAAATATCTATGATCGCAAAATCAACTTAAATCGTCTGCGTCGTCAAATCGGAATGGTTTTCCAAAAGCCGAACCTATTTCCGATGAGCGTTTACGATAATGTTGCCTATGGTTTGCGGATTGCTGGGTATGTACCCAAACGTCAACTCGACGAAATCGTAGAAAATGCGATTCGAGGTGCTGCACTCTGGGATGAAGTCAAAGATAAGCTGAATAAATCGGCTTTAGGGCTTTCTGGTGGTCAACAGCAACGTTTGTGTATTGCCCGTGCGATCGCAGTCAAACCCAGACTTTTGTTGATGGATGAACCCTGTTCGGCACTCGATCCCATCGCTACGATGAAAGTCGAGGAGTTGATTCATACTTTGCGGGAAAAATTCACAATTGCGATCGTGACTCACAACATGCAGCAAGCTGTACGTGTTTCCGACTTTACCGCATTCTTCAGCACCGATGAAAGTCGCATTGGTCAAATGATTGAATTTGGTGCTACTGCCCAAGTTTTTAACAATCCTCTCGATCAACGTACCCGTGATTATGTCGCTGGACGTTTTGGTTAATTATTCTGAGTATATTGCTTTTGTTTCGTGTCAATTTCCGACAAATAGATTCGCTCTTCACCACTCGTTTTCAATTATTTCTACAACAAGAAGCTCGGTTTCACTTGAAACCGGGTTTTTTTTATTTTCCATCAAACAAAAATATCTCTCACTCGTCTCTGGTTACCACGACTACTACCACTTTTATATAAAGCTTTGATGAATGGCAAATGAAAAAATTATAATGTTCGGTTTAGTTATTTGAATCTAGAATATAATCTCCTCTTAACCAGGGCATAATCGAGATAGTTTCATTTTTCTACTTGGGTTTTATTAATGCGATTACGCGATCGCAAGTTTCTACTGTCTGTTTGTTTGATTTTGAACTGGGAACATCCCTATTTTGGGGATATTACAGTAGTGCGATCGCGAGCAAGTAAAAACCAAGATTTTACCCACATCTACCTTCTCATTTTCATCTCAATCGTAAGGTAGCATTTGATGGAAATAATAGAAAACAATAGAAATAGAGAAGAAGTATTTTCGCAAAGCTTGGTAAAAGCTGGACTTATTAGTGAAGAACAATTACACCAAGCTGTAAAGCAACATCAGGTACATGGAAAGCACCTAGAAGAAGTTTTAGTAGAACAAGGTTTGGTGAAACCGGAAACAATAATTTATCTCAAAGAAAATTTCATGTTTTCGGAGACAAAAAATGATACTTATAACCCGAATAATTTTGATATTAGCATTTCCGCTAAACAAGTTTTCGGAATTATGCTGAGAATTATATGTTTTCTTGTCTCCACTTTTCTCATAACGCAACTTGTTCAGAGATTTGCTCCTGATTTCTTTTTACGGGATGGTTTAGCTCTGCTGTTTAATCTTGATGAGGAATTGAATTTTCCTTCAGTATATTCATCATTTGCATTGCTGTTTGCTGCCATAATTCTTGGCTTTATCGCTTATATGAAAAATAGTCAACAGGATTTCTATACTTCTTATTGGAAATGGCTATCGATTACATTTTCATTTCTATTTTTTGATGAACTAGTAAGCGTGCATGAACACATGATAGAACCAATGAAGACCTTATTTAATACCAAGGGTTTTTTATCCTTTGCTTGGGTTATCCCCGGTAGTATTGGGGTATTAATTTTA
The DNA here is from genome assembly GCF_002289455.1 of Brunnivagina elsteri CCALA 953. GTDB lineage: Bacteria > Cyanobacteriota > Cyanobacteriia > Cyanobacteriales > Nostocaceae > Brunnivagina > Brunnivagina elsteri. The sequence continues at coordinate 10,090 of NZ_NTFS01000118.1, forward strand.
TTCCTAGTATTTTTGAAGTTTATTATAAATCTGCCTCAAAAAACCCGAAGTAATTTTTTAATAGCTGGAGCTATTTATATAGCTGGTTGTATTGGTTGCGAGCTAGTTGGTGGTTACATAGTTGATAATAAATTAGGCTTTATGCCTTATTTAATTGAAGTTACCTTAGAAGAGTTCTTAGAAATGCTAGGAATTGCTATATTTATTTATGGTCTTTTCTCCCACATTAGTTACTACGGAAAAGGAGTCATTTTTAAAATTCAGATACCTAGTAAAAAGTTGAGGTTATTCAATTAATAATTGTAAGCGATCGCAAACAATACAGCGATGCTTCACTTCTCTTCGCTCCATGCTCCGAAACGGAGTAGACACGTTCGCTCTTAGCGTTCCCCTTAGGGCAGGGCTGTTTCGTTCCCTTTTAAACAGGATTTGTCAAGATAGTTAGCGATAAATGTCTAAGTAAGTGTGACGATTAAATGAACTTTTAAGCACTCACGTAGCCGTAATTTTGTTCGTTTTCTCGACACGCTGGTAACAAAATAACCAGTGTTAAATTGCTATAACCCTTGATTTTTAAAGTGTTTTAGGGGATGAATCAGCCCTGCCCCTTAGGGTAGTGGCTTCTGTAAGTAGCAAGCTACGCAATGACACAGTTATAAATTTTCCCACCCACCTATAAATACTTATTTAGACCTTAATCATAGATTGTCTTTTACTTAACCTTTTGCGTGTAAAACTATAGGTATAAGTATCTCTTTTTTCTATAAGTCCAGTAAATTTTGTGTTTGACAAAACTCTCACAGGTAAATATTGCTAACAAAATACTTACGTACAGAAACCCAATTTTTAGCGGAAATTCTGATCTTTAGCACCATAACAACAAAAATAAACTAGGTTTCTGAACTAATAGAATAGCGTGTCAGTCCTGTGATTTACCTGTGAAGAGTTATTTGCGATCGCTCTTGACGACGATTTCCGCATTTTTGTAGTTAGCTAACTAACAGAATATACAAGTAGAGGATATACGTGGTTATCGTTAACGGACAAAGTAATGTACAGCCCTACGTTGTCAATACCCCTGGTGGTAATTATTACGAGACAATTCCACTGTTGACACTTGGTGACGAAGTTCCTTTGTTAGAAGGAGATTTTTCCAACTTTACAGCTAGCGCAACGAAAACATTTGCATTCACTGGAATTCCTGATGGCATGGGGATTTACCAACTCGGAGACAAGAATCTAGTTTTTATCAACCACAAACTCAGTAACACATCAGTTACAGATATTTCCAGTACCGCACTACCTTAAATACTTAAATACTGATTATGGCAACTACACTCAAAGGTTTCGCTTCCCTTCCTGCCGATACATTTGCGAATGGACCTGAATCGGGTAAAGATATCTCTGCAAATGGTCGCACAGGTCCCTTTTCGGGACAACCAGTACAGGGATTTAGTGCTGTCCAGTTTGCTGGCAATGATAAGTTCTGGTTTATGCCAGACAATGGTTACGGAGCCAAGACCAATAGTTCGGATTTTTTATTACGAATTTATCAAATTGACCCCAATTTTCGTGCCTCTGGAGATGGTAGCGTTCAAGTTGGTAACTTTATCCAGCTAGCCGATCCCGATGGTAAAATTCCCTTTGAGATTGTCAACAAAGGGACTACTCAACGCTTTTTAACTGGTGCTGATTTAGATATCGAATCATTTGCGATCGCAAATGATCAAACAATTTGGATTGGTGACGAGTTTGGACCCTACTTACTCAATTTTGATGCCACTGGGAAGTTACTTGAGGCTCCCATCGCCACACCAAATTATGTCAAACTGAATACTCTCAATGGACAAGCTCCTTTAGTAATTGGGCACCGAGGTGCTAGCGGTGAAAGACCAGAACACACTTTGGCATCGTATAAATTAGCGATTGACCGAGGTGCTGATTTTATTGAGCCTGACCTGGTTTCTACCAAAGATGGGGTTTTGGTAGCTCGTCACGAACCCAATATTATCAACACCACCGATGTTAGCGATCGCCCGGAGTTTGCTAGCCGTAAAACCACGAAAATTGTTGATGGTGTGCCGGAGGAAGGGTTTTTTGTCTCCGATTTTACTTTGGCGGAACTCAAAACCATCCGTGCAAAAATGCCACAAAGTTTCCGTTCCCAAGCTTTTAATGGGTTGTTTGAAATTCCCACTTTGGATGAAATTATTGAGTTGGTGAAGCAAGAAGAAACCCTCACTGGACGCAAAATTGGTATTTATCCCGAAACCAAGCATCCTATTTACCATGATGGGTTGGGTTTATCCCTGGAAGAAAAATTAATTGATACCTTGGTGAAGAATGGATTTACTGACCCAAAACGGGTGTTTATTCAATCCTTTGAAACCAGCAATCTCAAGGAACTAAATAGTATCTTGATGCCGAAAGCCGGGATTGATTTACCTTTGGTACAGTTGTTGGATGCCGAAGATGTACGTTTGGATGGTTCGTTAATTGAGGTTCAACCCTACGATTTTGTCGTGAATGAGGATTCTCGTACCTATGGAGACTTGCGATCGCCTGCTGGTTTACAGGAAATTGCTACCTACGCTGACGGGATTGGTCCTTGGAAGCGGATGATTGTTTCAGTAAAAGGTGTGGATGCCAATAATGATGGCAAAGCTGATGATATTAATGGGGATGGGGCTGTCAATGATGCCGACAAAACCACTTTACCCCCAACAACTTTAATCCAAGATGCCCATGCTGTGGGTTTGCAGGTACATCCCTATACTTTCCGCAACGAGGAACGGTATTTAGCCGCAGACTACAACGGCAACCCGGAATTAGAATTTCGTCAGTTTATTGACTTGGGTGTTGATGCTTATTTTACCGACTTTCCCGGTACTGGTGACTTGGTACGCGACCAAATTGTAGCCCCATTTGTGCGATCGCCCCAAAATCCCGATGTACTGGGAACAGGTGCAGTATCTAACTTGGAACGTTCTAAAGGTTTTGAAGGGATGGCAATTAATCCTGACAGAAGCAAATTGTATCCCTTTCTTGAAGGTACAGTAGTTGGGGACCCCCCAGGTGCGCTACGAATTTATGAATTTGACCTGGCAGCAAGGCAATTTCAGGGTTTACTTGGCTACTACAAAATGGAAAGTCCCAACAATGCGATTGGGGACATGAGTGTGATTAATGCCAACGAATATCTCGTCATCGAACGGGATAATAATCAAGGGGATACAGCGAAATTCAAAAAAATCTACAAGGTTGACTTTGCTCGCAAAGATGCCAATAACTTTGTTGCAAAGGAAGAAGTAGTAGATTTATTGAACATTGCCGATCCCAACGATTTGAACAAAGATGGTAACACCACATTCAAATTTCCCTTCCAAACAATCGAAGATGTACTAGTTATCGATGAGAACACTATCCTTGTCGCTAACGATAATAACTACCCCTTCTCAGTTGGTCGTCCTCCTGCGATCGATAATAATGAAATTATCTATCTGGAGTTAAATAAACCCCTTAACCTCGATCCCCGTGTTGGGATTGCTGGGCAAAACCTCCCCACTACACAAATTAATGGAGGGAATGGGGATGATGTACTTTATGGGAGTGCGATCGCTGAATTTTTTAACGCTGGTGAAGGTAATAACATCATCTACGGCAGTGAAGGTAATAACATTTTTATTGCTGGTGGAGGTAACGATATTGCCTACGGTGGTGCAGCTAATGATGTTTTCTTCTTGGGTAATGGAAATAACACCATTTACGCTGGTGAAGGTAAAAACCGCATTTCTGTAGGTAGCGGCAATAACTTAGTATACGCAGGTGCGGGCGACGATATTATCTTTACTGGTGCTGGTGATGATTTAATTTATGCGGCTGAAGGGAATAATACGATTTCGGCTGGTATTGGGAATGATACTGTGTATACAGGTAGCGGCAGCGACAAGTTTATTTTAGATGCTGGAACAGGCTCCACAACTATTATTGGTTATGGGGCAAACGACCAAATAAGTCATGGCAGCACTTTAGTCGCTAACAGCGTTTTATCAACAGCGATTAATGGTAACGATACCTTGATTAGTTTTGGTAGCAACTTACTCGCAACCCTCAAGGATGTCAGAATCAGTTCTGTAACGATCGTCTAGTTTTTTCCAATTTTGAAACCCAAGATTCCCGACTTTGTGAGAAAACCGGGAATCTTTGTCAGCGTATTTACTGATTTCATCCATTGACTAAGCCAGATATAACTTAAATAACTACGTTCTTTGATAAATCTTCAATAAAGACCTAAGACGGGATGTTCTACTATATATATTTGAGTTATGAGTGCTGTTTTGACTACTGACAATTCTATTTTGTTGAATCAAATTGGCTGTGATGTCTGCCAAGCTATAGTTATGATTCAAGAACAGCAGCCACACTTACTCCTAGAAAAGTATAGAAACATACCGTGGAGAAGCGATCGCCATCAGTCTGGTTTAAAAAATAAGCTAGCAGAAGTTCTCATTACTGCTAATAATGCAGCGACTATCCAGCAAAGGTTACAAAAATTTTTAAAAGCACTACTTGTTCCTGAGTCGTTTGAGTCACAAATACTAATGGACTTACTTCTTCACTGTCAAATTATCTCATCAAATCCCAATTCAAATATAGATAGTAATAATGGGGATGATGTTGTTGCTCCACATCCAGTTAATCAGATAGTTAATTCTGTAAATAGCCAAGATTTAAAGCCAGAAAATTTAAATAAAATAGATGAAAATGCCAGTGTTATAAGTGAGCAAGCAGAATTACCAGCACTAGAAAAAGTTAATCAAAAACTAGATGTTGATGTTCAAGCTAATATTGAGTTAGAAAATCAGTCGAGTCAATCTTCCAATCCTCAACATCAAGAAAAGAACAAACAATTAAAAAATATAACCGAAAAAGTAACTGCAACTTCTGGGATTAAAACTGGGATTACAGTCTTACTACTAGATGCCGAAAATCTGCAGTTGAATCCAGAAACAGAAAAATTCTTGACAACAATTTGTAATTCACCAATTCAAATTAAAGTTGCTTTTGCTAATTGGTGTCGTAAAGGTAAACTAGATGCCGAGTTGCACCAACGCGGGTATGATTTGATTCACGTACCCTCTGGCAAAGATAATGCCGATGGAAAAATGATAGCTTTTGGCTCCTCAATTTGCGATCGCTTCCCAAATGCCAAAGAGGTTTTGGTTTGTTCGTCGGATAATGTGATGACAAATTTGTGCAATCATCTTCAGCAAAATGGTTTAACTGTATATCGCGTGATTAAACAGGGTTGCAGTCTGACTGTTTTGGAAAATCAAAGTGGTAAGACTTGGGAACATACGGTTTTACCAAGTATAGAACAATTTATTAATAACATCAAAGATATTATTCGTGATGAAGAATCTCGTACATCTAATCAATGGATTAAATTCTCAAAGTTATCAAAAATCTTCCACAGTAAATATAATATTGGTGTTAACCAAGTCGTGTCTTCTCACCTTCCGGGAAAGACAGTTAAAGATGTTTTTATTTCAAAATCAGAGTTTGCACTGCACCAATTACCAGAAGATTCTGAGACATATGTAACATTATTTAAAATGCCTCAACAGTCAAATAATGGTGATACCCAGAAAGGGAAAAAGAATTGAGGTAAAAAGAGTTACTGAGTAGATTTTCGGTAAATTTGATTTGAGCTTGGTTTAGATTCCTGACTTCTTAGAGAAATCGGGAATCTGCTTGTGCTTACTAACGCACTTCCAGAAAATAAAATCTCCAAATCATATATAGCGGTTCTCAGTTGATTTAAATACAGTTTGTGATTAAGAGTGCTGTAGGGGAACCCACGGTTGTTTGCCCTGGATTGTATTTCATCCAAACGAGAAGCGCTATAG
>NZ_NTFS01000119.1 GCF_002289455.1 Brunnivagina elsteri CCALA 953
ATAATGTGCAGCCTCACATAGAATTGGTATTAGGAGTTAGAAGTTAGGAGTTAATTATAAAACTAACTCTTAAACTTAAGTAATTATTTAATTTATAACTACATAGTTCATGATTATTAACTCATAACTCTTAATTCACAACTAATAACTACCAACTACCGACTACCAACTCATTAATTTTTAATTTAGCTACATTCTAGCCTTTACGGCGGTGCGATTTCCTCGAACATCGTAATCAGCAGGCTGTACTAAAGAACGTCCTGTCATTTCTTGCGGTTGTGGTAGCTGCAAAATATCCAGAATCGTCGGCGCAATGTCTGCTAGCTTACCATCATCACGCAGGCTGACATCAGTGCCATGTCCAGGAATTTTTGCACCTTCTCCTTCAATCACAATCAAAGGAACGGGGTTAGTCGTATGAGCAGTCCAAGGATTGCCCCCCTCATCTAGCATATACTCGGCGTTACCGTGGTCGGCGGTAATTATTGCCGTGCCACCCGCTTTGTTAATGCCTTCGAGTAAACGACCAACACAACGATCTACAGTTTCGATCGCTTGTACAGTTGCAGGAATTTGCCCTGTGTGACCCACCATATCGGGGTTCGCATAATTTATGACGACTAAGGAGTAAAGATGCTTAGAAATCGCAGCCAAGGCGACATCTGTAACAGCTTCAGCCGACATTGATGGTACTGAATCATAGGTTGCAACCATTGGGCTACTAACCAATTCGCGGTCTTCTCCTGGGAAGGGTTCTTCCAAGCCACCATTAAAGAAATAGGTTACATGGGCGTATTTTTCGGTTTCGGCTGTGCGAAACTGCTTTAGCCCTTTTTGGGAAATAACTTCACCCAGTATATTACTGAGATTTTGTGGTTCAAATGCAACACTAACTTTTAATTCTGGGTCGTATTGGGTAAAGGTAGCAAAGGATAGTGGTTTAATTTGCAAGCGTTCAAAGCCGTTAAATTCTGGACTTACAAACGCTTGGGTTAGTTGTCTGGCTCTATCAGGGCGGAAATTAAAAAAGATGACACCATCCCCTGCTTCAATTGCACCAGGGGCAATTCGTGCAGGAAGTATAAATTCGTCGGTTAAACCTTCAGCATAGGAGGCTTGAACTTGTTCTACAGCAGAACGTCCAACTCCTTCACCATCTTGCACCATGACATCGTAGGCACGTTTGACTCGATCCCAACGCCGATCGCGATCCATTGCGTAGTAACGACCGCTAACTGTGGTAATTTTCGCATTACCGATGCGATCGCAATAATTTTGAAGCAGTCCAATGGCTTTTACGGCTTCGCTAGGTGCGGTGTCGCGTCCATCGGTAATCGCATGAATACAAACTTGGGAAATTCCTTGTGTTTTCGCTAAGTCAAGTAGTCCAAACAGATGGCTAAGGTGTGAATGTACACCACCCTCAGAACAAAGCCCAATTACATGCAGTTTGCCGTTTTGACTTTTCAGGACTTCCTGACAAATTTTAACTAACGCTGGATTTTGATTGATGGAACCGTCTTCAACCGCATCCGAGATGCGTACTAATTCTTGCGGTACCACCCTTCCAGCGCCAATATTTAGATGACCAACTTCTGAGTTACCCATCTGTCCTTCTGGCAAACCGACGGCTTTTCCTGACGTGCGAATGAGGGTATGGGGATAGGCAGCCCACAAGCTATTCATGACTGGAGTCTTAGCCTGTGCGATCGCATTTCCTTGTGTCTCTTCGCAATAGCCCCATCCGTCTAAAATGACTAGCACCACCGGAGCAATAGGTGCTTTGGTCATAATAAAACTGCCCTTTACTTTTTGTAATAACCGAATAATACCACTGCTACCCACCATCGCAAGTGCATTTCTGCCTATTAACTTCTTTTATGAGAAATATTCGTTTTTTTATATATCTCTTAACATTTAAAAAATTACTTGAATTTCGATGCAATAAAAGAATTTACACTCGGATATGGCTTTAGCATTAATCTTTGCTCGAAGTCATGATATGAAGACAGAGGTAGGAATAGATAATTTATTTATTTTATTCCCTTCTGCCTTCTGCCCTCTGCCTTACCTTAATAATCTATTTCTTCGCTTTTTCCTGAGATTTAGCAACTTTTGCAGCCTTCTTTACAGCTTTTTCTGCTTCTATCTCTGCCAATTCTGCCGCTTCTTTTTCCTCTTCCAACTTGCTGAGATAGTAGTGGTAATCACCTAAGTGAATTCTGAAATCACCATCGCGAATTTCGACAATCTTATTAGCAACTTGGGAAATAAAATAACGGTCGTGGGAAACAATAATTGCCGTACCATCGTAATTTTGCAATGCTTGTTCGAGCATCTCCTTCGCGGGAATATCCAAGTGATTTGTCGGCTCATCTAATATTAATAGATTTGCTGGACGTAATAACATCTTTGCTAATGCTAAACGCGCTTTTTCACCACCACTTAATGCCGAAACATTTTTAAAGACTGTATCACCACTAAACAAGAACTTTCCTAAAAGTGTACGAACCTCTTCATTATTCCAATCAGGAACCTCATCATGAATTGTTTCCATGACACTTTTATTCAAATCCAATGCTTCGGCTTGATTTTGCTCAAAATACCCAAGAATTACATTATGTTCCCCAATCTTAGCAACACCATCAGATGGTGCTTCCATTCCTGTAATTAAGCGTAGCAGCGTTGATTTCCCTGCCCCATTGGGAGCAACAAAGGCAATGCGATCGCCACGTTCAATTAATAAATTCGCTCCCAAAAAAAGAATCTTATCATCATATGTATGGGTCAAATTCTTGATTTCCACAACTTCCCTACCGCTACGAGATGAAGGGGGAAATTGAAATTGCAAAGTGCGAACCGAACCTGTTGGAGCTTGAACCCGTTCGATTTTATCAAGTTGTTTTTCTCGGCTTTTCGCTTGGGTACTGCGAGTCGCACTAGCACGGAATTTCTCCACGAAAGCTTGCTGCTTCTCCAGTTCCTTTTGCTGACGTTCAAAAGCATTCAATTGTGCAGCTTGGTTTTCAGCTTTTTGTTGCAGGTACGCAGAATAATTACCCAAATAAGTACTCGAAACACCCCGTTCGGTTTCCACAATCTGCGTACATAGACGGTCTAAAAATTCCCGGTCATGGGAAACTATAACCATTGGGGTTGTTAACTTCTTCAAATATTCTTCCAACCACTCAATTGTTTCCAAATCCAAGTGGTTTGTCGGCTCATCCAGCAGCAACAAATCGGGTTCTTGCAGCAATATCTTACCCAAACCCATCCGCATCTGCCAACCACCGCTAAAGGAACTCACCAAGCGATCGCCATCTTCGACTTGGAAACCCATTTCCGGTAAAATCTTACCAATCCGCGCATCTAAACCGTACCCATCCAGCCCTTCAAACTGACGCTGCAATTTATCTAACTTATTAATTAACTTATCAAGTTCCTCTGGGGTAGCCTTTTCCATGTCACGCTGAAGCTGTGCTAAAGCCATCTGTACCGCGTTAGCTTCCTTAAATACCGTCCAAAATTCCTCGCTCACTGTCCGCGTCGGATCGACTTCAAACTCCTGATTCAGATAAGCTATATGTAAGCTGGCAGGACGAACAATCTCACCCGCAGTTGGTTCAGTTTCCCCAGCGATGATTTTTAATTGGGTAGACTTTCCTGCACCATTGACACCAACTAACCCAATGCGATCGCCCGCTTTCACTTCCCAATTTACATCCTTGAGGACTTCACCAGTCGGGTAAATTTTGCTGATATGTTCGAGTCGCAGCATTCAGTATCTCCAAGGTAACGAGTAGTTAAGTAGGGCGATTTTTCCCATCGTGTCCAATCTTAACAAAATTTAATGCCAAATTTCGTGCAATGCTGACCTTGAAGAAAAAATTTAGTGCGGGTATCTTGCCCTTGTCTTAAATTATGCAAATTAAATGCGGAAAAGCTTATAAGAGATAAAAACCGCAGTGCGATCGCATTATCTCGTTTTTCTACGACTGATTTAATCCTAGGTTGGGTGGAGGCTTTGCGTAACCCAACATCAATAAGGTGATAATGTTGGGTTTCTACAATTCTATGGTTCCCAACAACCAACAATTGATTCTCCTCGCTTTTCTTTCTCTGCTAATTCCAAATTTAATTCTAATAATTTCTCTAAAATATCATCACTTTCTTTAAATCCGTAAGCTCGCATTGCTAGTTTATCTAATTCAGCATGGAGTTTATATAATTTGCTGCTGGGTTCGTGAAAGAAGGCATTATATAGTGCTGTGATTCCCCATTGTTTGGTTTCCATTTGTTCGCTGCGATATTGATGTAGTTCCTTCGCTTTTTCGCGGATTTTATCAACTAGTTTTGTATCGAGTATTTGGGGAAAGGGGAATGTTTCAAAACAAGTATTATGAGTGTATGCTGTTCTATCTTCTAAAGTTGATTTTTGAGCGTGCATCCAAGTTCGATGTACATCAGATGTGAGAATGCCAAAAACATAGAAATCGTCTGAAGCAACAACAACAGATTTATCTCCAGGAAGCCATTCTAAAGGTGCGGGAATAAAGATAGCCCATTTAGAAACTCTAGGAACAGTAAAGTAATGAGATAGAGGTGCGATCGTATTTCTCATTGCTGGTCTTTTTTCGCCATATTTCCACCAGTTCATTCTTGTTATATCTCTACGATTATTATCTCTAACGGGTTTAACAAAAGCTTTTATATGCTCAAAAGGTAATTTATAACTACTAGCATCCTCAATATCCATCTCATTGAAATCAATAATCCATCTTTCCGGTTTTCCCTGGGGATTTTGAGCTAGGTTTGCACCCATTGAAAATAGCTTTAATACTTCTTGATTTTTAATATCAGTTTTTACCCAGCTTTTGACTTGTTTTTCCGTGACTATAAATCCTTCCCCAACAGGAATCACACCTTGAAAACATTTGTTTAAATTTGCTTTTAATCTAACCGCTTGCGAAACATCAATACTTGCTTGCAAAGAAGAATTAATAATTGAAACAGGATTATGATCTAAATAATATTTATCTGGATTTTCCTTACACCAATTCACCAAACTCACATGTACCTTTGCTTCACCAGACCAAACTTGTGTAGAAATAGCCTCATGAATATATCCACCATTTTGAGCCACATAATCTAACGCAGCAACCCGACTTTTCCCCTGACTAATCGAATTTGTCGCAACCAAACCAACCCTACCCTTCTCATCAATATTGTCATGAGCTAATCTAAACCAATAAGCACAAAAATCAACCGAATCTTTAACATTAGGAAAACGTTGAAAAACCCTATCAATATACTCATCACCCAAATTCAAACGCATATGCTTACCACCCAAAAAAGGAGGATTCCCAATAATCGCATTTGCCTTTACCCACTCACAAAAAAGTGCATCCTGACAAACAATATTATTATCCAAAGTATCCAAAGGCAAAGCAGCTTCCGTCAAATTCAAATTATCGATCGCAATCTTTCTTCCTATCATCAAAGTCACCCTTGCCAACTCCACCGCAAACGGATTTGTATCCATCCCAAAAAACTGCTGTGGTGTCACAAAACTCATTTGAATTTGCTCATTTGCACCTCTACGTCGCTGACTAATTTTATCTAACAACAACTGCTCAATTCTCTTCAACTCCTGATAAGCAATATAAAGGAAATTTCCACTACCACAAGCAGGGTCTAAAACACGATAACTTTGTAACTCCAACTGTAAACTCGATAACTCCCCAATTGTCCCCGCATCCTCAATTCTTTCCTCCCAATACCTACTAATAGTGGGACGGACAATCTTCATAATATCCGCTTCGGAAGTATAATGAATTCCCTTTGCGTGACGCTCTTTTTTATCAACCGTTCCCTCAAATAAACTCCCAAAAATAGCCGGACGAACCTTATTCCAATCTTCCCTAGCAGTAACATCCAAAAACTTCAATTCTTCTGGAGTCAATTCAATCGGATGAATCAGAGAAAATAACCCACCATTAAAAAAATCTACACCCTGATATCGTCCTGCTGGCGTAATTCCCGGTTGATTCATTTCCCGAAACAAACCACCTAAAATATCGTAAGAATTCCCCCCACTCAAACAATCTTGAACACAAGAAATAAACATATCTCGCGGTAAAAGTTGCCTATCCTCAGCAAACATTGCTAACACGCACTGTAAAATAAACCTCTGTGCAGTTAACTTGGCAATTCCCCGCTTTTCCAACCCCAAAAGTAACTCACCCATCCGTCTTGCAGCACGTTCAGTGACTTCAACTTGGTTATTATGAAATACTGGGGTACGATTTCCCAACTCCATAAACCCAAACGCACCTGCACGTTCAGGTAACTTTGTCAACTCGACAATATCCACAGGTGTATCAAGTTGAATATCAAAATCGTAAATCCAAAACTCATCAAAATTGCACAAAATCACATACTTGGGACGATTGGGAACCAACCTTGTCCAATAGTCAAACGCTTGCGAATAGTGCTTACTCAAATCTTCCCCCCGTTTCTTCATCTCAATCAAAACGCGAGGTTTCCACACCAAATCCGCAAACCCAGTTTTACCCTTTTTACTACTTTTCTTAATAGCTTCCTCGTAACTCGCACCAGCTTCCAACGCACCCTCATGTCCAAAAGCACGGAAAAACCTGTCCAGAAACGTTTGTGCTTCTTTACGCTCCTCACCTTTGATGTGAGAAAGACAAAAATTGACAAATTTACTTAGAGTATCAGGGGTTGCAACCATTGGAGATGCTATTTCTTACGTAATTTCAACATCTTCCATGTTATTTCATTAACTGGCTTTTGCTTCATCTCCAGGTAATTCTGCAACTGCTGCAAATCGATCCATTACAACACGACCAATTTCTGCCACATCAGCTAAAGGCATTATTCTTATTTGCTTAATAATTTGATTTATATCCGAAGAATTCGACTGTGGCTTGATACCAAGGTAATTTAAAAGTTCTTCAATCGTGTAACCTGCTTTATCGGCAATTTGAGCCAAGTTCTCGATATCGGGAATCGAATCACCTCTTTCCCATGCCTGCACCGTAGTGTATGCTACGCCCAAAAGCTTTGCAAAAACTCGCTGACTCATATCACCACGAGCCACTTTTGCGATTTCACCCAATTTCTTTTTTGCTTCTGGATTCACTGATTTAGCCTTAACAATACCACTGATAAACAAACAAGTTTAATTTACGAATTGTAAATATAGTCTTGACACAGACTATTGGCAGAAATATTCTTTTTGTATACAATGTCAAGACTGGTTTTAAGCATCTATTCTTGAAAGTAGAAATATATTAGTTTATTTTAGCCTGGAAACTCTTTTAGGTTGAAGCGAGCAGTGGAATAATTTGGGGGGAGGGTGTCATCATGACCAAACAGTTAGGCGATCGCAAACTTCAAAGCTTGATATCAGCTAATAAAATTAAACCCGAAATTTGGCGTATAAGCGAATCGGTAATTATCGAAACCTTGAAAAATCGTGGTTTTGATGTCAAAAAAATTAAGAAAATTAAATATCTCAAGCACCAAGTCTGTATATCCTACTGGAATCAAAAAGGTGGGGTATGCAGTGGCTTTTTCAGCTATCGAATTTTTGAACGCTGGCAATCTGCCGTGGAAAAGCTAGTTTACAACTGTAATAGCCTGTATGAGATACATCGTCTCAACAAGTTAATCGAGTACGAATTTACTCATTATCCATATCCCGTGGAAATTGAAGCAGCCATCAATGAAACTATAGAAGCTTGCACTACACAATTCATCGAGCTTGTTAGTTATGGAAACCGTCACTTAGTCGCAAGTTAGTTGTGAGTTAGTGCGATCGCATGAGGGAACACCCCTGTAATATTGCCGTAGGGTTGGGGTTTCCCCACCCTTACTTACGAGTGATAGATAAATCTATAATTGGTATATTTTATTTTCTGTAAGTCCTTTAATTAGCTGTTCTTCACTTAAACCGATTGTTAGCGTATGAAAATTGTCTGTGAGGATTCACTGGTTCCTTTTGAGCATTACTTTCTCCGTAGAGCAGATGTAGCGGATCAGCTAACTCATTCAGGAACTGTAACTGATTCCCTGATTCTCGCAACGACAGCACTTGATGCTCTTGCAAAAATCTGGCTTCATGACTTTCCTGAAACCGAAAAGGAACTTAGTCGTCACTATCGTGGAGGAATTTCGGAATCTATTCGTCTCTCTCAATTACTCAAGCAATTTGCACAAGAAGACCCAGGTGCAAGCAAAGTTGCTGTTGTTTGTTTTGCAGAAGACTGGAAGCTATTTCGTCCAGAAGACAGCGCTCTAGCTCATCAGCTTCTTGATAAACGTTTGAGCAATCATCCCAACGAACTCCTTAGAGTAGATGAGTTACCCAAGTCGTATCTCGATTTGCCTCTTGATGATCTTGAGCGAGAATGTCCTCAAATTGCTCAAAATCCAAAACTGCACAGGATTGCGGAAGAATATGAATATGGAGCTATGCTGTATAAATTCTACCGATGTCCGTTAGTGCATTCATCTAAAAGTTCAGACCGGACTCATGGTTTCACTTGTGGAGAAGAAATTATGTATTATTGGTCATATGTAGATAAGGAGCGAACTACTATCAGTTTTGGTCCCAACTTGATAACACGCTGGTTGAGGATTGTAGCCACAAACTATGTTCAACTTTGTAGGGAACAAGGTGTGATACCTGCCGAAAATCTTGATGCTGGTCTATCACCAGAAAATAATCTTAGAAAACTTTGGAGTAAACTGTAAGGATATATTTATTGTGTAGGCTAACAACGCTTTATAAGGGATGCTAGATTCAAGCTAAAAGCTAGGCTTTTTTAATTCCTGCTCGCGCCCCTGACGGACAACCGTTATCTAAGCATTATTTTTCAAAGATTGTATATCCACAACATCTATAAATTTGTTATTTTTAATTTAAAAGCAATACTTCCGTAGGGAATGACTCCCGCGATCGCACAAAATAAAAAATAAGGGATAACCGCGATCGCTATCCCATTCATCCCCAATTTAATTATTCGCAGAAGCCGCAAGTTCCGCTAATTGGTCTTGCTGATCTTGGGAAATACAAGATTGAATAATATTCTCAATATCCCCTTCCAAAGCGGGAGTTAGGGAAAAATTCTGATTCAAGCGGTGGTCAGTAACGCGGTTATCTTTATAGTTGTATGTCCGTATTTTCTCGGAGCGAGAACCCGTCCCCACCTGTAAACGCCGTGCCGAAGTAATCTCAGCTTGCTGTTCCTGAAGTTTTATTTCATACAACTTCGCCCGCAAAATCTGCATCGCCCGTTCCTTGTTCTGTAACTGGCTGCGCTCCTCCGTACAGAAAATTCGGATACCAGTAGGTTTGTGTAACAAGTCAGCCGCAGTTTCCACCTTGTTGACGTTTTGTCCACCTGCACCACCGGATCGTGCTGTTTTCATTTCGATGTCTTTGGGGTCAATATGCACCTCCACCTCATCAACTTCCGGCATAATTGCCACCGTTGCCGTTGAAGTATGTACCCTTCCCCCAGCTTCCGTCACGGGAACACGCTGCACACGATGCACACCAGCTTCAAATTTGAGTTGGCTATATACGTCGTTACCCTTAATTTCCAGAATAACTTCTTTCCAACCACCCATTTCTCCCAAAGATTCGCTCGCCAAAAGTACCTTCCAGCCTTGGGTTTGGGCATAACGGGTATACATCCGCATCAAATCTCCAGCCCAGATACTAGCTTCATCCCCACCAGTACCAGCGCGAATTTCCAACATTATATTCTTTTCGTCGTTGGGGTCGCGGGGCAATAATAGTACTTTCAAGCGCTTCTCTAGAAAATCAATTTTTTCTTCGAGTTCCTTGACTTCAAAACCAGCTATTTCTTGCATTTCTGGGTCACTCGCAGACTCCTTATAAATCTGACGTGCCCCAATTAAATCATCTTGGGCAATTTTCCAATTGTCGTAACTATTTACAACGTCTTCTAATCCCGATCGCGCTTTTGCAATTGTTTGATACTCATGTTGGTCTTTGGCAGTATCTGGATCGCCAAGACGACGGGTTAGCTCGTGAAAAGTTTGTTCGACAGATTTTAATTTCTCCAACAGATATTGTTCAGCCATGATGCTTACAGCGCTCCTTTAAAAGTAACTAAAATTGGCTTTTGCAAAATACGTAAAATAAATACGTAAAATCGACCCAACAGCTAGTGCAGGGTCGTTATGAAGCAAAGCCAAGCAGCTACTTTTGTTCTTCTTGCGTGCTATCTTCTGGCTTACTTTCTTCCTGACTGCTGGCAGATTGGTCGAACATGCCGTATTTGCGGAGGAAACGTTCTACGCGACCTTCGGTGTCAATAATCTTCTGGTTTCCTGTGTAAAAGGGGTGGTTTCCAGACCAAACGTCTACGTTTAATTCGGGCTTGGTGGAGCCAACTGTCATTACAACTTTTCCGTTGCAAATAACTTTAGCTTCTGGATACCACTGAGGATGAATACTTTTCTTAGCCATTGTTCCTTTTGTGGTTAATCTTATACAAATTATAACTTTCAAACAGTTCAGGAGTGGTGAATTAGGAATTAATAATTTTTAAGGTAGGGGATTTCAATTCCCAAACACGATCGAAAATAAAACTCCTAACTCATAATTCCTAATTCCTAACTTACGGCACAAATTACCGTTTCGAGTACTGAGGAGCTTTACGAGCTTTGTGTAAACCGTATTTCTTCCGTTCTTTAGCCCGTGGGTCACGAGTTAAATAACCTTCAGTTTTGAGTGGGGGACGATTTCCGGGGTCAAGTTGGCAAAGTGCGCGGGCAATACCTAGACGAACTGCGTCCGATTGCCCAGTCAGACCGCCACCTTCGGCTTTTACTAGGATGTCATAATCATTTTCCATACCTAGAGTTTCCAAAGGACCTTTAATGACACCAAGATAGTTAGCATTAAATTGGAAATATAAATCTCCAGGTTTACCGTTGACAGTAAGTTGTCCGGTTCCAGGCACGAGTCTGACACGTGCGATCGCGCATTTACGACGACCTGTGCCAAAGTACATAGCGCGACCGCTATCGGTATCGGTTGCTTGCATTAATTTTCTACTCCAGGAATGGTATTAACTTTCAATTCTTTGGGTTGTTGAGCGGCATGGGGGTGGGTTTCTCCCGCATAAACTTTCAATTTGGTGAACAGTTGTTTTCCCAAACTGTTTTTAGGTAACATACCTTTGACTGCTTGTTCAATAATACGTTCTGGCAAACGGTCTTGAAGTTTGGCGAATGTTTCAGTTTTCATTCCACCAGGACGACCAGAGTGACGACGGTAAAGTTTTTGGCTGCGCTTTTTACCTGTAACGGTGATTTTCTCAGCGTTAACGATGATTACAAAGTCACCTGTATCTAGGTGAGGAGTGTATTGGGGTTTTCTTTTGCCACGTAGAATCATGGCGATTTCGGTAGCGAGACGACCTAAGCGTTGGTCGGCTGCATCGATTACGTACCAGTCGCCCTGGAGGGTACTAACTGGGGGAAGATATGTTTTTTGTGCTGTCATTGATCAATTGTCCTTGATTAATGGTTAATTGGTATTGGTTAATTGGTAATTGTTAGTGGTTAGTTCCTATTAACCATTAACCATTAACTAAATAACTAATAACTAAATACAAATTTGGGCTGGGTATCAAACCAAATTTCTTTTGAAAAGGTCGAGTCTGGATAGCCCACACGCAACAGACATAAACCTTGGGCTGGTGCGGAATGCAATACTTGTTCTCGGAGTTGATTTTTCCAAATTTCGGTGAAGTTAGAAATTGTTCTTTCTCCCGCAGCCACTTGTACAAGCATTCCCACAATAAAGCGCACCATCCCGTACAAAAACCCATCTGCTTGAATTTCAATATGGATAAACGAACCATCGCGATCGCATGTAACTTCCTGTACTTCTACCCAAGAATGGGCGCGTTTGGAATTTGTGCGGCGGAATGCTCCAAAGTCGTGTTTGCCGACGAGGGGTTCGAGTGCGTCCTGGATTAATGATTCATCCAGGGGAGCATGATAATAATGCCAACAAAAGGGTTTGATAAATAAGTTTGGTCGCTGGTCAGTATAGAGTGTGTAACGGTAGCGCCGATACATTGCACTATATTGGGCGTGCCAGTTGGGACTAACGGACGATGATGCCCTTATCAATATATCGGATGGTAGGTACTTATTAAGAACTGCTGCCCACTTGTGGGGTGGTATTTTACTAATGACATTAAAATGTGCCACCTGTGCGGCTGCATGTACTCCAGCATCGGTTCGTCCCGCACCATGTAGATTTACATGATGACCGACAATTTCCGCGATCGCTTTTTCTACTTCTTCTTGTACGCTACGGTGCTGCGCTTGTCTCTGCCAGCCATGAAAATGAGTCCCCAGGTATTGTATTACCAGGGCGACTCGCTCTTGTTCTGTGGTCTGGCTCTCTAACATAACAATTTTTGGATTCTAGATTCTAGATTCTGGATTTTGGATTTTGGATTCGCGCTTAGAATTCAAGATTTATTAATGGTTAGCAAGGAAGTAGCATAACTAAACAAACAAAACTAACAATCAACAACTACGTCCAAAATCTTAAATCTCAAATCATACTAGTTCAATAATTGCCATTGATGCATTGTCGCCACGACGGGGTACAGTACGCATAATCCGGGTATAACCACCCTGACGACTTCCGTAGCGTGTTTCTGCTTGCTCAAATAGGGCATGGACTAGTTGTTTATCAAAAATGTAACCCATTGCTTGGCGACGTGCTGATAGGGAGCCGTCTTTGGCAAGAGTAATCATTTTATCAACTTCGGCACGTACTACTTTGGCGCGAACTAAAGTAGTTGTGATTTTACCATGACGAATCAGTTCGGTTGTGAGCGATCGCAACAGGGCACGTCGCTGATCTGCTGGTTTGCTAAGTTGTTTAACCCGACAACGGTGACGCATAATAATCGACGATGAACAATAAAATACAGAATTAGATATTTGTTATTTGTTAATTATTATTTGCTAGTTATTAATTATTAATTGTTAGTTGTTATTTATTAATTATTATTTATTAGTTCTCAATAATAACTATTAACTCCTAACTATTAACTCCTAACTCCTAACTCCTAACTATTAACTCCAACGATTAATTGTGCTTAGAGCCTCTTTCCATTGGCAATGTAATACCCAAACGTCGCTGTAAAGCCTCTACAACTTCTTCAGCCGACTTTTGACCAAAGTTCTTTATTTCCAATAGGTCTTCTTGAGTATAATCGAGCAAATCAGCCACGGAGTTAACTTGTGCCCGCTTCAAACAGTTGTAAGCACGTACCGAAAGCTGCAATTCCTCGATGGGAATTTGTGCCGTTGGGTCTAAGTCTTCCGTAATTCCTGTATCCTGTTCCGTGTAGGTAAAGTCCTTCAACGGATTAAATAAATCTACCAGGATATTCGCTGCTGAAGAAAGTGCTTCTTGAGGGCTAAGACTTCCGTTTGTCCAAACTTCGAGTAATAACCTGTCTTTGGGTATATTGCTCTCCCCACGAGTTTCTTCAACGCTATAATTAACTTTCCGCACTGGCATAAATACGGAGTCAATTTGTAAGAAATCTAACGATGTAGCTTCTTCACGACCACGTTCAACAGTCCGATAACCTTTGCCTCTTTCAATCCGGAACTCCATTTCCAGCTTTGCGCCTTCTGCTAGAGTTGCGACATACTGAGTCGGGTCCATTACTTCAACTTCACTAGGTAAATCAAAATGCGCCGAAGTCACATTTGCTGGACCTGTAACAAGTAAGCGACCAATCTGAGGTTGAGGGGAATAACTTTTGAGAATGATTTCCTTCATTTTCATCATTATTTCCAGAACATCTTCGCGCACACCAGTAACGGTGGCGAATTCGTGGGAAACCCCTGCGATTCTCACCGCAGTCACCGCAGTACCTTCCAAATTAGAAAGTAAAACTCGTCTCAGTGCGTTGCCTACTGTCGTTCCTTGCCCTCTTTCCAGAGGTTCCAATACAAACTTACTATAATGACTTCGAGTTTCTTCTGTATTGGACTCTACACATTCAATTTGAAATTGCGCCACGAAGCAGCCTCCCTTATTTTAAGTCCTGCTAGCAGGCAATATAAAATTACCTGTCGAATTCACACTTTACCCCTATAGCCCCAAAAGTTAGCCATAACTCTAGATGTCGTCAATAATGATTTTGGGTTTAGCTAAATCATTGAACTGATTGCGACATTTAGAGTCAGATTGTCCAAAAAGCGGTACGGGTGATAAAAATTGATTGGGTTAAGAAGAAGTTTTCTTTATTTAGCTTGCTTAGGATTAAATTTACTTAGATTAAATTTACCTAAACTTGCTGAATTTACTACTGAATTTACTCCCATTCGCCCTTTCTTGGAAGTTTACTATTGACAATGAGTGAGGGGAGCCAAAATGTTTCAATCAAAGCATATTGTTGCTTATGCTTGAAAGTGACATTGGGTGATTCTTCATGTTGTCAACCACTTCCCAATCAATTGTTTCTAAACTCGACGACGCTTGGGTGGACGACAGCCATTGTGAGGGATCGGTGTGATATCACGAATCAATGTAATTTCCAATCCAGCACCTTGTAATGCACGGATTGCGGTTTCCCGTCCTGCTCCTGGACCGCTAACCATAACTTCAATTTGGCGCATACCTGAGTCCATTGCTCGTCGCGCTGCACTCTCAGCAGCTGTTTGAGCCGCGAAAGGTGTTCCTTTTTTCGCGCCTTTAAAGCCACTTGAACCAGCGCTTGCCCAGGATATGACATCACCGTTTTGATCGGCAATAGTCACAATGCTATTGTTGAAAGTAGATTGGATGTAAGCAACTCCGTTGGGAACATTACGTTTAGTTTTCTTGCTCCCGGTCTTTTTATTTGTTTGACGCGCCATATCGATTTAGTTGAGTTAGCGTAAAACTTGCGATTAACAAGCGTTGTTAGTTTATTTACCTGGTGCTTTCTTCTTACCAGCTACGGTCTGTCTTCTACCGCGTCGAGTTCTAGCGTTGGTACGAGTGCGCTGTCCTCTGACTGGTAAGCCCATGCGGTGGCGACGACCTCTGTAGGTACCAATGTCAACCAAACGCTTGATGCTCAGAGCTTCTAAGCGTCTCAAATCACCTTCTACTTGGTAATTGCTTTCGACTTCGCCGCGCAAAGCAGAAACATCGGCATCATTTAAATCCTTAACTCGTATGTCTGGATTTACGCCTGTAGCTGCTAAAATCGCTTTGGAACGCGATAGTCCGATTCCGAAAATATAAGTTAGACCAATCTCAATCCGCTTATCGCGTGGAAGGTCTACTCCGGCAATACGTGCCACTGTGAATGTCTCCCTATATTGCTTGTCATGTGTTCCAACATACAACTAATCTTGGGTCGCTAATGCTGAGTAGTTGTATTGGTTGTATTGTCAGATTTGCGACGTTTTACGAAATCTCACAAAAATGAAATTTATTTAGCTTATCCTTGGCGCTGTTTGTGCTTGGGATTTACGCAAATCACCATCACGCGACCTCGACGTTTAATCACGTTGCACTTCTCGCAAATCCGTTTAACTGAGGCTCGAACTTTCATTTTCCTAACCTGACTCCAAATATTAGATTATAGCATTTTTAGAAAAAATATTCAGTTTAATTGCTGGATATTACCCAAAAAATTTTTGTTGTGGTAAAATCCTGTACATCGACCTATTTTTTCCGCAATCGATAGGTGATTCGACCTTTGCTTAAGTCATAGGGTGTAAGTTCTACTTTGACGCGATCGCCTGGTAAAATTTTGATGTAGTTACGGCGGATTTTGCCGGAGATGTGAGCTAGCACGTTAAAGCCATTATCCAAGTCAACGCGAAACATGGCGTTGGGCAATGATTCTGTAACTGTGCCCTCCATTTCAATT
>NZ_NTFS01000012.1 GCF_002289455.1 Brunnivagina elsteri CCALA 953
GTTGTTCTATTTCCCCTCCAAGTATTGCAATGTCTGTCTAAACCTATTCTGCGTCTTCCTAAAAGAGTCGCACCCAATTGATTTTTAGACCAAACTAAATCTTCATTAGTTTCGTAAGCCACTGGGAAAGGTACAGAACTAGATTTTCTTAAAAGACTGTTTTGCCACAATTTAGCCTCTGCTTCGTCTTCAGGAACAGTTTGAGTAGCAGTAAACAGAGTTTCTAGCCATTTAGCATCTGTTAAATCTCGTCCTTTGGGGATTCGGGCTGCTAGTTTTTCTGTGAGGCGTTGAATTTGGATTTCTAATTTACGGCGACGTTGAGCAAATTTTTCGGGGTTTTCTTCTTTATTGCTAATTTTACAGCCATTTTTGAGTAAATAACTAATAGCACAACGAGTTACATTATCTTCTGTATTTCCGTAAGTCTCAAATAAGTTTTTTGATGAATTACGTTCGGTATCTGAATTTTTAGATTTTTTCCCCTTTTTAGATTTTTTACTTGTAGTTGGTGTATCTCCATTGGTGTCTTGTGGAGCAAATTGAGCCAATATTTCAGCAGATTTAACACGAAGAATATCCAAGGAAACTCCACTCTGTTCTACCAATTCAGCGTCACTATTGAGCATTTCCAGCCAGCGAATTTTGCCGTCTAGTTGGGACTGAAAACCCTTCATTAGGGCAAACCATGATTTATAAATATAGTTCACTGATGCAGTTGCACTGGTGTAAAACCTTGCTGGTTGACCCATGAAACGCGGATCACTTTTCAAGGGTTCACAGAGTTCTTTAACAATAGCAGTAGGGTGTTTACCTTGTTTTCGCCATGTTTCAAATTCTGGATGTTTACCAATTTGCATCAGTAATTCGTTAATTAACGGCGTGTTTTTCTCTGCCATCAACTGCCATAACTGTTGACGGGTAGATTCACTGGCTACTAAACGGCATTGAATCGTGATTTGGCTCATATCAATAGCCAGTAAACAAATATGTTCAATAATAACATATTTGTCCAATAAGATGCTTGTGTAAAATCAAAATTATGCAAGATGCATTTTTTACGAGCAAACAAGCGGCTGAGATTACAGGTTGTACCCTCCGGCAATTACAGTATTGGCGGGAGAAGGGTGTAGTTGTACCTACTATTAGCGATACGGGGACGGGACGTAGTGTTTATTACTCCCGTTCGGAGGTGATGGAATTGGCGGTGATGGAATATTGTTTGGGGGTGGGTTTAAATTTTGAGGTGGCTGCTGCAACTGTAAAACGATTGAAAGATGAAGGATTGGTTTTAAGTAGCAATGAGAAAACACCTCAGCGTTTTATGTTGTGGTGGGATAGGAAGATGGGTAAATTGGAGCTTGTGGAGTTTGATTTGAAGAAAGCGATCGCACTTCTGGAACAGGGTAAAGCTGTGGTTCCGGTGTGGTTAGATGCGATTGACCATCATTTAAAAGACAACTTAACCAAGCATAAAGAATAATATATTTGGTTCTTCATTACTTGTTATGCTAAAAATGCTTATAAATAGCTCAAATCCCTTGCTGGGCAAGAAAGATAGCTTTTAATCTTGGATTTTGAGCCTTTGGAATAAAATCAATATTAAATCTGCCCAAAAGCCTTGTCATTAAAGGGAAATTCCAGATTATTGTTTAAAGTTCAGCATAACACCTACGGAAGAACCATATATTTAGTCAAATAATAAAGATAATTTTATTTTTTTATTCAGACTCAAGAAAATTTATATATCAGTTAGAGAAAATGCTAAATGCTGTAATATGAGGAACAATGCTACACTGAGACAGCAAACTATTGATGTAAGCTAAAAGTCTTGACTTGTAATCAATGAGGAATTTGTAATTGCATGGCTTCAGAATTAGACAAGGCATTTCAAGAAGACCAAGATAAATCTACTGAAAAAACAGCAAAAGAAATTTTTGCAAAGATAATTCAAACAAAACAATATGTTGGAGAAATTTTTTCCATTAGCTACGAAACAGCTTTAGTTCAAATACACGATCACTACCGTCAGCAAGTAGGGGGAATTCCTAGTCTAAGCTTTCTCATTGCTACTCGTATCAGCCCTGAAAAATCTATCGACTACAAAACTGAAGACGCATCTGTATTGCTATTACGTGTTATGGATGCAGCTCCACTTCCTAATGCTCCAGAAGCTGAACGGGTTAGAGTAGAAGCTGCTCAGAGAGCGAGCGGAGAAGATATACACTGGGATAGCCCAGATATGATGGATGGACACACTTATAACCTCTTATCTTTTGCTGGTGTTAAGTGCAAAGTCATTGGTACTTTCTTCTTAGACCAAGCATCTGAGATGGAACCAGATGATTCTTTAGTATTACGTTTTGGCAGTGATATTTCTAATTACTATCCAAATAGAGGTTTGAAAGTTTATAAACCTAATAGCAAAGCTTTATCGCTTATAGTTAATTATCGAGAGCCAGACCGTAAAAAACAACAAACTAATCAATCTGTTATTGTAGGCAAAATACGTTACGCATCAACTAATCGTTCATTTCAGGGTGTTTCAGATGTAGAGGTTGAGCTTCTCCCGGAAGATTTACTTGGGCAAAAAACGGCTTTGTTTGGTATGACTAGAACAGGCAAATCAAATACTACAAAAATTATTCTTCAGTCTATTTTTAATTTGAGATTCTCAAATGAGCATCCGCTTCGTATAGGTCAAATAGTCTTTGATCCAAATGGTGAATACGCAAATGAAAACGAACAAGATACAAACCAACAGAAAAACCCCTCAGCGATAAAGAATGTATGGAAGTCTAATACTTCTGGTAAAGAGGAAGACGTTGTAACGTATGGAATTTTGCCACATCCTAACGACCCAAAACGTAAATTGATGCTTTTGAATTTTTTCGTTGAAGGCAATCTTCAAATTGGAAAAGAAATTATTGACAGTACCTTAGTGGCGGATGGTTCAAAATATATTCAAAATTTTCGACAGGTTGTTTTTGAAAGTCCTGATCCAAGCGATCGCAGTGCAATGGCAAGATATAAGCGTCGTGTACTTGTTTACCGAGCTTTACTAAAAAAAGCAGGTTTTGAAACTCCTCAAAATCTTCAACCAGATACTAAAAGCTTATTTAATAAGGAACTGATATCAAAGCTGGAAATACCTGCAGAAGCCACTGACAATGCTAATTATGAGTCAGCCGCAAAAATTCTTCAGAAGGCAAATCCTACATGGTCAGAGTTGGCAACAGCATTTGAGTATCTTTACAATTTCATGACTGATAAGGGTAGTAGTTATCAAGAGTTTGAGAACTGGTATATTACGGAAAGACCCAAAGCATCTGGAGACCCTTGGGCAGATGAAGATTTAAAAAAACTGCTCGAAATGTTTGTTCGTCCTAACGGTTCCAGACAAATTGGCAAAGTCCGGAATCAGCACACCAGTAATACAACTACCGATTATGCAGTGGAAATATACCAACATTTAAAAGATGGAAAATTAGTAATTATTGACCAATCCAGTGGCGAACCCGATATTAATAAATCATCTGCTGATAGGTTGATGTGGCATATTTTTCATGAAAACCAAAGCCTTTTTCGCCAAGGAGAAAAAAATATACCCGAAATAATTGTTTACTTGGAAGAAGCTCATAACCTGTTGCCAGCTGGTACAGATATGGATTTGAAAGATGTCTGGGTACGCACGGCAAAAGAAGGAGCAAAATATCACATTGGCATGGTATATGCTACTCAAGAAGTTAGTAGTATCCAAAAAAATATTCTCAAGAATACAGCGAACTGGTTTATTGGACATCTCAATAATACAGACGAGACTAGAGAACTCCGTAAATACTACGATTTTGAAGATTTTGAGTCATCAATACGTCGCGCTCAAGATAAGGGATTTATTCGAGTTAAAACACTAAGTAATCTTTTTGTCATCCCAGTACAAATTAAAAAGTTTGAGGTATAGAAAGTGCCATACGAAGGAGAATTTGCACAATATAAGCCTTTGCGCCGTCTTGTAGAAAGTGAACGTGTTCAAAAGTTACTTGGTAGCTACAAAGTCAGGACTCCATCCGATAACACAAACTCTCTACAAATACTCCAACCAATACAAATTCAACCAGGTGATTGGATACCGGAATTATTGATAGCAATTGATGGTAGTCATGCAGAAGTAGATATAAAAAATGGCTTTCCTGGTGCAGAGGCTTCCTATGTAACAGTTGCCTCAGTAATTTTGGATGTTGCCAAGATGCAAAAGCTTGACCAACAGCGTCCCGTAAATCCCAAAGAATTTAAAACTATTGAAAAAGCAGAATCTATTGATTGTGCTTTACCAGGCTGTAATGTGATTTGTGAAGGAGAAAAATCAGCCAAAGACTCCTTGAGAAAATCAATATTTGAAGTTTTGAGTTCAGTCAGAATGTCCGAAGATGGAGAATCTTTACTCGATACTTATGAAGCTCTTTTAAAGTATAAACCCATAACAGAGCAAACTCAAAAATGTCCTTACGAAGATTGTCCACAGAATAATGATTATTTGCGAGGAGATGGTCAATATACTTGCTCATGTGAACTAGCGCGTTCTTTATATTCTACCGATGCTTTACGGATATATGAGAGAATGAACCCTGCTGGAACTAATGGTGCTATATTTGGTGAGATAATGCAGGTCTGGGAAAGATTATGGATGGTGCATATTTTAAGAACATTAGAGGCTAAAAAATGGCTTTCTAGTTTACGTAGGTTAGCAATTATTTTGGATGGTCAATTAGCTGTATTTGGGCAACCAGCATGGATTAGTCAAGCTATCTATCAGGAATTATGTCGAATTAATACTGTAGCTAAACAATTTACAGAGGGAAAAGATATTCTTGTTATTGGAGTAGAGAAAACAGGAAATTTTGTAGAACATTTTGAAAATTTGGACAGAAAAGAAAATGGTGGTTTTGGAAACTTTCCATCTCAATCAGTCGGGTTATTAACAGACTCATATATTAAAAAAAATATTATTTTTTCTGATAGTACACTACCTTATGGCAGCGCTACTTACTTTGGACGTAAGTTTTTTTATAAAACTAAGTGTGGAGCACGTCTTGTAGCGACTTTACCTTTTCTAGCTTCTCAACATAGAGATTTAACTCAAGCGCAACAATCTCATTATCCGCGTCTTGCAGATGCAGTAGGACTACTAGATAAATTGGTTTCTTCTCGTTTCCCTAATGCGTTGGTTCCTTTAGTTTCAGCAAATGCAGAAGCTGCCATTCCTCTCCGTCTTGGCAATAAAGTTTTAGAAAAACTTGCAAAAGAACTAATGGTGGACAATGGAAGATGATTGATGAAGCCACCAATAAACTCAGCTTAAGTACAGCCATAGGTAGATGGTCTGCTTTAGGTCCATACTACGCCATGTTTCCTAAAGAGTTTGCATTTCATGTTGTTGAAAACTATTCAAAACCTGGAGATGCAATTATAGATCCATTCGCAGGTCGTGCATCAAGTGTTTATGCAGCAGCAGCGATGGAACGCTCAGGTGTTGGTATTGAAATCAATCCTGTTGGTTGGCTTTATGGTTTTGTAAAACTGAAACCTGCATTAAAAGTTCATGTAATTAAAAGAATTAAAAATATTGGTAATTTAGCTAATTCCATTGATAAGCAACAATTAGAAGCTCTGCCTGAGTTTTTTCATTTTTGTTATTCACCAAATGTATTGAGCTACTTATTGACTGCTCGTAATGAACTTTGTTGGAAGACTAGCATAATTGACGCAACCCTCATGTCTATAATATTAGTCCATCTACATGGAAGGAGAGAGCAATCACTATCAAATCAAATGCGTCAAAGCAAATCTATGAGTCCAGATTATTCAATAAATTGGTGGAAAAAAAAACAGCTAACTCCTCCAGAAATAGATCCAGTTGAATATTTACTACAACGTGTTGAATGGCGTTATGCTAAGGGAATTCCGAACTTAAGGAATGGCAAAGTTATGCTGGGAGATAGTACTTCTCTAATTGATGAACTAAAAAAGAAAGTTTCTTGCAATATACAAAAACCTTTTAATCTTCTATTTACATCTCCTCCATATTATAAGCTTACGAATTATCACTATGACCAATGGCTACGTTTGTGGATGCTTGGTGGTCCAGACACACCTATTTGGATTAGTGATAAATGGCAAAATCGATTTGAATCTAAAACTGCATATCGTGAGCTATTGGAACAAGTATTTAATAAATGTGCTGAAATAATGGATAGCAAAGCAATCGTATATGTCAGAACTGATGCAAGGGAGTTCACCAAACAAACTACATTGGAAGTATTGCGTGAAGTCTTCCCAAAAAAATCTCTTAGAGAAATATCTCAACCGTACAAAAAGAAGACTCAGACAGCTTTATTTGGAGATAAATCAAAAAAACCAGGTGAAATTGATATTATTATGCAACCTTGAAATATTGATTTTAAGCTTATTACAATTTCGCTTCAGCTAATAAGTCTTCTGCCGATTTGCCATTTCCGCAAACAGTGTAAAACACCTGTGACACCACCCATCAACCCACAACGCCGGAACTTTAAACCTAGCCCCACAGTTAGGACACTCCGACAGCAAACTTAAACTATGATGTTGACACCCTTGCGTCTCTTTAAATTGCCATTCAATTTTGTGACAAGGCGACTCCACATAACAAGCAGCACATAACCGAATTGGCTCAAGATTCATTCTTACTCCAGTAGGTGGTAGCATCTGCTCTAACC
This sequence comes from Brunnivagina elsteri CCALA 953, assembly GCF_002289455.1. Classification (GTDB taxonomy): domain Bacteria; phylum Cyanobacteriota; class Cyanobacteriia; order Cyanobacteriales; family Nostocaceae; genus Brunnivagina; species Brunnivagina elsteri. The sequence continues at coordinate 6,753 of NZ_NTFS01000012.1, forward strand.
TATCAGCATCAACCCCCACAACCTTAGCCAAAGACTCCAACTGTTGCCGAGAAGGAGGAGGATTAAATCGAAACTTTTCCCAACGTGCGATGGGCAAAGCCCCGCCGTAGGCGATCGCACCTCCAAGTTCCGCAGCTTGACCCAACCCAGAGGGAGTTAAATCATTTGCTCGTCGAAATCTCCCCAAAAAATGACTTAGGCTTTCTCCTTCTAATGGTTCAATTTCAAACAACCAAGGTTTAATATCTTCCGTTTCCATCATCTGTACTCAGCAGCCACTTCCTTCAAAGTTTCCAAATCAATCTTTTGCAATCCTTTTTTCAAAGCCCGAATCGCAGTTTCTCGCAAAATCATGTCCATCAAACCAATATAACCACCCGTCGCTTCCCCCAAAGTCTTCAACATCGTCTTACTCGAAAGATTAGAAGCCACTGGTAATTTTAAAATTTGCTTCTCCCAAATATCCACTGTCCTCTGGAAATCTTCCCCCGACATTTTCCCAAATCGATGACAAGAGCGAAAACGGTTGTAAACCTGCTCATCCCGCTTAATTACAGTATCTAAGCGGTCAGTTCCTACTAAAATCACCGATATTTCCAACTTGTCAAAAATATCACGCACTTCTGCAAAAGTTTTTGGTTTGAAACGGTCAGCCTCATCAATAATCAACATTTCAACTCCGCAACCCTTAAGAACTCGCAGCATTCTCTCTCGTATTTCTGCAACTGTTCCTTTCGTTACCTGATATTTCAAATGCTCCATAATTACCCCAAATAATTCCTTAGCACCACACTCTTGGGGAATTTGGATATAAGCGACAGGTACAGTCGGTGGTTTTCCTGCTTCCTGCTTGGGTTTATTCCTCAATCTATAGGCATCACAACCCATCGTTTTACCCGTTCTCGACTCACCAACAACACGTCCGGATTGCTTTGATTGGCGCTTTCCTTCCAACCAATCATGAAGAATTTGCACCTGTCCGAGGGGGACAAAACCTTTACGATTTAACCTTTGAATCTCCGTTTGTAATTTTTCGCTATTAACGGGAATATCACCCAATTGTTGAGCTAGAGCCTGCGCTTCTTTTGCTGACATTTGTTAAGTAGTTGGACACAATTAATTACACAAAATTTGGGCTGAATTTCTTGCCATCAAAGAAATCAAAAAATCAGTATTGTAATTAATTCTGTCTGGTTACTTACCACCCGTAATCTTCACGCATTTGTTCGTAGTCCAATACTTCCGGCATCTCTGGCTCTGCTTGAGTTTCAATAGATACTGTTTCTTCTTTTTCCGGTTCAACAGATATCGGTTGTTTAGCTTTTTTAGCTTCAGCTTGTTCTACTTTTTGACGTTCTTTCTTGGTTTTCTTTGGAGTCGGGAAAATCTCACGTTCTCTCACTTCTGCCAAAATCGATCGATTACTCACAGCTTTCCCAGCTTCCCGCACCTTACGACTAATAGCCTTTGCCTCATCTAAAGATAGTTCTTCAGTCTGTAAATCTTGAGCATCAGCACGGGCAAGAAATACCTCCTTGTCTCCTTCCGTGCGATAAATCATCATTGTTGTGATATCTCTAGGGTCATATCGCAACACAACACTTTCTCCTGCATACCCTGCTAGATACTCACCTCGGTACATGAGATTTTCAAATTGCAGATATCCCCCACGTTGGATTTGTCGCCGTGTTTGCTTCATTAAACAAATATCTAAATCCCGTTCGGAAAGTAAATCTGGCGCTGCTATTAACCCAGATTCCCAACGTTGGAACCTAGTTTGGTCGCCCATCCGTGCATCAAGTCGCTGGTTATAGTTATCAACTATGTAACGTACCAAATTCTGCTCTAACTGCCGTAGTGTTAAGCAAGCTTCTTTTTCTGCTTCCTCCGGGCGTTCTTGTACATTTGACCCTGTATATCCAGGTAAAGTTGAGAATAACTCGGTATTAAAAGTTTTAAATGGACGCTCAACACTACCACCTTCTGATGGGCGATCGCGCAAATGACAAACAAACCCTAACTGCACCCCTATCTGTTGCAAATGGTTAGAACGAAAATCTTTACCCCCATCTGTATAAAGGTGTTGAGGCAAACCAGAAGTACCCCATTCCTCATGAAGTCCATATTCGGGACTATATTGCTTGGCTAAAATTGCATGACGCAACGCCAAAGCTACAACTTGAGAACTTGGTGCATCGTAGCCCAAGTTAATCCCCATAATGCAGCGTGAATAACTATCAATAACCGTTGTTAGCCAAGGACGACCGAGAAGTTTACCATGCTGGTCTACCAACAAAATATCCGCAGGGGTATGGTCGCATTGCCAAACTTGGTTGCTATGTTCTACTTGTAAATCTTTCCCATCACGGGTTTTAACTGATAACCGCGAACCACGCCAACCCGGACTACGAATACTTTTAGCTTGCTCAACCTTATCTATTAACGGTTGCAAAATCCGATAAACCGTCATGTGGGAAGGAGGCTTAACACCCAATTCGTCTGCCCTTGCCTTCGCTCTAATAAAAACCTGTTGGCGAGTCATTCTTTTGCCACCTTTATTACCCTCCTTGTAAGTTTTCAAAACAAACTCTTGCCAATTTTCATCAACTCGATGCTTTCCTTTATCGGCTCTTTGATTTTGTACTAGCCCAACCAAACCCTCTTGTTCCCACTTGTCAACCAGTCGTCTGATTGTACGTACCGACTTACCCAGCTTTTCTGCTGCTTCTTGGAGACGCTGAGTATATGTGGCACGGTCATTATTTTCTAAAAGGCTTTGAATTACCTTCATTTTCAGCAATGCTTCATCAGAAAGTTCGGAAACGATAACATTTGCTTCCGCAAGATTGTTATTCGCATCTACAGAGGTTGGCTTTGTTGTAAATGTTGTGGAAAACTCCGTATCCTGCATATAGTGTTTTATCAAAACATAGTTGTACTATACTATATAATTGACAACTAATTTGTTAATTTTTGCAAAATCCTGATTTTTCCTGTGTTTTGGGAATTGACAATTAATCTGTGAAATATCTGGGAATTGACATATATTCTGTTAAGTCGGGTACTGGTGATATGTCAGCATAAAATAGCAAAAGCCCTGCTATAATCCTTGCTATATCAGGGCTTTTACTATTGAGATAGTTGTGACAATATTTTGTTAAAGTGACAAATAATTAGTTAATGTACATCTTTTGTGCATTTAAGTACAAATGCTTTTTTGAAAATTACGGTGAAAATTAAGCGATCGCATTTTTCATACACTCGATAACATGAGTATTTTTGTTGAGTTTTAGCAAAATTAAATACTCAGTGTAGAAAAAGCCCTTGTCCATTTACTCGGTTGACCATTTAAGCTGCTATCTCCTGTGAATATAAGTGGTAGCTTTGTATTTTTGTAGGTTGGGTGAAGGCTTTGCTTAACCCAACATTCTTATCTATCTCCGAAAAATAATTGGGTGCGGCTCTTTTCATGATACGATTCTCATTCTGATATAAAACCTAAAGTCCATATGGTATAAGAATTATAAGTTCTAGAGATTCCAAAAGGAGGTTCGCTCAAAGTTCAAAAACAGAATCACATCTTTTTTGTAGTGTCGTATTACACTCTGGAATGGGGTTTTTGTGTTTGATTTTTGGTGATAGCTTAATTTTAGCTTTCTAGGTCAGAAAACTAAAATCTAGATATAGATTGGGCTATGAGCTTGTAGTGCAAATGTAATATACGTCTTATGAGAAGAGCCGCACCCAAATTAATTATGCGTTGCCCAGAAAAGATGTCTAATAAACAATGGTGGGTTACAGACTATCCTATCGTCCGTAACACACCCTATAAATTGGAGATTTTTTTATTTGGAAGTCTCTAACCAGCTAATATGCATAATGCATGAATCGAAGGTTGGAAGAAATACTCTCCCCCAGTAGTTGTAACAAAATGCTTAATTGAAAGCGTATGTACTGGACAACCTCCTTGTGTGGGAAGTGGCATTTTAAATTCACCTGCGGGACTTTGAGCTATAATTGGGTCTTGCCCATCACCTTTTTCGGGAAAATCAGGATTATTCACCCAGGATTGTTGCACAAACTCAAATTGCCGTTCGATATCGCTTTGATACGATAAAAACAATAAACCCCGATCTTGAGGATATTCAGTATCCGCACCATGAGGATAAAAACCTTCTATCTGTGGACGATAGGAAGAACCAAATTGAATTCCCCGTCGCAGCATCCGGTGAGTTTGGGTACGACTTTCTTCTCCTCCCTGATCGCGGGGATATGTTTTACGAATATGAGAAGCTCGCGGTACGATTTTCCCCTCCTCATCCTCGCCAAACTCAAAATTATTGATATTTTTATCATCGAGCAGAAATGGACAGCGTAAACCTGGGTCTTGTTGCGGTAACATTGCAGCATCTCTAGATTGTGCATCGCTTGATTCTAAAGGGGCACCACTAGCGTAACGACCGACTATTTTTGCACCCATTAAGTCCTTAGAAATACCCAATTTCTCTGCCGTATGTTCGACAAACTTACGGAAAGCAGGTACATCCTGACGCAAACGACGAAATACAAGGTACGAACCATCAACTGTCCAAATCGGTCCCGAATGGCTGTTTTCTCCGGGATTGGGATTAGGACCATCATGTTCTGGATCGGCTTCTGGAATTTGGCTTGGGTATCCTAAAACAAATTCACCAGCATGGAGTAAATCCTGTCCGGGAATACCTTGATCGGGGTTTTCAGGATTTGCTGGCTGTGTAAAATTGCGAATACCTGGTTGGGAAATCCCATCTTTGAAACCAAAATGCTCATGTCCAGGTTGATCGGCTCGATCCATCCCATCTTCTAAAAACTCGATCTTGATACTAGGGTAGCTTTCCAAGATAGTCGCGTGACGCATAATGTACTTGCGGAGTTCAATTGGCGAATCGGAAGCAAAGATTAATAAAGCATGAATATCTTTGCTTCCGAGCGGTTCAATCCAATTTTCTGGGGCACTAGTACCGACATCACCAATTTCATTTGCACGGGCTTTCATTCCCGCTTTAAATGCTTCGGGAAAGCTATCAAGTTCATGTTGGGAAACATCCAAAGCTTGCAAACCACTATGGGTAAAAGCTAGATTCATCCATGTTGCTTGGACAGTACCCAGTTCTGTCCCACGTCGTTTTTTAGTTAATTTGAATAAATCCTTAAAAGCCTGTAATTCTTCAACTGTAGCGACTTCTGGTGTAATATCTTTTAACCATCTTTTCGCTTCGACAGTATCAGTAAATTTTAAAAACATAAAGGACTGGAAATCTTTACTAAAACCAGTGAGGATATTGCCTTGGATGTTTTTTACATTTATTTTGTATGTCATATAGCTTTACCATTACTAACTATTCGGTAATAGATACAGCTAATTTTGACTTATGCAGTTGGGGTTGCTGAATCAATTTAATCTGAAGACGAATAAAAGAACCTCACCGTAATAACAGCACCTACCCTTACTAAGGGGAGGTTTATACCATTTTAATATGAAGATGCATAAAATAACCCCACCGTAATAACAGCACCTACCCTTGGTAAGGGGAGGTTGGAGGAATCGAAATAATGTGCAGCTTCACAAGTAATTGGTATTAGAGGGTTAAAATTATGTGTAGCCTTACATCATTTTAGTGTCAGGAACTTACAGAAAATAAAATATCCCAACTGTTGACTTATTCTATCAATTGTAACATTCGTGAGGGCAGGGAGACCCTGTCCCTACAATTGGGGGAAAATTCACGATCGCATACAGCAGCTTGCTTCTTCAATTAAATATCTCGCGATCGCATAATTTACTATGTACAATCAAGTGTTTTTATTAACCTCATCAAAAATATAATAGCGGCTTTTAGTCAATATAAATACTTAAAAAAAATAAATTAGGCTATAAAAAACACTAATTTTATGTGAATTATAAAGCTAAAAAAAGAAAAAAATCACAAAAACATCCATACATAAATAACCATAAAACTAAACAATCATAAAAAAATCGGCAAATTTGCAGTTCTATTTCCGAGTCAGAGCTATCATTAACATCTATACTGTCATCCTTACTGGAAGATGCTCTGCTGCCTCAACCCAGATTGCCCCAATCCCATCAACCCTGACGGGAACCAATATTGCCAGAGTTGCAGCGCACCTCTGACTTATTTGCTTCGAGGTCATTATCGCGTCATAAAAGTACTTTCCGATGAGGGAGGATTTGGCAGAACCTACTTGGCAGAAGATGTTGATAAACTGAACGAACGCTGCGTTGTCAAGCAATTAGCACCAAAAGTCCAGGGAACTTGGGCTTTGAACAAAGCGATTGAACTGTTTAAGGAAGAAGCCAAACGTTTACAAGAACTAGGGAGACATTCACAAATTCCTACCCTATTGGCTTACTTTGAGCAAGATAGCTATCTTTACCTCGTCCAAGAATATATCGAGGGACAGAACTTGTTCAAAGAATTGCAACAGCGATCGCAATTTAACGAAGCGGATATTCGCGAGTTATTCATGTACGTACTGCCTGTTCTCAACTTTATCCACGAACACGGAGTGATTCATCGCGATATTAAGCCCCAAAATATAATGCGTCGTGCTTATTATCAATATCGTAATTATCGGGGGACAAACCCACCATCAAATCCACCATCAATTCCTAATTTACGCGAACCGACTTCGGGAATACCCGCACAAGGTGATATCGTCTTAATTGATTTTGGAGCTTCAAAACAATTAACTGCCACAGTCCAAAGCAAACCAGGGACAACGATTGGTTCATTTGGCTACAGTCCAATTGAACAGATTAATGGTGGGGAAGCTTATCCAGCTAGTGATTTATTTAGCCTAGGAGCCACATCTTTTCACTTACTTACCGGAGTATCACCATTTCAGTTATGGACAGAATACGGATACGGATGGGTTAATTCTTGGAGACAACATTTAAAACAGCAAATTAGTCAAGAATTGGGAGAAGTTCTCGACAAAATGCTGAAAAAAGATATCAACCAACGTTATCAATCTGCTGAAGAAGTACATAGATATTTAAACTTAGGAGTAAATCTCGGAGGAACCCCATCAACAATGCCATCGCGGCAAATTCCCCTACCTTCCGTGTCTTTACATTCGGCAAATAATAAGCAACCAGCATCATCAAAAAATAAACCAACCAAACCTAAATCAACAGTAAAATTTCTCGCATTACCGCTATTTATTCGTCAACCGACAAAGTTAATAAAGTCTGTGCTGGTGACAGTTGGAGTCTTGCTAGTCACTTTAGCTGCTACGCAAGTTTACGGGTATATGCGGTACAAAGTATTCCCAGTAGCACCAGTATTTCTAATTAACAGTCTACAAAGTAGCACATTCCTAAAACAGACACTAGCGGGTCATTCCAGTTATGTCATGTCCATTGCGATCGCGCCAGATGGAAAGACTTTAGCGAGTGCTAGTAGTGACAAAACTATTAAAATTTGGAATCTGGATACAGGTGATGAAATCCGTACTCTCAAAGGACACACTGAAGGAGTAGTCAAAGTTGCATTCAGTCAAGATGGCAGAATAATTGCTAGTGGTAGTAATGACAGAACTATTAAACTCTGGGACATTGCCAAAGGAGAAGAAATACGTACCCTAAAAGGTCATACTGATGGAGTTACAGATGTCACTTTTAGTCCAGATAAAAAAACCCTTGCCAGTAGCAGCAGCGACAAAACAGTAAAACTCTGGAACCTGACAACAGGAGCAGAAATTCGCACCCTCAAAGGACATACTAGTAGAGTAACTTCAGTAGCCTTTAGTCCAGATGGTGAAGTAATTGCCGCAGGCAGCAACGACAAAACCATCAAACTATGGAACACCTCAACTGGTGAAGAATTACGTACTCTCAAAGGTCACAATGACACCGTAACTCAAATCGCCTTCACCCCCGATGGCAACACTCTTGCCAGTGGTAGCGCAGATAGAACTATCAAACTCTGGAATGTCGCAAACGGACAAGAATATCGAACCATCAAAGGTCATACCGATGCAGTTTGGTCAATTGCCTTCAGTTTCGACTCAACAATGCTTGCCAGCGCAGGGAGCGACAAAATGATTAAATTGTGGAATCCCTTCAATGGTGACGAAATTCGCACCCTCCAAGGACACGATAGTCGGATTTGGTCTGTTGCCTTTACTACCGATGGTAGAACCTTAGCTAGTAGTAGTGAAGACGGAACGGTGAAGATTTGGCGAATGACACCATAGGAATAATCACTAATTCGTAATTCCTGTTAAATTACAAATTATGAATTAGTAATTATTCATCAATATACCTTCTCTCTTTCTTCTACTCTTCCTTGGCGTTTTGGCGTACTTGGCGGTTTACATCTATATTTTATTTATCTCACGCAGAGGCGCGGAGGCGCAGAGAGGAATACAAAACTTACTAGTCCATACCCAAAACGCGATCGCGATTGAACAACAACACAACAACCGATAAACCGATTAATAACGGCGTTAACCAATCTCCCCAACGTACATACAGAGTCTTCGTTTGTCGTCTATAAATTGTTTCTGCATGGACTTCATAGGTATTATGCCCCGATATCCAAACAGTTTTACCGTGGGGATTTACGAAACCCGAATATCCTGTATTAGTAGCACGTACAGCCCATCTATCGGTTTCGATCGCTCGCATAATATCTTGAGCATGGTGTTGTGCTGGCATCGCTTTACTGTAATGGGCATTATTTGCAGCACTGAGAATAAATTGCCCCCCAGCAGCAGCTTGACGACGAAATAGTTCGGGAAATGCAGATTCGTAGCAAATCCCAACTATGGCTCGTCCAAATGGGGTATCAAATAGTTGGTTTGATGCACCTGGTACTTGATGCGCTTCCAAAGGTGATAAACGGTTGATGATTCCCCCTAAAATGTTCTCAAAGGGGATATATTCACCCAGGGGAACTAATTTATTTTTATCGTAGCGACTGAAAACTTCACCCTTACCTGTAAATGTAAACAAGCTATTATTATAACTGTCTCCTCTTTCACCAAATCCCCCAATCCAAGCGACTACACCTTTTTCCCTGATAGATTGTACTAAGGAACCTTGCTGAATATCCCGCAGGAAAAATGGTAATGCACCTTCTGGTGTTAATACTGCATCGACATTTTGCGCTGCTAAAGTTAAATATCCCTTTGTGTAGCCTTTAATGGCACGTCGAAACCCTTCAGGATATAGTTTAATTGTATTGGGAATATTACCTTGAATAATTCCGACTTTTAGCGCTGTTTCTGGTGATTGAATGACGGGACGAGAATATAAACTGTAACCAATTAAATGTAAGCTAATAAATAATCCGATAGCGAATAAAATATACCTCATTCCTTTAGCTTGGGAATTCTTCTTGTTTAGGACACTTGATGAGTAATATAAATATGCTTCTGCAAGCAAACCATTAATCGCAATAATTGCGGCTGTAATTGCACTTGTTCCCGTCAATTGTCCGAGATGTAATATTACCAAGTTATGCGGTGATTGGGTGTAAGAAAGCGAACTCCACCAAAGTGGTCCCATGCTCCATAATTTTTCGAGTCCGCACCAAATAGCTGTAGCGATGAGAATACGTATTAAAGGCTTAAGAGGAAATTTTAAATTTGAAATCCCCAGTAGAATAATTACCCAAAAGGTAGCAATTGCAGCACCCCAGAGAGTAATAAATACCCAAACAAAAAATGCGATCGCAATACTAGCTAACCAAGGTACACCCATCCATGTCATTGGATGAATTCCTGTAATCCAAAATAAAGCAACTCCGTGATAACCAATTCCCCAAAGTATAGGGAAAAGGATAATTTTCTTCTTTTTAAATTCTGGTTTTTGACTTTCTTTGATTACCAAAACCCATAAGGGAGCAAGGGCAAACCAAGCTAATAACCAAATATTAAAGGGTGCGACGGTAATACCCATCAACACCCCACTAACTAAAGCAATTATCGGTTTTAAATTATGAGCTACAAATTGCTGAATATTTTTTAAATTCATCACCTTAATTTTTATAATTTGTAATTAATAATTGGCTATATTACTCAAACAATTATTTTATTCCTCTCCGCGCCTCTGCGTGATAAAAAAATATAAGCTGTAAATTCGAGAAAAGTCAGGGAAAACAACTATTGCCCTGACAATCTTTACTTTATTAAACCAACTCTATTTAAGAATTAGGGACTTGTAGAAAATAAAATATCCCAACTATACAATCGTATCCTTCGTGAGGGAGGGTGGGAAGACCCCACCCCTGCGATTGGGGATAATTTATTTCTTGATGTTTCCTTATTCCCCTTCTATCTCTACCTCTGCTTCTATAGCTTCTACTTCTACACCTTCCATAACTTCTACACCTTCAGCACCTTCTAAACCTTCCGTACCTTCACCTGTATCAGGAGGTACAATAGCAACTCCCGTAATTGCGTCATCATCATCAAGACGCTGCACTCTTACACCTGTAGCCGATCGCGATTGGATGGAAATTGCGTTTGTGGATTGGCGAATGATGATACCGCGATTTGTCACCATCATGATTTCATCGTCGCTGTTGACAATGCGTAAGGTTGCCAGTTGATCCTTACTTTTCTTGGTTTTATTCTTGAATTTGGTTGCCATCAAACCTTGTCCAGCACGGTTTTGCAAGCGGAATTGGGCAACAGGAACACGCTTACCGTATCCTGCCGTTGTAATTACCAAAACCCAAGGTCCAACGCTAGCGGTTGCTTCAATGATTTCTTCGTTCTCGTTATTCTCGTTATTCTCGTTATTCTCGGTATTTTCGATGTTTTCAACTTCTTGAGCGTCGATTTCTTCCATCTCAGTATCGGAAACATCGGCGACTGCCAGGTTTTCGAGAATTGCCGCAGGTAAAATATCCATACCCACTAACTCGTCACCTTTTTTGAGTTTCATCGATTTTACACCACGAGTTGCCCTTCCCAACGGACGCAATTGTTCGTTACTGCATCGGAAGTGAATTGCCATCCCGTGACGGGAACCGACGAGGACGCTATCTGTGGGTTTGGCGCGACGTACCCAGCGCAGTTGATCCCCTTCTTCTAAGGAGATTGCAATTAAGCCGTTGGAACGAATATTGCTAAACGCTTCCAAAGCCGTTTTTTTAATATTACCGCCCTTGGTGAGCATTACCAGGTATTCTTGGGCGCTAAACTCATCGACGGGAACGATGGAGGTAATTTTTTCCTCTTTGGGAATCGGTAGCATTTGCACTATGGGAGTGCCGCGACTGGTGCGGGAACTAACGGGTATTTGATAGGCTTTCAGGGAGTAAACAACACCGCGATCGCTAAAAAATAGAACGCTATCGTGGTCGCAACATGTTAAGAAATGTTCGACGGTATCATCATCTTTCACTTTTGCTGCTGCTTTGCCGCGAGTCGCACGGCTTTGGGCTTCAAAGGTGTTTACGGGCATCCGTTTGATGTAACCTTGCTTTGTGACGAGAATAATTGCTTTTTCGTTAGCAATCAGGTCAATGTCATCCAAATCCCCGTCAGCATGGGTAATGATTGTGCGACGAGGTGTGGCATGTCTTTCTTTGATTTGCGTAACTTCAGTCTCGATAATTTCGAGAATCCGCTCGCGTTTGGCTAATATGTCGCGCAAGTCTGCAATTACAACTTGCAGTTCATCGTGTTCGAGACGAATTTTGTCAGCTTCCAGGGCTGTTAAACGCCGTAATTGCATTTGTAAGATTGCGTCTGCTTGGACTTCCGAAAGTCCGTAGCTGCTAATCAATTCACCTTTGGCTGTTGGGCTATCGGCAGCATGACGAATCAAGCTGATGATGCCGTCGAGTTGGGAAAGGGCAATCAACAAACCTTGTAAAAGATGATCCCGTTCCTCGGCTTTGCGGAGTTCGTAGCGGGTACGACGGGTGATTGCTTCGACACGGAAATCCAGGAAAACTTGGAGAAACTGTTTGATGGTGAGGATTTGCGGTTCCGAATTCACCAGGGCTAACATATTCGCGCCGAAGTTGGCTTGAACTGGGGTTTGTTTGTAGATGTTGTTGAGAACCACACGGGGATAGGCATCCCGTCGCAATTCGATCACAATTCGCATCCCATCGCGATCGCTCTCGTCACGAATATCTGCTATGCCATCGATGCGTTTATCATTCACCAATTCGGCAATTTTTTCAATTAACGCTGCTTTATTGGTTTGATAAGGCAACTCGGTAATAATAATTGCTTCTCGATCTGGTCTACCGCGCTGTTCGATGGTTTCGATATTAGCGACACCACGCATTGTAATCGAACCGCGTCCAGTAAGATAGGCTTCGCGGATTCCCGATGTGCCTAATATCAGTGCCCCCGTTGGGAAATCGGGACCATGAATATGCTGCATCAACTCTTGAATTGTGACTTCCGGGTTATGAATTAATACCACTAACCCATCAATCAACTCACCCAAGTTGTGCGGTGGTATATTCGTTGCCATCCCCACTGCAATCCCCGACGAACCGTTCAGCAATAGCTGGGGGATGCGTGCGGGTAATACGGTTGGTTCCTGCTGCGAACCGTCAAAATTGCTGGCAAAATCTACAGTTTCCGACTCAATATCTTGGAGTAGGGCTGCGCTGGTGAGAGCCTGCAAGCGACATTCGGTGTACCGCATTGCTGCTGGGGGGTCATTATCAACCGAACCGAAGTTTCCGTGCCCATTAATCAGGGGCGATCGCATCGAAAAATCTTGCGCCATCCGCACCAAGGCATCGTATACTGCCGTATCACCGTGGGGGTGATATTTACCCAATACTTCTCCGACTACACGCGCACATTTTCGGAAAGGTCTATCCGCAGACAAACCTAACTCATGCATGGCGTATAAAATCCGGCGATGCACAGGTTTAAGACCATCCCTGGCATCTGGTAGCGCCCTACCGACAATGACGCTCATCGCGTATTCCAGGTAAGACCTGGACATTTCGTTCCGCAGGTCTGTCGGGATAATCCTCTCCTGAGAGAATGTCATAGCCTAAATAACTCCAAAACTCGCTACTTTTAGCTTTTACTGCGGGAAAAAAGCAAAATTATTCTTAAATGTTTTTGAATAATTGCTATATTTTGCTATGATTCTAGCATATAAAGCCTTTTTTTGCTGTCAAAGTCGCTGATTGAGCTATAAGAAAATTCAATTGCAAAATTAAAAATTACAAACAAAATTATTAAATACACCACAAATAGAGAATAGGGATTTTTTTGAATGATTTTTTTTACAATCAACAGCAGAAAAAATAAATCTACTCGTTAATAGAAATTAACTTGAATGTATGCCATTATTTTTAATTTTAATATTTCCAGATTTTGACAGCTATAAAGCCTGTATTGCTAGCTTTCTGTTAAAAATAATCGGTTAAGTAACTAAAAATCTATCACTAGTCATCGTGTTTTTAAAATCTAGATTATTCCCAGGAATAGGGTCGTACTAATAGCTCTAGAAATTCAGATATAGATGTGCGATCGCGAGACAAAAACTATGGATGAGAAAAAAGATATAAACAAAACCGAAAAACCAATTTAGAAACAGGTACAACCGAAGTCAAGCCTGAGATATTAAATATGATTAAACACAGTCCTAAAATAGACAATGCAATCGGTGATTTACCATCCGATCGACTCAAAGATAATCAAGCTTTAGTACCCGAAACATTCCGTGAAAGGGAAAGTTATACCAATACCCTTGAAAACACCAAGCAAATAGCTCCCGTATTCCTCTCCATATTCCTCTGCGTGCCTCTGCGCTAACCTCCGCGCTTCTCTGCGTTAAAAAAATAAAATCAAACACTTGTGATATTCCCAATGACCAATTCCCAAACTAGATATACAATTTCAGTATTCCCTCAGCATCCCTACCTACGATATGCTACCAGTTATTTATTCCGATGAATTTCTCGACCATTTGACTGGACTGGGACATCCAGAAAAACCTGAACGCTTAAAGGCAATTACCGCAGCCTTAAAACAAGGTAAAATCGCCTCACATATCCAATGGAAATTACCAACTCCCGCATCGCAACGTCCTTTAATGCGACATTTACAACAAGCGCACGAATCTAGTTACATCGAAAAAGTCAAAGAAATAGCTACAACTGGTGGGGGTTATATCGACAACGAAACGATAATTTCACCCCAAAGTTACAACGTTGCCTTATTGGCATTAAGCGGTTGGTTAGATGGAGTTGATATTGTTCTAGAAACCAAAGAACCCGCATTTGTCATGGCACGTCCACCAGGACATCATGCCGAACGCGAGACAGGGATGGGATTTTGCCTATTTTCCAATGCTGCGATCGCGGCAAATTATGCTCTCGAACAACCAGGAATTAATCGCGTTGCTATCCTCGATTGGGATGTACATCACGGCAACGGAACCCAAAATATTGTCGAAAATAATCCCCAAATTGAGTATTGTTCCCTACATCAATACCCCTGCTATCCCGGTACTGGTAGACACACGGAGAAGGGTTTTCACAATAATGTCCTGAATATACCGATTCCACCAGGTAGTGACATTAGTATTTATCAACCCGTATTTGAAAAGATGGTTGTACCTTTTTTGGCAGAATTTCAACCAGATTTACTCATCGTTAGTGCAGGTTACGACGCAAACGCTAATGACCCATTAGCAAATATTAACCTGCAACCGGAAGATTACGGTTTGTTTACCGAGTACTGTTTGGGGGTAACTCGCAAAATTTTATTTGGTTTGGAAGGTGGTTACGATTTGGATACACTGTCCAAGTCGGTTGTCGCAACGATTGAAAAGTGTTTGGTTTAGGGAATTGGGAAGTTTTTGCAGTTTTAAACAGATTCTATTTTCTCACGCAGAGGCGCAGAGAGAATATGGAGTGGAGTTTTCTTATTATTCATTCTGTCTTCTGCTTGGGAATCCAATATTCAACCAAATACAATATATTCTCACTTAAATTTAGCTTGTCATATTCCTTAACAATTTTTCCCCCTAACCTTTCGGGTATTTTCCGACTAGGGTAATTATCTCTATCAACAGGATAAATAAACCCCTCACAATCCAAATTTTCCTCTCCCCATTGTTTGAGTGCGGCAATTGTTTCAAATCCGTAATAATTGCCTTGTGCCGATTTTTTAAGCCAAATGCCAAATTCAGGCATTTTTGTATTAATCCGATGAATTCCTGTACATCCCAAAAATTCTTTCGTATCTTTTTTTAAAATTACTAGCTGTAAATTATACCCTTCTCTCAATCCAGCTAAGGATTCTTGAATAAATGATTCTGTCTCAGATATATCATTAGCAGCACGAGGATACATGTAAGTAGTGATTTCGGCTGTGAATTCTCTAAAAATCTCGGTTTTATATTGCATCTCAATCGCTTTCAATACAAGTCGATTGGTGATAATTTCAATTTGCAATAAATTCATGGTTTATTGGCTGCTATTTGAGGTGACTAGACTAACTTATAAAGCAACGTAGATATTACTGAGCTTAAGGTAGATATAGTTATTGCAAAAATCTATCATAGGTATAAAGGTTTAACAAACTATCATCCAAAAGTCATCCAATCTTGAGAAGGATTTTTTGAAAATCTGGTCGTTATTTTCCTAAAGTTTTGTTAAGATACGATTAGTTGCAGATTTTTAACGAAATTTGACGGCTGGGGTGTGAAGCAATAAATAGATTAGTAAACAGACCCAAATACCATGTGAGAATTAGGAGGACAAAAAAATGGGTGATTATATTTTCTTCGGTGATGCTCTCCAAATGCTTGTAAACGCCTTTCTAGCTTCAGTAGTATTGCTTGTCGGAGCATCGGGAATCGGTTTAGCAGTGATTGAATCGATTGAAAAAACTGGTGACAGGTAACAATATTCACATTTGATGGCAGATTGATTCTCATCCCAACATTAAGTTTCGCTAATATTCCGTAGTCATAAAAATTTAGTTGTTTTTCTGGAGCCAATGAAAACCGATGGCAAGCTAGTTCGCAACATTGGAAATACTAAGTTACGAATATCTCGTAGTTATCTTTGTGAATTTACCTTGAGGATTTTACTACAGGTAATGACATTGCCATTGAGACTCAACTTAGGTGAAAGTCATAATGGGTTTATTCGACAAGGTTTTTGGACTCCAGAACAAAGTTCAATGAGTATTTAGTTCAAGAGTTTATTACCGCATGAGTTACAAGAAGCAGCGTTTGCTGTTGCGGCAGATTTGATCTAGAAACCCGGTTATATTACCGATGAAGAAAAGAATTTTTTGTACGATCTATATCAAATCCTCGAAATCTCCGTAGAGACAGCAATGCTGATTAAAAATCGCGGATAGAAATTAGATACCTGATGGAGTATCTTCAATTTTTTCATGCCCAAAATCAATACTGAGATATTAGTGTTACTTTTTACCCAATTCTGGGAATACTTAGATTAAGAGAAAAGCGACGTTACACAAGTTACCATGCCTGTCAGCTGTTTAACTAGTGCAACGTCATTTCTAAATATTTCCAAGAAAAGGATAACACAAAAATGGGTTTATTTGACAAAGTACTAAGTAATCATACGGTAAAAGAAGCTTTAAGTCCGGCAGAGGCTTTTGCTGCTATTACATTATCTGCGATCGCATCTGATGGGTATCTTTCTGAAGAGGAATCACGGGGAATTTCCTTAGCACTATCGCGGATGAAGATGTATCGCAGCTACCCGAATGAGGTGATGCAGCGCATGTTTGATAAGCTTTTGGGTATTTTGCGTCGTGAGGGAATGAATAGCTTGTTTGACAGCGCGAAAGATTCTTTACCTTACGAACTGCGTGAGTCGGCTTTTGCAGTGGCTACAGATTTAATTTTGGCTGATGGTGTTGTTGCTCAAGAGGAACAGGAATTTTTAAACGATTTATACCAAGCTTTGAGTTTGGATGCTGAAGTTGCAACCCGCATTCTCGAAGTGATGATAATTAAAAATCGCGGATAATGTCTAATTTCCGGTGGTAGGTATAATTCTCCAAACAATTACATCAATAATTAATGGCACAGCGAACCATTGGACTAGGTTTTAACCTTGTTGCAGTGGTAAACCCCCAAAGAGTTTAGCTGTGCCTTTTCGATGTTATTTTTTGCTGGCAGTAAAAAATAATTTGCTTTATGTAAAGAATTTGTATATAACTGATTTTCAACACATATTTTGCAAGCACCGCAAGTTATTTGGAACAACTAAGTAAAAATGTTAACTTTCATACTTCCTGAATTTACGTAAAGACTATAGTATTTAAACACTTTTCCATTTCCTCACTTTTTTCCTTGCGTTGATTACTAACCCTGGAATATAAAAAATGAACCACTCAAAAAGAAAAGCTAAGTAAGATGCCCTGTTTCGCTACCCTCGCTCAGTTAGTCGATGTTCTTTCTGCCAAAAAAGTTAATATATCTGACATTTCTCTTGATTTTTTAAGTACTGGTATACAAACAGATACGCGATTACTTCAGCCTGGTGAGGTATTTTTAGCATTGCGTGGTGAAAAGTTTGATGGTCATCAATTTGTCGAGATGGCAATTAAAAAAGGTGCGATCGCGGCAATTGTTGATTTTGAGTACCAAGATACGCAATTTCCTGTATTACAGGTGGAAAATACACTTGTCGCTTATCAACAACTTGGTCGTTGGTGGTGTAATCAGTTTAATATTCCCGTGATTGGGGTTACGGGTTCGGTGGGTAAAACTACTACGAAGGAGTTGATTGCAGCAGTTTTAGGAACTGCTGGGAGGGTTCACAAAACCCATGCAAATTTCAATAATGAAATTGGTGTACCCAAGACTTTATTGGAACTTAGGGATGACCATGATTTTGCGGTGATTGAAATGGCAATGCGGGGGAAGGGACAAATTGCCGAATTAACGCAAATTACTCGTCCGAATGTTGGGGTAATTACCAATGTGGGAACGGCACATATTGAGTTGTTGGGTTCGGAAGTCGCGATCGCACAGGCAAAATGCGAACTTTTGGCGGAAATGCCCCCCGATGGTGTGGCAATTCTCAACCATGACAACCCGTTATTGATGGAGATGGCAGGGAAGGTTTGGCAAGGTGAAGTGATTACTTATGGTTTATCGGGGGGGGATATCCAGGGAGAATTAATCGATCACAACAATATCAAGGTTGGGGGAATGGCTTTACCTTTACCTTTGACAGGACGACACAATGCCAGCAATTTCTTGGCAGCTTTGGCAGTGGCTAAAGTCTTTGATATTAGCTGGTCATCTTTAAAGTCGGGGGTTGTGGTGGATATGCCATCTGGGCGATCGCAGAAAATTATGTTACCCAATGATGTAATTATATTAGATGAAACCTATAATGCTGCACCGGAAGCAATGTTAGCAGCTTTAAATTTATTGGCAGAAACTCCGGGAACAAGGAGAATTGCCGTATTAGGTGCAATGAAAGAATTAGGAGAGCGATCGCACCAATTACATCAGCTGGTTGGTGAGATGGTCAAAAGTTTAGATTTAGATGCTTTGTTGGTGTTGGTTGACGGGGAAGATGCGGAAACTATCGTCACAAGTGCCGCAGGAATCCCATCGGAGTCTTTCACTAATCATGCCGACATGGTGGCAAGGTTAAAGGGTTACATCCAGGAAGGGGATAGATTGCTTTTCAAAGCTGCCCACTCAGTTGGACTCGATCGAGTGGTTAGTCAGCTACAGGCAGAATTTTCCGTCTAAAAGTCAATTAACATTACTTAAAATTAATTATTTTCCTAATTCAGCCCGTTTTTCTCAAGAAAGCGGGTTTTTTTTGCTGAATGTCCAAGGTATATCGCACCAGAGGCAAATGCCTTGTAAAATCATAATTTAGCAACCCATATACACAAGTCTGATTTCCCTTCATATCCCGGAAATCATCCCCCCTAACTCCACTTTATAAGGGGGGAAAATAAAAATCCAGTTACCTCCCCTTTATAAGGGGAGGGTTAGGCTGGGGTTCTTTTATTCTGGTTGTACTACTGAACACAACAGTAGCCTAGTTTTTAGCCCAATTCCCGTTGCCCAATTTATATATAATATGTCTGAATTGCCAAAGACTTTAGAAGACGCTATTATCCAAGCACAGCAAGGAACCCAAGCCGCTTTAGCTGACGGAAAAACTCGCTTGCAAGTTGACTTACTGTTCCCCGAACTCAAATTTATGCCCGTGGCACAACAGTTCCTCCCCATTTTTGAACCTTACGGAGATAAACTCAAAATCTTTTTTGCTGATGCTGGTGCTTGTGCCCTTGCCCGTCGCGAATGGGCTGATGTACCCTATAAAATTGAAGATGTTGGTACGGGTAGAGCAGCATCAATTGAGTCAAAAGTCAAGCCAGAAGACGAAATTTTCCTGTTTATTTCTCCAACATCGGTAGAAATACCCCAAATCGAACAAATTTGTCAGGCAATTGGCGAAAATCGTCCCTTCATTATGCTAAATCCCCGTCTTGAAGATGCGGGAACAGTGGGAATTGGCTATGCAGGAAGACAAACCCGACAGCGTTTTATTAGTACTATTGAATCTTGTTATTACCTGCGTCCGATATTTGAAGAAGCCGCAGTACTTCGTTGCTATCCTGGAATCTGGGAAGTGTGGGTAGAAAATGCTGGTAACTACGAGAGAGTTGCCGAATTAGATAATAAACCATCGGGTGATGAACTCGATCAGATTTTAGCAAAAGGACAACCCGCAACTACAACTGCAAATGGGGAAACTGTGCCAGCAAAAAAACCTAGTATGATGCGAGGGTTACAAAGGTTTTTGAAAGCATTAGGTAATTAGCGAGAGATACAGTAGATTTCACGAAATTTAAGTACCCCAAACCCATCGAAACAATTCGCAATTCGTAATACTCGCAGAGCGAGAAGCTAAAGCTACGCAATTATGTTTTGTAACGGGGATTTTACCCCGACACAAAACACGCTGCCGTCATTAGGCAGGGGAATTAAACCCCCAAGCTTGGTTGAAAATGCTGTAGGGGTGGGGTTTTCCCACCCTGGATAGTATTTTACGAAAGTCGAATATACTCTAAAAAGTAATAGAAATTAGGGCAAACGGTTGTTTGCCCCTACGAGATTATTATGTATGTGGGGATAAGTAGTCGTGCAAAATTAATCATACATTCCGAAAAGCTCAAACCCTTGTAAATACTCTGCTCTACCCACAATGGTGATATATATTTAATTTTGCGTAACCACTTATTTGTGTTCTAATGCGATAAGCGAAGCTTAATGCAGTCGGTATATCGCAATTGCCGCAGGTAAGATTTTATGTTCTTCTGCTTGGATTCGCGAATGTAGGGTTTTTAAGGTGTCTTCTGGCAAAATTGGTACAGCAGATTGCATTAAAATTTTGCCGCTATCAACTTCTAGAGAAACTAAATGTACTGTACAACCAGTAATTTTTACACCACTTGCTAAAGCTTGTTCTATTGCTCGTGAGCCTTTAAAACTTGGTAGTAAACTCGGATGAATATTAATTATTTTATCAGGGAATGCATCAATTAAGACTTGTGTAACTATTCGCATCCATCCTGCCATCACCACTATTTCGACATTGTATTGTTGTAAAGTTTTAGCAATAGCTGTATCTAAATCTTCGCGTTGTGTGTAATCGCGGTGATTTAATAAAACTGCTGGAATATTGCTATTTTCTGCCCGTTTGGCTACGTATGCATCAGGATTATTGTAGATTAAAACCTCAATTTTGGCATTGAGTTGTCGTGTTTGAATTGCTTGGGCAACTGCTTCAAAATTACTCCCATCTCCAGAAGCTAATATTCCTAATTTTGCCACATTCCCTCGATTTAATTCTTGACTGAGGAAAGGTTTGTTGATAGAAGGAGAAATTAAGCTTGGGGTTGAACTAAAAGCAGCAGTTTCCATTGCGATCGCGAATGTAGGTAAAAATGAAATATTATACATGGGAGACGCGATATATCGCGTCTCTACATTATGATGATTATTTGCGATATGCCTCTGGCATTAAGCTTTGCTTATCGCTTGGGTCAACAAATTTGATATTCTTTGGTGGAACTGTGGTTTGCGATATCCTTTCAAATATTGGTGTATCAGGAGAAAAACTATTTGGTCTGGATTGTCCTGGATTTGCATTCAGGATTTCTAATCGCATTTTACCATCAACAGTCATCTCTAAAATTGTTTCCACCTTTTGACTTGGGTCTTTCGGGATAATGTCTAGCTGGATTGGTTTTGCTTCGGAATTAACTTTGTAATTCATCCCATACGCAATTTTCTCAAATTCTCCCCACATAAATAACTTTTCATCTGGAGTGAATATAAAATTTATCACTTGGGAATTCGTGAGATTTTTCACTTGCCAATGTCCTATTAGTTGCTGTTTAATCGGGCTAGATGGTGTTGTTTGAGATGGTTGTGGAGTTTGATTTGCTTTTACTATTCCTGGCTGAACTATTATAGTGGTTGTCAGAACTAAGCCAATCAAGACATTTTTTGTTTTGAGGTGGTGAATAAACTGCAATCGATTCAACTTAAAATAGTTATTATTCATTGGTTGTCTAAAATTAAAGGCTATCCAGATTTAAAACAATCTCACAATTATTGAATATTTGCCACTAGGAAAGCAAATGGATACAAATTATACCACAAATACTCACCGTAATAATCAAAGTCACATATTAGATAATGATACGTTAGCTGCTTGGATTTTTCTCTCTCCAGCACTGATTTTATTAGGATTATTTATAATTTTCCCTATAATTTACCTGTTTATTCTCAGCTTTACAACTGGAAGTTTTACATCAGCAGGTACTTATTGGGTTGGTTTAAAAAACTATGCAAGATTAATACTTAATCCTGATTTTTGGCAAGTAATTGGTAATACTTTTTACTTTACTTTTTTTACTGTTATTCCTAGCTTGATTATTCCCTTAGGTTTAGCTGTACTTTTAAATAAGAATATTCCAATGCGAGGTATTTTAAGAACAACTTATTTTCTACCTTCTATTGTTTCACTAGTTGCCGCAGGTTTGGGTTTTCGTTGGATATTTCAAACAGATGGACCAATTAATAGCTTTTTAAATATGTTTGGAATTGTACCAATTTCTTGGTTGGGGGATACATTTTGGGCAATGCCAGTGTTGATTATTTTGAGTATTTGGAAACAACTAGGTTTTAATATGGTTGTGTTCTTAGCAGGTTTACAAACAATTCCGTCTAGTCGTTATGAAGCTGCTGAATTGGATGGAGCAAAACCTTGGCAGCAATTTTGGCATATTACTTTACCTGGGTTACGTCCAACTTTAGTATTTGTAATTGTGACGACAATTATTTTTACTTTACGAAGTTTTGAACAGGTTTATGTTATGACTGGTGGTGGTCCTTTAAATTCGACAAATTTACTAGTTTTCTATGTTTATCAAGAAGCATTTGCTCAATTTGATTTTGGTTACGCAGCAGCAGCAGCAACTGTACTTTTAGGAATTACTTTAGTCTTGGTTTATTTACAGTTACGAACTTGGACTGAGGATAGTTAATTGTACTAAAAATACCTTACAGTTTGGCTTTTAAACGCAGAGAGAAGAGGAGGTAAGCGCAGAGTTTCGCGGAGACTAAAATTCACGTTTGGAGAAAATGAGAATCGCGATCGCAATTAACATGGCACTATATAATAAGCCATAACCTGCATTGGAAAGTAATGCAATTGAACTGGGTAATGCTTTCATCCCATACACTGCCTGGTTTTTTAAATCTAAACGGGATAAGTCAGGTAGCACAAGGAAAAGCCCTCTGGTGATGCGTTCGATACCAGGATTTTGACTGAGATTACCTAGTTTAAGTAAATCTTGGGTGATATTACCCATCAAATACACACCAAAAGTTAAAGCTGTTGCGAGTAGCGAACTGGTAAATACACTTAAAGTAATTGAGACAGCAGCTATCAAACAAAGCTGTAGGATTAAAAATAAAGATGCGATCGCAATACTCTGAATCGAGTAGGATATCTTGGCAAGTTGCATAAATCCCAAGAAAATACCTGTCATTGCCACAACAAGTACTGCTAAAACTGCCGATAATCCCAGAAATTTACCACATATAAATTCAGCACGACTGACAGGTTTGGCAATTAACATCAAAATCGTGCGTTTTTCGATTTCCTTATTTACCAAACTCGTACCCACAAATATCGCCACAATAGTACCTAGCGCACTCATTGCCGCTAAACTAAAGTCGGGAAACATCTTAGCTTCGGTAGATGCTGCTAACTCTGGTAATAAACGCATTGCCACAGCAAGTATGAGAGCGTAAATACCAATGATATATAGGATGCGATCGCGTACCACTTCTCTAAATACATTACCAGCTAGTACAAAAGGTCTATTTAAGTTCATATTTTTAGATAGAATTAATAATTAATACTTAGTGGATATGGAGGATAGAAAACATTATGATATATCCTCCCTTTGTCTGAAAACTACTGCTTTGCTGGAAGAGAATCAGGGAAATACTGAGATTTCGGTTCGCACTTAACTTCCGAAACGAGAATTTTTTCACCAGGTTTTTGGATATTTACTGTTCCCAAATTTGCGGGGATTGAAATTGGATCGATTTGGCAGGATTTACTCAAAAAAGAACCCTGAGAATTGGAAATAGGACCATTCCAAATACTTAATAAATCTAATTTATATCCACCATCTTTTTGATTAGATACCTTTGCATCAACATTCCATAATTGCCATTCTTCAATTCTCTGTTGTTCAACATTATTAACCTTTTTACCGCTTTGTTTACTCAGGTTTTGAATCACCTCGTTCCCCAAAGCATTAACCCTTCCAGTTAAATTCCCCAAAGCATCCCTTCTTAAAGGTGCTTCAATCAACCAACGTTCAACTTGTGACCAGACTCTATTATTTAATTGTTCTTCTACTCTTGGTTGCAAGCGATTTAAGATTAAAGCTCCATTTTCAGGAAAGTCTTTTTTGGGTTCAGTTCTAATCACAAAAGTACTACGAACCATCTTATCTGCTTGGATACTGGGGTATTGTCTTGCCCATTTATCAACAGTAAAATAAAGTTGTAGCCAGCAGCTTAATATTAGACTACAAGCAAGTAAAACAATAATTCTTTGGCGTATTTCTGCCTTTGGAAGTTGACGTTTTACATCTATTCCACTGCCTTCAAAAAATTCTGGAATAGCAGTAAGTACAGCAGCGATTGAGGGCCATAAAACAATAGTTCTAGTTGTTAGTACGTCCTGCTCATGTCCAAACGCAAAAACACTAATCAAAAAACCAGTTATGACTGCCCCAACTGGCATATTTGTTCCGGGAATAAGTAAGGGTTGATCGGTAGTATACCAAGATGTTCCAGCAATTAAAAAGAACCATCCAAAAAAAGAAATTATCCCCTTAATAGGTGGTTCAGAAAGCGATGACATTACCCAAGAAAATACACTTAGATAAATTAGTATTTGCCACGAGTAAGCGCGGGGTGGAACTAATATAATCCGGATACGTTCGTAGACAAATTCCACAACCCCAAATAGACCAAATAAATCCCTTACAATTTGCATATTTTTAGTTAGTAGTTATTGGTTAATAGTCAGTAGTCAATGAGTTTTGATTGTGGACTTTGAATTAAAAAATTATCTATGACTCATTAACAAGTTAATTATCAACCATTTGTCCTGATTGTTCGTAGCAGCATAATGAGACTAATAAAGCTGTAACTCAAAGAATTGGCAATCAAGATAGTAGTTAACAAGTTAGTATTTTGCAACTTCAACTTACCCGTGCGACGGGATGTTTTCCGAGTAGAAGCTTGTTCAGTAGGTTGAGGTGGTTTGCTAATATCCCTGAGAGAGAGCAAAGCCAGCTTTAACAAGACAAATTTAATTAGAAATGTTGCAAAGAAAATAATAAAAGCAGTTATAACAACTAAAGGACGAATACTAGGATTAAACTGGTCAAAAAATACGACATTGATTAAATCTGACTTTAATCTTAGTGGTAAAATTGGCTCAATGAGAAAAAAGATCAGCCATCCGAGTGCCCCTGAAAACAGATTAATCCCTATGGAATAAAATATACTAGTGCGTTTGTCAAATTTGAGTCGAATTGCCAGAATATAAGCTTCTACCGGAATTGTAACTGTAAAAAACAAAAAATTGAACAAGATTGCTCCCAGTGGAAATACTGGGGCTAAATCAAAAAAGGGAAAAACTGGTAAATCAAACATACGACTGTTGGGTATATAACTTGAGAAAGTATAGCTGTACTGTCGTCACTGTTGGGGAAAACTATCCCATTTTTCCAGCTTTTGAGGCTGTTTGATGGATAATTTTTCTGAGAATTTAACTTTGACAAGAGTAAAGTCGATTCTTAAAACCCCTTGGCAATTTTCAAATAATCTACCATTCCCAAGACATATTTTAGGTATGTAGTCAGGGGTAATTTACCTCAGCCAGGTAGCGATCGCATAATTAATTTTTCGCATATGAACGAATGGCACAGCCTACCATTGTATAAAATCTATTGCCGATAACTCAAGAGTTTCTCTTCCTGATAGTACGAAACATTCGGTAAGATGGAAAACGCCACGTTACAGCGTTTGGGAAGATGACAAGGAACGGCATCGGTATTCGCACAGCACAAGTGCGTCAACAAAGGGTGACAGGGCAAATCCACGTTTATGATGGTGCGGGCAAAGGCAAGTCTCAAGCTGCCTTAGGTGTGGTTTTGCGCTCGATTGGTTTAGGTATCAATACACCGAATAACTCTAACCGCGTCTTGTTGTTACGGTTCCTCAAAGGACCGGAACGGGATTACGATGAAGATGGCGCGATCGCAGCTCTCCAAAGTGGGTTTCCTCACCTGATTGACCAAGTTCGTACCGGGAGGGATGAGTTTTTTGGACCTGACGCGATTATTAATTTCGATCGTGAAGAAGCTGCAAGGGGTTGGAATGTTGCCAAAGGTGCGATCGCTTCTGGTTTGTATTCGGTTGTGGTTTTAGACGAAATTAACCCCATTCTGGATTTAGGTTTACTTGAGGTTGATGAAGTCGTTCAAACTCTTAAATCTAAACCCCATGAATTAGAAGTAATTGCCACTGGACGTGCGGCACCACAACAACTACTCGATATTGCCGATTTACATTCGGAAATGAAGCCTCACCACCATGAGGCTGCTAAAATTCATGGATTACAAGGTATTGAAATTTATACTGGTGCGGGGAAAGGTAAATCTACAAGCGCTTTAGGAAAGGCATTACAAGCAATTGGTCGTGGTATAAATCATCCAGGTTCCACCCGTGTACTGATAATGCAATGGCTCAAAGGAGGAAGCGGTTACACCGAAGATGCCGCGATCGCAGCTTTACAGCAATCCTATCCCGAAGTCGTAGACCACCAACGCTGTGGACAGGATGCGATCGTCTGGCGAAACTCCCGTCAAGAACTCGATTATGTCGAAGCCGAACGGGGTTGGGAAATTGCCAAAACTGCGATCGCTTCAGGATTATACAAAACCATCATCCTCGACGAACTCAACCCCACAGTCGATTTGGAGTTATTACCTGTGGAACCAATCGTCCAGGCTCTACTCCGCAAACCCCGCGATACTGAAGTTATTATCACAGGTCGCTGTCAAAACCAACCTGCATATTTCGATTTAGCAACAATACATTCCGAAGTTTACTGTCATAAACACTACGCTAACCAAGGCGCTGAACTCAAACGCGGTGTAGATTATTAAACTTGGTAATCGTCTTTTTACAACCCTCAATCCTGATATCCTACAATTACGACACACTTAGACTAAGGAAAAACTAATGGCTGTAGATGAAAGTACATTAGATATGATAACTGGTGGTATTGCGATCGCAATTCTTCTTGGTGGGATGTTAATGATGTTTACCACTGTTTTCACCACCAAAGGCAGGTAGTATATAAAAACACTAGTTATTTCCACCGTTTCGATCGCATGTATCGGTACAATATCCGCAAACCATGCGATCGCACAAATAGGAACTGACTTTTCCCGTTAAGTCTTAAAAAGCTTACTCACCAAGGATTTAGGAAAAAGCACAGTACTTAAGCTAAAGGTGAAAAAATACAAAGTAGAAGCAATTACTTAACTGCAAGTGGTAACAATAATCGACTAACAACACGATCGTCTGGAAGTTGATAGAAGTGTAATTCCCCTCCCATTTGTTGCATGAGGTTTTGGCAAATAAGTAAGTGCAAACCTGGGGGTTGGTCTAAGTGTGATGGGACTAGGATATCTTTTGGAGTGTCTTGGTAAAGTTCAATAAGTAGTTGTTGGTTGATACTACCGTTATCGGTGATGGAAAGTTCTAGGAAATGCTCATCTAAGCGACGACACCAAAAGTCAATTCTGCCTCCTGATATAGAGCGATCGCACGCTGCTACTAATAATTCATTTAATACAAGTTCCATTTTGGTGATATCACCGATGAATATTAGTGAGTATTGGGATAATCGGACGTTTGCTTTTTCGCGACTGTTGCTATCATCGGTAATGTTTTGCCCTAAGCCATGTATCCCAATCCATAATTTTTGTTGTTTGAGTAAACTATCGACTCGTTCGAGCGATCGCTTGAGTAAAGTCGCGATAGGTATCTTGTCATTTGCAATCTGCAATTGCCATTGTTCGGTTTGTAATAATCCTGCGATCGATGTATTAGTGTTTTCCATCTGACGTAACATTTGTTGGTAGCGTACCTGCAAAAAGTCTGTTTTGGGAATGCCTAAGTCTTTAATTTGGGAAATTAATGAGGCTAAATTACGTTGATTTTCTTGATATTTTTGATGTTTGTACCAGTTTAGTTGTTGTAATTCTTTCTTATTATCAAGTAAATTTTGCGTGACTAGCTTTTGTCTTCGTGACCAAGCTAATTGACAAATTAATGTTTCTGTGGCTTTTAAGCTTTTTTCTGACCAACGACGCTGTAATGTATCTGCCATTATGACTACACCAGTGGGTTCATAATCTGGTTCTGTACGTAATGCCAGTAATAAAATTTGACCAATTTCTACTCCGTGCATCCACTTCCGGGTATCTTCGGGTAGGTCATCGGCTTTGATTGCGAGTATCCCCTGGCTTGTGAGTCCCCATTGAATCAAAGCTTCGGCTTTAATTGGCACTAAGGTATCTGTCTTAACAACAAAATTATCTGTGACTACACCTGGTATAATTTCAGCGTAGTTTTCTCCAGGCAACCACGAAAGCATCAAGACTAAAGGACAATTGAGAACCGATGCAATTTGTCGCAAGGAAATAATTTCGAGGTGCTGATTACCGGGTTCACTATTAGCGCTTTGTGCTTGTTCGAGAACCTGTAAACAACCCTGAAAGCTTTGCATAATTTTTTCTTGCTGTTCGGTATTGTGGTAAAGTTGCCACTGCCGAGTAATTACACCAACCTGCTGGCTGACAATTTGGATTAGTTGTTTTTCTTGAACTGTCCAAGCACGGTCGCTTTCATGGGTGATGAGCAATAGGGATTCGGGTGCTTTTCCGATAGCGCAATTGGTGACTATAAAAGAGCGAACTCCCACTTCCAGCAATGCCGATCGCCAATTATAAAATCGTAAATCTTCCTCTAAATTTTCGACTGCGATCGCATCTTCACTACGCTGCAACAGTAACCAATCGACTTCCCGCAAGGTATCAAAGTTAAAATTTAAGGAACGACGGTTGTTTGGTTGATTTTGATGCAAAATCTCGTATCTATTTTGGTCGGGATTGTGATAGAGCAATATAAATCTGGTAGCTCCCAAACGTTCCAAAATTTTACTAGCGCAGATACTCAGGGTTTCTTCAAAGTCACATTCGCTGTAAATACCTTTGGCAACTTGATTTGTTAATTGAGCTTCATCGCGAATTGACTGGATTGTTAATTCCATATTTTCAACTGGAGATGCCAAGGAAATCAAACCTGCTGCCCCTTGAACAAAGCTTTTATCGTTTTCCTTCCAAATCCGCGCTTCATTCGCTTCTACCGCAATAAATCCCAGTAAATCCTTTTGCCAAATAATTGGAGCCGCCAGGAGCGATCGCACGTTTAAGCGTTCCATCAATTGGGCTGTAAAATGACTTTTCAGGGAACTCCTACCTTCCCCAATCGATACAATTTCATTCACCGCTAAAGCGTAATAAAAATCACTCAATTCCTCAACGGTAATCGAAGTTGCCGAAGATTTATCCCTAATCCCTGGCAAGCTATTTTTCTGGCTGTGATGGTTGCTGCATCGTCGCCAAAAATACCTTCCTTCCCGCTCAAACCAATAAATATGGGTATGATTTGGAGCTACAAATTCATGTGTTGCTTGTAAGACAGTCCCTAAACGCTGCTCGAAGTTACTGGAACTTTGTAATTTTTGTAACAAGTCTAAAAGCGGCACTTCCAAGCGCTTAGTTTGTTTTTGCTGCCAATTCATCTCATATTGATGCAGCGCTGCGGCAAGTTCCCCCAAAACCATCATCAATCTCGCTTTAGCATCGGTGGGCAAAAGATAACCCCAACGAGACGAAGCCAGCATGAGTAAGCCCAAACATCGGTCTTTGTAGCGAATTGGCAGGATAATAGTTCCTTGGAGTTCATGCTTTTTGGCAAACTCCTGCCATCCTTCTGTCCGCGTTTCTGCCCGTAAATCGGCAACCCCAACTGGTCGTTGTTCGATTACTACTTGCTCAAATAAATCCCCTGGACTCAATACTAAACGCTGATTTAAAAAATTATTATTCCCTTGCGGAGCAACACCACCTTTACCAATCAAGATGTGATTCAAGCGATCGTAAAGTGCTACCCACACCAAGTTATAGTCAAACTGGTCTTTGACAAAAGAAATAATTGTTTCAATTAGAACATCAACATTATCTTCTTCCCTAAGGCTTTGAAGAACCCGTCCCAAGGAGATAATATGCTGCTCGGCGGCTATAGGTCGTTGTGACTGCCCCATCTGATAATCGCTTAAATATTAATTAATATAGGTTGATATTATATAAGATGCCCAAAATATTGCTCTAATCTATAGTTCAGGGGG
>NZ_NTFS01000120.1 GCF_002289455.1 Brunnivagina elsteri CCALA 953
TTGCAAATATTCTCCGCGTAACTTTGCGCTTTACTCTGCGCTTTACTCTGCGAACCTCCGCGTTTAAAAGCCAAACTCAAAGCCGTTTTTAGTATAACGGAGACTGAACTCAAAAAAGATATCGCGGATTTTAGATTATTGATTTCTCGACTTTTTGATTCCGCAATCTAAAATCTAAAATCCGTCTTGAAAAGTTTGACGGTACGGAAACCGAACCCGTCAACTTTTCGCAAAATCTAAAATCGAGCGACTTACTTACTTACTTATTTGCTGCCTCTCTTGCTGCTGTTGCTTGATCGGGATGAATACCCAAGCGAGTCAAATTTATTCGACCTTTTTGATCGATTTCACGCACTTTGATAACCACTTCGTCACCAACCGCAACCTCATCTTCAACTTTACCAACTCGGTAGTCAGCAAGCTGGGAAATGTGAACCATGCCTTCTTTACCTGGCAAAAATTCGACAAAAGCGCCAATTGGTATAATTCGAGTCACCCGACCCGCATAAACATCGCCTTCATTGAGTTTGCGTGTCATCCCTTGAATGATTGCCCGCGCTCTTTTAGCTTTGTTTTCATCGACCGCAGAAATCGTCACCGTACCATCATCTTCAATGTCGATTTTAGCACCAGTTTCTTCGGTAATACCCTTAATTGTCTTACCACCGGGACCAATTACCAGACCAATCATGTCTGAGTCAATCTTGATGGTTAACAGTCTTGGTGCGTAGGGAGACATTTCGCTGCGAGGTTCGGAAATGCAAGCGAGCATTTTTTCGAGAATGTGCAACCTTGCCGATTTTGCCTCATTGACGGCTTGGGCAATCACTTCCAGCGATAAGCCGGAAATTTTCATGTCCATTTGCAATGCTGTAATTCCCGTATCTGTTCCCGCAACTTTGAAGTCCATATCACCCAAAAAGTCTTCAATACCTTGGATGTCAGTAAGAATGCGTACTTCATCGCCTTCTTTGATTAGACCCATCGCTGCACCGCTAACTGGCTTCTTAATCGGTACACCTGCGTCCATTAGGGATAGGGTGGAGCCACACACCGAACCCATCGAAGTTGAACCGTTAGAAGAAAGAACTTCAGAAACTACCCGGATAGCGTAGGGAAACTCATGCTTAGTTGGTAGCACAGGTAACATTGCCCGTTCAGCTAAAGCTCCGTGACCAATTTCCCGACGACCTGGAGGACGTAGGGGTTTAGTTTCCCCAACCGAGTAGGGTGGGAAGTTGTAGTGGTGCATGTAACGTTTGTACTGGTCTGGCTGCAAATCATCGGTGAGGGTTTGCGTGTCGCCAGGAGTACCCAGGGTACATGCGGATAGGACTTGGGTGAGTCCTCGGTTAAATAACCCCGTACCGTGAACACGTTTGGGGATAATACCGACTTGGCAGGAGACTGGACGAACTTCATCAAGTTTACGTCCATCCACACGGACGTTATCTTCGACGATTTGGCGACGCATTAGCTGTTTGGTAATCTCCTTGAAGGTATTACCTAGTGCTTTGCTATCAGCAAGTGCCGCAGAGCGAATACCGTCGTCTTCCGCAAGTTCCGCGATCGCACTCACAACGACCGCTTTGACTTCATCCAAAGCCGCATCCCGTTGGATTTTGGTCAACTCAAACTGCGCCAAGATTTTCTTGATGTCGGCAGTCGCGCGATCGCGGATAAAGTTTGCCAGGGTTTGATCGGCTTCGGGAGGTTCTTCGCGAACGATTTTCAAGCCCAATTCAGCCATTAACTCTTGCTGTGCGCGAATTAAATCCTGTACAGCTTCGTAACCGAATTCGATTGCCTCGATAATGTCACGTTCGGGTAACTGATTTGCACCAGCCTCCACCATGATTACACCGTCAGGTGAACCAGCCACAACCAAATCTAAATCTCCGGCATTAATCTCTGCGTAAGTAGGGTTAATGACAAAATCATCTCCTACCAAGCCGACGCGCACGGCTGCCATTGGACCGTTAAATGGAATTCCTGCCAATAGTGTAGCAATTGATGCACCTGTTACCGCGAGGACATCGGGTGGTACGAGTTCGTCAATTGATAGGGTTGTAGCGACAACTTGTAAATCATCCCGCAACCACGATGGAAACAAGGGACGCAAAGGGCGATCGATGAGACGACTAGTAAGAATTGTTCTTTCTGGGGGGCGACCTTCTCGTCGCATTATACCTCCGGGAATTCTACCCGCAGCATAAAGTCTTTCTTCGTAATCTACAGTCAAAGGTAGAAAATCGATGCCGTCTCTGGCTCGCGATCGCGTCGCTGTCACTAACACTGACGTATCCCCAGATTGTAACAAAACAGACCCGCCAGCCTGGGGAGCTAACAAGCCGATCTTCAGTCCAATATCCCGTCCATCGAAGGATATTGACTTTTCAAATTCTCCCATTCAGTTTCTTTTCCTTCTATGTTCGCTATTCTCGCCTGTGGCAATCCTAACATTTATGTACTATTAGTGTCGGTCGTAAAGGTTAAGAGTTATGAGATATTTTATATACTAGTTAGAGTTACAACATACCGAAGCTAAGGCACAATTGCTTAAAAAGCTGATTATGAGCCATTTTTGCGATACATTTTTGAGATATTTATCCTAGTTTTTACCCATCTACGTGGTACATACTTTAACTAACAAATTTTTTTTTCTCCCTTTCTCATTGCTCCAAATTGCGGTACATTATCACTGCATCGACAAAGCTACCATCATTAAATTCTACTGCTGAGGGAATTTGTCCAATTACCTCAAATCCGAATGACTCCCACAAACGCAAGGAAGCTATATTTGTTTTGAAGACTAAGTTGAACATTACCGCTTTGTATCCAAGTTCTAACGCAATTTCTAGCATGGCTTCTCCCATCAACCTACCCAGACCCAAACCCCGCATTTCCCGTTGTACAATAAAGCCAGCGTTGCAAATATGGCTGCATCGACCAGGAAAGTTTGGTTTCAAAAAAAATGCTCCGAGTATTTTGTTTGCTGGGGATGAAGCAAATGCTTGCTTAAGTCTGACTACACAGGCAACTTGGCTCATCCAATAAGCTGTAAATTCTGACTGGGTAAGAGCTTGCTTCTGTGGATAAGTGTTTCCTTCGAGAATCACCAAATTAAGTAATGTTCTCACTGTTTCTTGTTCTTCTGAATGCATGTAATCTAGTTCTAAGTGCATTCCATTTTTCAAGATTTTATCAACAGGTAAGTGCATAATTGAAGAATGTTGTTGACGATAGATTTTACAGATTGAAATCTTGCTGATTTTCGAGATTATTTAAAATTATTATTTTTGGATTATTTGAGACTATTTGAAATTATAAATTATGATAACAAAATATATAAAATATATTATTTAGGTTGAGTTTTGCTATCACTACACCAACCGAAAAAACTAATAGCAATCCTAAATCATTTATGAGAATTAAATATCTCTTTCTTTCTTCCTTCTTCCTTCTTCCTTCTTCCCTTGGCGTTTTGGCGTACTTGGCGGTTTATAATCTTATCCATATTTCCACAATTCTCTCAAAAGTATTTTCCTAACAATAACTAATATTTGCACATGTCAATTCTACACGGTAGCTGGTTAATTAAAGGTCAAGAAAGTTGTCTATTTATTTGGGGAGAAACTTGGCGTTCTCTCGAAGATAATTATATTAATATAAGCTCCATTAACGAAAATTCTGGATTGTCTCAACAAGACGAAATACCTTTAAACCCATTCGCAATGACATCAGTAGAATTATGGGAATGGATACAAACTTTACCAATTGCACTCCCTAAGTCTCTCCAACAATCTGTAACCCCTGAATCTAAAACATCATCAAGTCGTCGAACAACAAAAACAGCAAAAAGCACCCAACCGAATTTACCTGTAATATCACAAATAATTTCCCTACCCAGCCATGTAATAGTTAGTAACAATGGCGAAAACATCAGAATATCACCAATCCATTCAGGAGTAATTATTGAAGACGAAAAGATAAATCAACTACCTCAATACCTCCAACCTTGGCAAGTAGAAGGATTTTGTTTAAAGACTAACGAAGCAATTAAATTACTTTCTTCTTTACCTCTAAATACAGCAAGTAGTAGAAGTGAATTTATAGGTGCAGATTTACGATTTTGGATGCAAATTTATCGTTGGAGTCTAGATTTAATTGCTCGGTGTAAATATTTACCTAGCATTCGGTTAGCGAATCAACCAGCTAATCAAACCCAATTAAACAATAATTTTACAGCTTCTTGGCAAGCACTATTAGATAGTGGGATTGATACCACTAGAATAGAAAAATTTTCTCAGTTAATGCCTTTAGCATGTCGAACTTACCAAGAAGATTCTTCCACAGATATCCAATCCCCAATAAATGTAGATTTACCAACAGAACCCCAAGCATTAATCATTGACTTTCTTAACAGTACAATTGATTATCAAACACGAGGAATGATTAATCCTCCCGCAGCAGCAGAAGCACGTTTAATCGCAGCATTACCAACAGCAGTTCGTCAGTGGTTACAAGGATTAACAACAGCAGCAAATTCCATTAATGCCAATCCTCCCGAAGTAGAACGTTTACAAGCTGCATTAAAAGCTTGGATGATGCCATTAGAATATCAAATGGCAGGGAAAACCCTGTTTCGTATTTGTTTTGAATTAAAATCACCTGAAGAGGGACAAAATCAGTGGACTTTAACTTATTTGCTCCAAGCATCAGATGACGTAGAATTTTTAGTTGATGCTGCTACGATTTGGGAGCAAACTGTCGAACGTTTTGTTGTTCACAATCGGACAATTGACCAACCTCAGGAAACATTTTTGCGCGGTTTGGGAATAGCTTCAAGATTATATTCTCCCATTGCTGAGAGTTTAGAAACCCAATCTCCAACATTTTGTCATTTAAATCCCATCCAAGCTTACGAATTCATTAAATCGGTAGCTTGGCGTTTAGAAGATAGCGGTTTAGGTGTAATTTTACCACCAAGTTTAGCGAATCGTGAAGGTTGGGCAAACCGCTTAGGATTAAAAATTACAGCCCAAGATTTACAGCAAAAAGGACGTTTGAGTTTGCAAAGTTTGTTAAATTTCCAATGGCAATTAGCGATTGGAGGGCAAACTATTTCCAAAGCCGAATTTGATCGCTTAGTAGCATTAAATAGCCCCTTAGTAGAGATTAACGGGGAATGGGTTGAATTGCGATCGCACGATATTAAAACAGCGCAAAACTTCTTTGCTTCTCGAAAAGAGCAAATGTCCCTTTCATTAGAGGATGCATTGCGTTTAAGTTCGGGGGATACCCAATCGATCGAAAAGCTACCTGTGGTGAGTTTTGAAGCTTCAGGAGCTTTACAGGAACTAGTAAATGCATTGAGTAATAATAGTGCGATCGCGGCTTTACCAACTCCCAAAGATTTTAAGGGAGAGTTACGTCCATATCAAGAGCGTGGTGTTGCTTGGTTAGCATTCCTCGAACGCTGGGGTTTAGGTGCTTGTCTCGCAGACGACATGGGATTAGGTAAAACAATCCAGTTCATTGCCTTTTTGCTACATCTCAAGGAACAGAATTCGATTGAGAATCCCACATTATTAGTTTGTCCAACTTCAGTATTAGGAAACTGGGAAAGGGAAGTTAAGAAATTTGCTCCAACTTTAAAAGTTTTACAATATCACGGTGATAAAAGACCTAAAGGAAAGGCATTTGAAAGTGCAATTAAAAAGCATGATTTATTAATTACAAGTTATTCCCTAGTTCATCGCGATATTAAGGAATTTCAAAGTGTAAGTTGGCAAAATATCGTCTTAGATGAAGCTCAGAATGTCAAGAATGCCGACGCAAAACAATCACAAGCAGTCAGGCAATTAGAAGCTAATTTCCGCATTGCTTTGACGGGTACACCAGTAGAAAATCGCTTGCAAGAACTTTGGTCAATTC
Source organism: Brunnivagina elsteri CCALA 953 (assembly GCF_002289455.1). Taxonomy (GTDB): domain Bacteria; phylum Cyanobacteriota; class Cyanobacteriia; order Cyanobacteriales; family Nostocaceae; genus Brunnivagina; species Brunnivagina elsteri. The sequence goes on from NZ_NTFS01000120.1 coordinate 5,938, forward strand.
TTGATTTTCTCAATCCTGGATATTTAGGAAATAAGCAATTTTTTCAAAGACGTTTTGCAATGCCAATTGAAAAATATGGTGATACATCCTCACTTTCACAATTGCGGGCTTTAGTACAACCATTTATTTTACGACGCTTAAAATCAGACCGTGATATCATTCAAGACTTACCAGAAAAGCAGGAAATGACCGTATTTTGTGGTTTGACTCCCGAACAAGCAAAACTCTATCAACAAGTTGTCGAAAACTCCTTAGCGGAAATTGATAAAGCAGATGGTTTACAGCGTCGAGGAATGATTTTAGGATTATTAATTAAACTCAAACAAGTTTGCAATCATCCCGCACAATACCTCAAACAAGATTCTTTGGAACAGCACAATTCAGCCAAGTTACAACGGTTAGAAGAAATGCTCGATGTCGCATTAGCGGAAGGAGATAGAGCATTAATTTTTACACAATTTGCCGAATGGGGAAAATTACTCAAACCCCATTTAGAAAAACAATTAGGTCGAGAGATATTCTTTTTATATGGAAGTACTAGTAAAAAGCAAAGAGAGGAAATGATTGATAGATTTCAACATGACCCCCAAGGACCACCAATCATGATTTTATCATTAAAAGCGGGGGGTGTAGGCTTAAATTTAACGCGAGCAAATCACGTTTTTCACTTTGATAGATGGTGGAATCCCGCAGTCGAGAATCAAGCGACAGACAGAGTATTTCGGATTGGACAAACCCGTAATGTTCAAGTTCACAAATTTGTTTGTACAGGTACATTAGAAGAGAAAATTCATGATATGATTGAAAGTAAAAAACAACTTGCCGAACAAGTAGTTGGTACTGGTGAAGATTGGTTAACAGAACTTGATACAAACCAATTAAGAAATTTGCTTTTATTAGATAGAAGTGCAGTAATTGAAGAAGAATAGATATGACCTGGTGCTTCTTAATTGATAAATTTAAAAAACTACAATCTAGAATATAAGAGAGACGTGATATTACCCTGCGGGAAGCGCTTCGCTCTACACGTCTCTACATGTTCAAATTTCATAATTCAAAATCCATAATTAAAAATCTAAAATTCAAAATCCAAAATCTAAAATCCAAAATAAATATATGTCTAATGATACATTACAAGCAAGTCGTGAATGGTGGTCACAAAGATGGTTAGAATTACTCGATTCTTATCGCTTTAAAAAACGCTTAGAACGGGCAAGAAATTATTCTCGTCAAGGCAACGTATTAAGCATAGAATTTCAAGGTGAAAAAGTATTTGCAAAAGTCCAAGGTAGCGAATCCGAACCCTACAAAGTATCACTTTCCCTAGACCATTTTAGCGATGAACAATGGAATTATGTAGTCGAAGTAATGTCCCAAAAAGCAATTTTTGCAGCCAAACTTCTAGCAGGAGAAATGCCGCAAAATATCGAAGAAGTATTTACCTCCAGTGGTTTATCACTATTTCCATTCACCTTATCAGATGTTAGCAGTAAATGCACTTGCCCCGATAAAGCAAACCCTTGTAAACATATTGCCGCAGTATACTATCAATTAGGAGACAGATTCAGCGAAGACCCTTTTGTATTATTCCAGTTACGAGGACGTACTAAAGAAGAAATTATTCGCGACTTACGCAATCTCCGTCGTGAGCATAGTAACAATAATATTAATATCCCCGATACAGAAATAACTGAAAATCAAGAACCAATACCTGTCAAACAATACCCAGTAAACCTTGAATCCTACTGGAAATATGACGAACCACTCGAATCATCATTAGTAGTCATTGCACCATCCAGCAGCGACAACATTTTGAATGTATTAGGTTCAATTCCTTTAGCAAAAGAAGAAGAGAATACGACTAATTTTTCTGCTGCTGATATCGTCACCAGATATCTAGATAGTCTTTATAAAGATGTCAGTCAAAAAGCTATTATTACAGCCATGAACGTCACTGAAAATAATTAATTGATAAATACGTTCTATTTGCGACATCTACTTAAGTGCTATAAAAGCATAGTGATTGAGCAAAACCAAGATGGAATTTCAAAGCAAAGTGATTTCAGTCGAACTAGCAGATGGTACAGTTGTCAAAATTGAAGCATCTTCCATAAGCGATCGCAAAGTTGGATTACAAACCCGACCTTTTAGCGAAGCCACTTCTGTGATAAAATCACCAGTCAAAGAAATTGCCGAAACCGTACAAACGATTAAACCCGATAAAGCCAGAGTTCGCTTTGGGATCGAAATTGGGGTAGATGCAGGTAAATTGACAGCTATCCTCGCGAAAGGAACCAGTACAGCCAATCTGGAAATAACCTTGGAATGGGATAGTTAGGATAGTTAAATTAATTAGTAATGCGATCGCAATATATTTAACTTAATTTAACTTAATTTAATTTAACTTAACGTGCAGTTGTAGTGCGTCTACGTCTTTTTCCCCTTGGTAATTGCGTATTAATGGGGACTACTTCCGCTTCATTACTTTCCCTTGCCACACGAATCAATATCCCCGCAGCAAGTAAACTCGAAATCATCGAATTACCACCGTAACTAAATAAAGGTAAAGGCAAACCCGTTGTTGGTAAAGCACCAGTAGTCACAGCAATATGCAACAACGATTGTCCCACCATCACCACTGTAATCCCGATCGCAATCAATCGATAAGTTTGGTTTGTAGCTTTTATTGCCACAATTAACCCCAAAGTGGCATATATCGCTAACACTGTCAGCAATACCATACAGCCAATAAATCCAAATTCCTCAGCAAAGACAGAAAAAATAAAGTCGGTATCTTGAATAGGTAAATACAACAGTTTTTGTTGCGATTGTCCAAAACCAGCACCCATTTTTCCCCCAGAACCAACAGCAAGCAAACTTTGGACTAACTGATAACCATTGCCAGTCGCATCTGCCCAGGGATTCAAAAAAGACATTACCCGTTTGCGCTGATATTCGCGAAAACCGATACTCATCCCCGCTAACATAACACCACCAACCGCAGTTCCAGCTAAGTATTTAGAAGGCAATCCCGCACCAAGGGCAATTAACCAAATAGTCATACCGCAAAGCGCAGCAGTACTCAGGTTCGGTTGGGCAAGAATTCCCAATACTACCATTCCAAATACAGCCAACCAAGCAAACCTAATTCGCCAAGTTAACTTATCCCATTGTCCGAATAATCTGGCACTTTGAATCACCAAAAATGGTTTAATTAATTCTGATGGTTGAATTGGAATAGGTCCAAGTAAACGACGTGCTGCACCCAAGTCACTTTTTCCAAGTCCAGGAATTAGGGTGACAAAAATTAACAGCAAAAAGAAAAAGATGAACCAATGAGATATCCCCGATATCCTCTTAATTGGCGTATTTACAACTATATTAAATCCAAATAAACCGACGACTACCCACATCAGTTGTCGTCCAAAGTAATATAAACCGTCTTTGTAACGGGCATCAGCAACCGGATAGGATGCGGAAAATAACACAATAAGACCAATAAATAGCCACAGCATGGTCATCCAGCGCAGCAGACGAGCTTCTAAAGCCCAACTGTTAACGGAATCATCAAGGAATGGTATCAAGCGACGGATTACTTTCACGGGAATATGGGTGAATTAGATAGTCAAATATAAAGAAAGAAGAATATTTTGCAGTAGAAATCAAAAATTGCGTTAGCGTAGCTTACCATAGGTATCGTATTTTTTTGATGTATCGCACGCAGCCCATACTACACCCAAACTTCCCTATCCGCAAATATCACATTACCTGTCAAAGTCACATTAACTACCAAAATACAAAAAAGAGGTCAAACTCGACCCCTTCCGCAACTTCCTATGTATCTTCTAAAGTTTAATTATATTTAGAGAAGACCTGTATTCATACCTTGCTTACCAGTAGCAAGTTCAACTTTAACAATTTTTCCACCCATTTTTTGAATCCGTTGCTGCTCTTTAAACCAGTTTTCATAAGGAACTAGCTTAGTAAAGAAAGTATTTTGTAACTCGCGTTGAGTACGAATCCGAGTTTGGCTAGGGACACAAGCAGTAATTTTAAATACACGCATTATACTTAAATCTCCTTTCTTCGAGGGGGTAACTTTTTTATTTGAATTTATTTCAAGAAATTTTTGAGTGCTTTAGCTATTCACTCCAAGACTGGAAATCAAGCATAAATACTAGACGATTAACACTCATCTCAAATAAAGTCGATTCTGAATTCTTTGATATTAATGCTTTTTTACTAGCACCTAGAACTCAGCACTCTAAACGATAAGCAATCAACTTCCTAGCACTCACAATTGATTTCCAGTCCCTTTTAAAACACACCTACATAACGCGGTGCATTTTCAATTCCTAGCTTAAGCCAGAACTGATGTAGTCGAAGTATACGCCCATTTCTTTACCAGCGTCAGGACCAACCAAGCTAGCGGTTACTTCTTTCATCGCTTGGATAGCTTGAACGGTAGCACCAACAGGTACACCCAAAGAGTTATAGGTTTCTTTTAAACCATTGAGTACGCGCTCATCTAAGATGGAAGGGTCCCCTGCCAACATAGCGTAGGTAGCGTAACGGAGGTAGTAGTCTAAGTCGCGGATGCAAGCTGCATAGCGACGGGTGGTGTACATGTTACCACCGGGACGGGTGATATCTGAGTACAACAAAGACTTAGCAACAGCTTCTTTAACAATTGCAGCTGCGTTAGCGCTGATTGAGGTAGCTGCACGAACGCGAAGTTCGCCAGTTGCAAAGTAGCCTTTGAGCTTTTCCATTGCAGAATTATCAAGGTACTTACCTTGAACATCTGAAGAGTTGATTACTGCGGTAATTGCGTCTTGCATTTTGTTATTTCCTTATTTCCAACCGTATTGCAATAATTCGGTATCACAGATAACAGATAAAAGCGGTATCACAGTTTGGGACAACCCAAAAACTATGACATAGCACCGATTACGTAGTCGAAGTAAGAGCCAGCTTCGGAAGCATCATCACCTGACATCATGCCAGTAGCAATGCCTTTCATCGCCGAAACGCCACCTGCAACTGCGTCGATGGGGGTTCCCAAGGAGCGGTACATTTCACGTACACCAACGATACCGATTTCTTCGATTGGGGTTACGTCACCAGATACGATTCCGTAGGTGATCAGACGTAGGTAATAATCCATGTCCCGCAGGCAGGTAGCGGTCATTTCTTGACCATATGCGTTTCCACCAGGAGAAACTACATCAGGGCGCTTTTGGAACAATTGGTCCCCAGCTTGCTTTACGATCCGCTCGCGGTTATCGGTCAATACTTGAGCGATACGAAGGCGCTTTTCTCCATTGGTGACGAAGGATTTGATTCCATCCAATTCACCAGGGCTAAGATAGCGTGCTTCTGCATCAGCATTCACGATGGACTTCGTGACGATACTCATTAATGGATTCCTCCAAATACTAATAAAACCAGGGTTTTATAAACTGGTGCGACTATGACAACGGTAAATTTAAGTATTGAATACCTTTCTCGGTTTTATAGTCTCTACGACTACTTCACCTTGATAGGTTACAAGCCTACTTGCTTATTTACGTTCTTCCGTAAATATTACAACTACACGAGCCTCAAAACTCAACTACCCCTTGTGGAAATATTTTCGGGCATTTTGTTGAGTATTTATGACTGTTGTTCACACTTTGTAACATTCATTTCAGTTTTGCTTTGCGATCGCATCAAAAAAAACTAAAAACCATGTCACGAAAAATTACCAGCAGCAATCAAGGTGGCTGTTGGTAGAAATTAGTTATTTATTGTCCAAGAACAAAGGACTAGGGATAAATTATTTTACTCCCTAATCCCTAGTGCTACTTAATCAGCTTTATTAACCCTACCCAGGTAATTACCTGCGGGTAACGAGGGAATGCGCTGGTAAGGAACAACATCCTCACCGAAGAATTGTGCGTATTCCTGGCTGTTAATTAATGCATCCACAGCAGCACCTAAACCCGAACTGGTCAAAATCTCGTGGTATTCGTGGATTTCGACTTGGGTAGCTGGCTTACGTCCCAAGAGATGGCGGAAGATGAATTCAACCACCTTATTTTGGGGGAACGAGTTACAGAAGCGTTGCTGATAGGCAGACGAACTAGCTAATGTACGGACAAATTCCCGGACAGAAATTTCCCCACCTTCCAGCTTAGTTTCCAACTCCCAACATCGGAACTCTGGAGGTATATCACCGCTACGAATATCCATCACTTGCCCGTAGATAGCGTTAACTAGCGATCGCAATTCAGCTTTGTCTCCGTTTGCAGCAAACCGATAAATACGCACACCTTGACGACGTGCTGTAACTACCTCTGATGCTGGGGTAATGGTACGACCTAAACCACTGTAAGCGGGTTCCCGTGCCGCCATATCTGCGATCGCTTTTCCAGTCATTGGTAGCTTGGAACCATCCATCTTCGGCTTAATCGTATCGAAGCTAGGCACGACAATATCGTCGTTCTGCTTTGTCAACTGGTTGTACAACCGATTGGTATTCGGGAAGTTAGCAGCAGGTAATGTTGGGAAACGACGATAGGGAACCGTATCTTCACCAAACACATCTTGGTACTCAACGGTATTCAACATAGAACTGATGAACGCTTTTATACCCTGAGTTGCCAAAATCTGATTGTACTTACGGATTTCCGCTTGGTCTAATGGCGCACGTCCCATGAAGTGCTTTGTTCCCAACTCAATTACCTTGGTATTGGGATACGGTGTGTAGAATTCCTTCAGGTACAGGCTGGAACAACCTAAACTTTCGATAAATTCCTTAATCGTAATTTCACCGTTACTCAAACGGCTTTCTAATACCTTGAATTCACGAGACGAAGCTACGTATGGAGCAATATCGCGCTCGAAAATCTGACGGTAAGCTGCACTAATAGTGGTTTGTATTGCTACTTTGTCGCCATTACCAGAGACAAACTTGAAGATTTTCGTTTGTTCCCGTTGCTTCGATACACCTTGATTCGCACGGAATTGGATATCGGGTTGCGATCGCACTTCGGTTGGTGTACCCAACTGCACAAACATTGGAGTTGTTTCTTTCTCAATACTAGGTGTAATGTCTTCGCGGATGCTACCAACACGCAAATTACGCTGTGCTTGTCCTGCCGCAGTTACATAACGCTCGTAAGGAATGGTATCTTCCCCAAATGTCTGTGCATACTCTTCAGTATCGAGAATCGCGTCGATTAGGGCATAGAAACCTTTCTTCGCACAAATATCGAAGTACTTATTCGTTTCCTGACGACCATAGGTAGGACGACCAAGCAAACGACGGTGGATATATTCAACGGATTTCATGACGTACAGATTTGTCCAGTACATCTTACGGAACACATCCGACTTCGCCAAACGACGAATAAATTCCTTAATGCTAATTTCGCCGTTCTCTAGCTTAATTTCCGCAACTTTCTGACGCTGACCATCGTAAAGTTCCCGTCCGAAAACTTGCAAGTAAGCAACTTTAATTATGGATTGGGTCGAACTTTCCGAGAACTTAACATTAGTTCCAGCCTTCGACTTCTTGCCACGGGTTCCTGGTAACTGGTCAAGTTTGAATACCTTGGGACCAAGTGTACCAGGGGCAACACCACGGGCACGGGGATTACTAACTTGATTATTAATCCCCGGACCACGGGTAATCAACAAGCGGCGGGTATCTTTACCAAAGAACGCTGGACTGGTACTGGGGTTGCGGGTTTCTTTCGGAAAAATCGCCCCAAATTGAATTTCCAACGGGTCATTCCCAGAACCGTACACATGTTGGTCGGGTAATGGCTGGTTGTAAGCTGCAAATGTGGTGATAAACTGGGGAATCTTGCGGAAAGGTGCGCTGTAATTAAACAGGTCTTGCTGTGGTCCCCAGTTACGACATTCCTGGGCTTCTTGACCTAAACCCCGAAGGTAAGGTACTGTTTCCTCCCCAAAGTAATCTGAATATTCCTGGGAATCTACCAATGCATCAACTAGTCCAGATAAACCTTTGCTGGAAACAATCGAGAAGTATTTTTGGACTTCTTCGCGAGAACTTGGACCTCTACCAAGGATATGCCGGAAAGCTAGTTCCAACGCACGGCTATTTATGTAGGAGTCGAAGAAATTCTTGCGATACAGTGGGGATTTACACAAGCGACGCACAAACTCTTTCATGGAGATGTCGCCATTTTTAACTTGTGATTCCAAGTTAGACACCGACAAGCCATAGGCACGGGTAATATCGCGCTCAAATACTTGACGGTACGCAGCCTTAATAATGTCGTTCTTTTCTACAGCCGACAATCCAGGCTTCATCGCGTATTTCGGACGACGCTCTGCCGCATTAAAGTAAATTTGGGGCAGTTGCAAACCTTGCAAGTCGGACGATTGACGCTGACGCACTTTTGTCGATGGTGTGGGTGCTTTGAATTCAGTAATCAAAACATCCATGTATTGGGCAACGATCGCATTCGCTTCTGCATCTTGACGGAAATATGACAACGACGCAGCTCTAATTTCTTGGAGAGCGACAATGGTTGCTTCAGTTGAGCAAGCATTCTCAATTATTTCCCGCAAGCCGCGTACATTTACCGTCAGAATGTTGGGGTCGCCAGCGACGATCGCATAAGTCGCATAACGTAAAAACCAAGACAAGTCCCGCAGGCTTTTCGCCATGTTGCCAGGACCATATCTGGCTATGTTAATTGGTCTAAAACCAACAGGAGCAGGACCACTAGGAGTTGAGTTGAAAATAGAACGTAAATTTTCTAGGAAGCCACCACGGGTTTCTACGTAGGTAACTGTTCCTAATTCCATGCTACGGCGTACATCCATTACTGGTGCCGCTTCAGCCCCCACTATTGCCATCTCTGGTTTTGCTGATGGCTTTTCTAAGAAAGCCATCGGTGAACCACCAACAAAAATCCGGTTAGCTGCACGTGAAACAATAATCTCAGAATTGTCTGTGAGTATCTGAGCTATATCCAAACGCTTCGCGCCGGATGCAAAATAGTTTGCTAATTCGTTGAGTTCGCCACCTCCCAAGAAGCGGTCTTGTTGCTCTGCTTGGGAAATTTTTGATACAGCCAGAGTTTGATACAGTTGCGGACGCGCAACCGAGCTTCCACCACTCGCCTTAACACTCATCGGATTTCTAAAACTCCTATTATATTTTTATGTGTTAAGCCTGGGTTAGTTTGCAACTTGACTTTTTGGTAAATATGTGGATTACCTCTGCCGTCTGCAAAGCTACCAGAAAAAAAATTAACCCAGTCAGCTTTTAGATTAGAACGTTTTGCGTTTCTACTGGGGGTTTATTAAGAAATGTATCGAACCTAACAATTTATATGTGCTAGGTCGAAGTGGTACTTACTCCGCTTTGGTTGAAAAAATCTCCAAATTTTGCATCTATTCAGCTACAGAAATGTCGGTGATAGGTTTTGCCAATGGGAAAAGTACCTGTTTTCAATTTAACTACAATAAATTACCCATATTCAATAAGTTTTTGGGAAGTTTTTGCAGAAAATGGGTTTTGTTAAGTTTGATGAATAAGGATACTGCTAAATCCATGTTCTGGCGAATTGTGCTGGAGCGTTTATCGTTATGGATAGAATAGAAATTAAATATACTGAAAACGGTTAATGATTAGACTTTTTATCTGCCAAAAACTCTTGTTTTAAGCCTCTCCCCTTGATAAGCAGGGCTGATTCATCCCCTAAAAGGCTATAAAAATCAAGGGTTATAGCAATTTAAAACTAGTTATTTTGTTACCAGCGTGCCCATAAAATGAACAAAATCACGGATATTTAAGTGTTTAAAAGTTCATTTCGTCATCATCCTTACTTAGGATTTTATCGCTAACCATCTTGACAAATCCTGTTTAAAAGGGAACGAAACAGCCCTGCCCTTGATAAGGATGTTGTTGGCGAATTAATGATGGGTCGAACCCCATTTTCCTCGTTCCTTGCCTCTGGCAAGGAAT
>NZ_NTFS01000121.1 GCF_002289455.1 Brunnivagina elsteri CCALA 953
AGACTATTGTCAAGAAATGAGGCTTAACGATAATACAATAACGAGAAAATAGGACTTTTCGGATAGCACTTGCGATCGCGATCGCTGTGATAGAAAGATAACGGGAAAAGTCAGAAAAGTAAATCCGGGCGAGGAAGATTGAGCTTGTAATACTCTCTTAATATGTCTCTGAGTTGGCTAGCAGATTGATTTGCTTGCGTTCCTTGAGATTCTTGGGCTATCTCTACCAGATTTTTTACTTGTTCGTAGAGAACCCAGCCAAAACTACTTTTGATGTATTGGTCTTCTGGATATTCATTGACGAGTTCTTTTCCTCGTGTATATGCTTCTTCCAATTTTCCCGCTTTTCTCAAATCATTAATTTCTTGATGTAGCTGCATTTTTAAAGCCCCAATGCTAAACGAATTTTTTGTACAGCCTGAATATCGGTATATACAACGGGAAAAATTTTTGTTATGAAATCATCTCCATCATAAAAAACTTGTAATTTTACATCTTCATTGCCCGATTTTAGGTAGTAAACTTCCTGATATTCATGGTGTTCAATACATCGAATTAATATTTCACATTGACTGAGCTTTTCTTTTATCAAATAGTATATTTTATTTTGAAAATCATTTTCCAAGTGAATATTTGACGTAATAATATTATGAATATCCGTTGCCAATTTATCTGGATGAGATTTGACTATTTCAATTTTAGTAACTTGGTATTTTCCGTTATAATGTAAGCGAAGAGAACATGACACATTATCACTTTTACTCTCTAAGTCATAAACTTCTTGATAGTTATGATGGTTATATGATTTTACTTCAATACCTTCAGGCTTAAGTTTATCTACAATGTATAAATAAAGATTTCTCAAAGGCTTGTCAGGTATAGGAAAGTTGGGTATATTCGCAGTTCCCTTTTCTGCATTAGGATCAAAGGCAATCAGATCGCGAGGATGCACAGAACCAATTTTACCTTGACTATCATCCCAAATTGATTTGTCAAGTGGTGTAATTAGGGGAATATTAGACAAGATAATTTTGTCTTTAACTATGGAAAATAAAGTATAAACCCAGCGAAAGTAAGCATCATTTCTTTGTCCTTGCTCCGTATCCATATTGGCAATTACGGTTTTAAATTTCTGTCCTTGGGCACGATGGAGAGTCAATGCATACCCAAACCTCAACCGGGCTGCATTGAGGTAGGAATCATTGCGGAGAAACTTAACTAATTCAGAAGAATTGTTAGATTGTTCTAAGTCTTCTACATTCTCTTGATGAGAATCTTGATTTTGCTGCTTATAATATTCGCGGAAAACAATAAGTGTATCCTTATCAACTTCGGGCTTTTCTGCATAGATATAATTTTTTAAACAAAGAAATTCAATTTCCTTTGAATTTTCAACTAATCTAGCTTTAATTTTGATAAAGTTAACCGTAATTGGCTTGTCACGTCCCTTAAGAGGTTGCACTAACGGCTGAATATCTTCACTGACTTCTATAACTTCGGCAAATGAGTCATTTTGAATGAAAATATGATGTTCCAATTCATGCTTATTCTTGACATAAAAACTATTATGAATATGTACAATATCACCAGCACAGATATTATCACCACGTCCAAATAAACTTCGTCGTAAGTCGCTATTAATCTGATTGACTTCCTTATGAGAAAAAGCGACAAATTTGGTATAAATGGAATCTCCAATAAATAAGTCTTTTATCAGTTGGCATTTATGCGTTTTTTCTCTTGGAGCTTCAATCACTTGTAAGTCGTCGGAGATAATTTCAAGTTGATTAAATATCCCTTCTTCGATCGAATTTGCCAACTTTAAGCAGTTGCTCTCCAACGCATCATTTTCTTTTTGAGGAAGAATGTGATTAAGAGAAAATTCAACTACTTCAAACCCTGCGATCGCTTGTACATACTGTTTGCATAATGCTGACTCATCTACCTTACCTCGCGTGATTTGAAATGGATCGCCAAGAAAAATAATCTGTCGTTCTGAGTTATTAAGGTCAGCAAAATAAAGAAAGTCTTTAAGAAGTTGTCCGCTACCGTAACGTGATTCGTCTGTTTCAAATTTTGAATCTGAAATCAAGTGTGCATCACCAACGATGTAGAGATGTTTTTCTGTGCCCTTGCTCTCACTTAGGTCATAAATCAACTTCTCTTCTTCCAGTCTTGGATTACCTGAATAAATATATGTGTAAATGCTCTTTGCTTCAAGCGGGTAACTTGAACTTATACGGCTATTTGGTGCTAGAACAGAAGAATTACGTCCCTTTACTGATGTTTTAGAGTAAATAGCACTCAGCAGTTGCTCTAAACCAGTTCCAACCATCCCTGTCACAATTAAGATTCGCTGAGATGATTCTAAAAATTTGTCAATTTGGGAAATTGCTGACTGTAGGGAAGTAGGTAATTCTGCCTCTTTTTTATCTACTACTTTCCTAGAGAAAGTCGCTGCTTTAATACCACAACTAGTAGAAATATATTCAGGAATCGATAATATTTTTACGATGTACTCTAAATCCTGATTGGAAAGACTTATTTTGCAACTGGTGATTTGCGATAGTCGCTCTATTGTATTGTCAAAGTCAACAACATGAAACCATCTTTCAATCTTGGGTGGTATTTGTCTATCATCAAAGATAATAGGTTTGTGGAATAATACCAATCCTGATATATGCCCTAATTCCGGTTGATTATCTGAGGGAAAATGAATTTCCTTCAACTTATCGATTAGTGCAAATTTATTAGTTCTAATTTGAATAAATGGATTTGGTTTGCTTCCTCCCTTGATTTGAATATTGTCTGCAAACCAAGGTGTATTCTCGGAAAATTTGACGAGTCCCCCATAATCTTTGAAATCTATAACAGTGATACTATCTTTCTTTAAAACTACTGCATCAATTTCACAACTTTGACAATAAAAATTTCCGAGAAGAAGGACGAGATTTTCCGAGTCACCCCAAACTTCTTCTAACTGTTTTAATAACGCATCAAATATGCGATTCTCGTGCGTTGTTGCGTAAGGTCCTGTTCGATATGCCTGAATAACCATTGATGATAGTAGTAAACTTCCCTAACTCAGTTTTCTCCCAAGTTTAATAAGAATGGCAAGAGTATTAGCGAAAATAATTTTGGATGATTAATTTTGACTTTACCTTTATAAACTAAGATTTATTCCCAGGAGGTACCCAATAGGGCAAGTTCTCTCAATTTTTTGCGATAATTGGCGTGTTATTCTCAGTAATACTGAGAATAAAATCAATCATTTAACGGCAAAGTGCGTTAATTCAATCTTTCATGCGTCGAGATTCAATTTTTTACAAACTATTTCAACAATCTCCCAGCCTATTATTTACACTCTTGACAAATCCCCCAAGCAATGTAGATACTTATCGATTTGATTCAGTAGCAGTCAAAGAACCAAAATTTGAAATCGATGGGGTATTTTTGCCTCCAGAAAGCGAAAATCCTGGGGTGGTATATTTCTGTGAGGTGCAATTTCAAAAGGACGAAAGGCTCTACGAAAGGGTATTTGCAGAATCCTGGCTATATTTTTACCGTAACCGTCCTAGATTTAGCGACTGGCAAATAGTCGTAATTTATCCATCCCGCAGCATCGAGCAAAGTGACATTTACCCCCATCGTTCATTTCTCAACGGTGAGCAAGTACATCGGATATATTTAGATGAATTGGGTAATATTCGCCAATTACCCTTATGGGTAGCCTTAATGGTGTTAACTACAATCGATGATGAGCAAGCTACCGAAGAAGCCAGGTATTTGCTTGCAAGGAGTCAGCAGGAAGCACCTCAACCATCAAATCGCGCCATAATAGAATTAATCACCACGATAATAGTGTACAAGTTTGAAGATAAGAGCCAACGGGAAGTAGAAGAGATGCTAGGAATTACACTGAAAGAAACACGGGTTTACCGCGAAATTAAGGAAGAGGGGGAGCGATCGCTCATTTTGCGTCAACTAACTCGACGGGTAGGGGAATTACCTCAAGAGGTGCGTCAGCAGGTTGAATCTCTCGGTTTGGAACAATTAGAAAATTTGGGTGAAGCGTTACTTGATTTTACCAGTATGGATGATTTACAAACTTGCTTAAAAGGTATTGGAGATTAGAACGATCGCATCAAAAAATAAACAACTACCTCCCTTCGATTTGTGTGCGGGAGATTTCCTTAATGTATCAGATACTTAGTTTACATCTCCGCATCTCTAAACAATTCCCTCAAGCTTGCGATCGCACTGACAAATGACCCAATAGTTCGTCAACAACTGCAAAAAGTTAAATAATCCCACATCCAATCAACAGATGTGGGGATTTTTGTTGCCAGGAACTAACTCCTAACTTCCTGGCAAATTTGTGCTTCCTGCCAAAGTTTATGCAGAAAAAACTCGGTGCGATCGCTCATCTTCGTCACGAAAACCCCATTAGCATCATTACAACCACTAGATATCCACGAACCTTGCAAAGTCACTTCGATATACTCAGAATCGCAAACACAAATAGTCATAATTTCGCGTTCACTGGATATTTCTGACTTTTTTAACACATCGACTCCTAGTAAATATACAGGTAGTAAAAACGATGCTGTACTGGGTTCTACGCAAAGACTTTGACCAATACGCAGTGCTAAAATTACACGCGCTTGTACCCAGTCTTCGAGGGATTGAGCTAAATATTCAAGGTAAAAGTCAGTTTCCGTGTAAGTTAATTTCAGCATTATTCATGCGCTCCTGTTACTCCAGGCTGTTTGCTTGCTTATCCATCCAAAACTGTTCTGCAAAAGCAATAGTTGGGTGAATGGGTGCTTTGGGTTTAGTACAGGGGTGCATTCCTGCTTCGTAAGGCATTTTGTCTCCTTTTTTGGAGTTACACCGTTCACACGCAATAACTACGTTATCCCATGTGTGTTGACCACCCCGCGACCGAGGAATTACGTGGTCTAAGGTTAAGTGTTTGCTGCTACCACAGTATTGGCAAGTGTTGCGATCGCGTCGCAATACTTCCCGACGGTTAACTGGGGGTACTTTCCAGCTACGTTCGGAAGAAGCTATTGTCAAACGAATGTGTTTTGGTACTTGCACCACTACGTTAGGAGAACGAACCAACCAACCACTCTGTGCGCTGGAAAAATCCAGGGGTTCGGCTTTTTCCGTCACCAGCAACACAATTGCTCGTTTAATATTGACGCGACATACGGGTAAATAGTTTTGCGAAAAAACTACTACCGATTGCTCTAACACTCGCCTAAAAGGGTTCGTCACAGCTTTACTCCTCTTTAAAAAAAACCCTACTAAAAACTTCTACTAAAAACCCCCGCTTCTCCTGTATTCGGTGAAGCGGGGGTTAAAAGTTGACTTTCATGGTCTTTTATCCCTATATCGGTACAGCACTTTTATTCCTGTACCATCCGCTTCTATTACTTGGTTTTGACGCTAGATTGAGCACGCTAATTCGGTTATATCCAATTCGGGTATATCCATAATCTCGATTCTCGTCTTTTGCTTCTTGAGCAATTTGCTCGTCGCGATGACCATCACCAATAAAATTACCCATAAATAAGTACTCCACTCCCACAAAGCCAAATTCCCAACTCAATCGCGAGTTGCGGGGGCATGTAGAAGTGGAGTTTGGGTAAAGAGTTATCACAGAAAATTTCACCTATTGATCATTCCTTTAAACATACTACACTTGTATTACTGTCCTGTCCATACTTATCAAGGAGAAAATTATGCATACGATCGCTCGCACTTCAACCACTGACATGGAAGTTACCAGCATCCGTTTGGAGCGGGAACTTAAAGATAAACTCAAGGAACTATCAGGAAATCAGGGATATCAAGCTCTGATCCGGGATATCCTTTGGAATTTTGTGCAGCAAAAATCTGGCGAGTGGAAACCTAGATTTTCCCGTGCTGATATACGAGCTACTATCGCTGCTACGGCACAGCAAGAAGAACGCTGTGTACTTACAGGTCAAGTTATTTCAGTACAACAACCGATGTTATTAGGATTTACGAGAAATGGCGATATGGTTCCTCTCAGTGTCGAGAGTTTAGTTGATTAGTTGACAACAAAGCGTAGTCTAGCTCGGCTATTCCCAGATGCTTGGCTGGACTGCGTTGCCATTGTTAATGAAAAATTAAGATAAAAATACATCAAAAAAAACTCTAAAAAATATATCCAGAAAAATAATATTTTTTTATATTACTATTATTTAACTAAATCACTTTTTGTTCAGATTCAACTTAATCTATATATTCCCATGCTAATACAATTTTCCTTATAAATCCTTGAATAAGGGGTATGGTATATCTTGACAATTCAGAATTACGAGTGTACTTAGTAAATTTATCATCAAGACAGGGAGATGCATATTACCGTAAAAATGCTTATTTATTAGTTGGTATTATCTAACATACTCCCTCACCGCTTTCGGTAAATACGGTTTTACCCTGCTATATTTAAGTGAAAACTTGCGATGATGGGTATTTACAGATAAATACTGATAAATAGTATTGATTATTTAAAGTGTACGTAAGTGATAGTGCTGGTAAGATTTAATAATTTTTCATCTGAAATATAGCAAAATTACGGTTTGTGTATCGTTACAGACGGGATATTCTAGGTCATAGTTAAGTAAATTAATACAGATACTTGAACACCTAACTTAGCTAAATTACTGACTCTGATGTAGCAATATGTATCCTCATATGCTTGTATATATGTTCAACATGTAGATAGGTTTTGTCATTTCGTAGAAAAGGGGCTATAACAGGTGAGGAAAAGTTTTGATACAAGCTCGAAGGGTGACAGGGGTGTAGCTACGAAATTAGGGGCGAACGATATGCTAAGAGGGTGGTTACAACTAGAATGGGAAGAATATTTAATGGTGTGCCAGGAATGAAGCAGCGTTTTTCACCGCCGCTACAAAGTTTAGATGAATTAGACCGAACAAGTAAATACCCGCATGGAAAGCTGATGCAGCACCAGGAGGAACCAGCCCAGCAGCTGGCACAAAAAATAAATCAGATTGTCGCTAATACATTGCCTCAAGCAGGGATGCTGCAAGATATTGCCCAATTGTTAGGAGCCGCATTTGATATTGATTGCTGCTGTTTGGTATCTCTAACGGGAGAAGATTCCTCAGAACCGATCGCAGCTAACTGGTGTAAGCCAGAATATCTGGTGACAAATTCCAATGAAATTTTTGCGATAGAACCCGTGGATTTGCCCGTAGTACAGTGTGCTTCTGAGGCTTTGACAATCGAATTTCCACAATTGATTGAACAGAGTCTGGAAATCGGATGTCAACAGTTACATATTCCAATTAAGGCAGTTTTGGCGATTCCAACCAAGTTTGCCGGTAAAACTAATGGTGTTGTCAGCTTAATTAAATCCCAGCCATATGATTGGAGTGAGGATGAGAGAAAATTATTAGAAGCGCTCGAAGCTTCATGTGCGATCGCATTCTCCCAAGTTGGACAAGCACAAGTAATTGCTTCACAGCAACAATTTGTCCAAACCTGTGCCCAACACCAAAGTTTAATCAAGCAGCTATCGATTTTGAGTCGCAGTAACTTGGAGTTAAATCAAATGCTCCAGTTGGTTCTGACCTCAACAGCCGAAGCCCTTCAAGTCGATCGCGGTTTATTAATATTACTAAAATATACAGACCCTTTATTTAGAATTAGACAAAAAAAACAAGTACCTAAAGCCAAAGCGACTGTGATTGGTGAATGGTCAAATCCAGAACGCTACCGCAATACCATCCCCGGTACTCTTCCAGATACAGTCCAAGAGACTATCCAACAAGCTTTAGAACAATCTTTTTTAATTTCCGATTGTGGACTTTGCCAACGTATTTTTATAGATTCTGGCAAACCAATTATTGTTAGTGATATTTCAGATTCTCCTGATGTAGCTGCTGCGACACCAATCTTTGCCCTAGAAAAGCTACCAGCAATGCTATTAATGCCTTTAGAGAACCAAGGTAGAATTTTAGGCTTTTTAGTTCTCCAACATGCAGAAGCTCGAGCCTGGCAATCAGCCGAAACTAATATAGTTGAAATGGTTTCTGCCCAAGTTAGCAATTCAGTCATCCAGTCGCAAACGCTGCGACAAGTGCAAATGCTAGTTGACGAACGTACAGCGCAACTCCAGCGTAGTTTGGAAGTGCAAGCAAAGTTATACGAAAAAACCCGACAGTATGTAGAACAATTGCGGGAACTCAACGAACTCAAAGATGAATTTTTGAGTAATATGAGCGACAGACTCCGTTACCCACTTACAAATATGCGGATGGCAATACGTAACTTGCGTCAACCGAGTATCCAAGCCGATCGCCAAGCTCGATATTTTGATATTCTCGAACAAGAGTGTACCAAGGAAATTAATTTAATTAATGACCTATTAACACTACAAAAATTAGAAACTCACCAAGAACGTCCGCAATTAGAAAATGTAGATTTAAATACTCGTATCCAAGATTTAACAAGCACCTTTGCAACCAAACTTTCAGAAAAGGGTATAAATATAGTTCTCGAATTGCCTCCAGAATCGCTGAAAATCGAAACTGAAATTGAGAGCTTCGACCGGATTTTACAAGAATTACTCGCAAATGCCACTAAATACTCGCAACCAGATACAACTGTCTATTTGCGTGCTAATCATCAAGTCATCGAACAAACAGACCGAGTTATTATTGAATTAGCAAATATCGGGCGTGGTATTTCCGAAGAAGAAGTAACTTATATCTTTGACAAGTTCCGTCGTGGAAGAGGACGATGGACTCCTGGTACTGGTTTAGGACTTGCACTCGTCAAATCATTAATTCAGCACCTTAACGGCGAAATTACACTTGCCAGCAATCAAATCGAAGATTCTGATTTTAGCAAGATTAGTTTTACTCTGAATCTTCCTCAATTCTCCGACGAAATTAAATCATAATCTAACCGTGACCGAACAATACAAAGCAGCAGATGAGTTTGATATTTCTGCTCATAATGCACAAAATCAAGATAATACAGCAGATTTTGCATCCGATGCATTAGAACTGCAAGCAGTAGAAGTCGAAATCGAGAAAATCGCCGACAGACAGCGCCAAATTACTGCTAAAGTGAAAATATCGCGATCGCCTGAAATAGTCTGGAAACTTTTAACTGACTACGAAGCTTTGGCTGATTTTATCCCCAATCTTGCCAAAAGTCGTTTGTTGGAGCATCCCCAAGGTGGTATTCGTCTTGAACAAGTTGGTTCGCAGCGTTTATTAAACTTTAATTTTTGTGCCCGTGTTGTTCTAGATTTACAAGAGCATTTTCCTAAGGAAATTACTTTTCAGATGATCGAAGGTGATTTGAAAGAGTTTTCTGGAAGCTGGCAATTACAGCCATGTTCTGTAGCTAACCAGCCAGGAACCAATCTTTGCTACAGTATTTTCGTACATCCCAAACGGATTATGCCCATAGGGGTGATCGAAAATCGTCTCAGTCACGATTTGCGGATGAATCTATTTGCTATTCAACAGCGAGTTGAAACACTATATTAATTAAGGGAATTAAACGGACAATTATTGTTGGCAAAATCTTTATCCAACAGACACAGACAATTGATTTCCGTAATGTCAAAACCCGCATCAACTAGTAAATAGCTAGATGCGGGTTTTAGTCTAATACCCCCAGGGGAATTCGAATCCCCGTCGCCTCCGTGAAAGGGAGGTGTCCTAGGCCTCTAGACGATGGGGGCGCGTTAGACTCGACAATATATAAATTAATATTTTTTACTATAGATGTCAAGAGGTTTCAAGAGAAAAAATCGTTGAGAGAAGAGAAAAGGGAAAATTCAGACATGAAGCTAAAAGTTAAATGCGATCGCTCCCACAGATGTTCCTCTAAAAAGTGTTATCGTCTTTGCACAGTAACACCTGTAAATACCGTAAGATAGTTAGCTAAGTATGAAATTAAATCTAAATTTAGTAACAAAGGTAGGGTGTGGCGTTGCACCCAATCGGTTTAGAATTTACAATTCTTCACAAGATATTTTGAATTTAGAAAAGATTTTGGTAACGATCGTTCAAAATCGACCACATGGAAGCATCCTTTGATATCACCCTTCAGATGGTGATTACTGTCATTGCCGGAATTAGTGCCCAGGTGTTAGCTGCTTACCTGAGATTACCCAGTATCGTATTTTTGCTACTATTTGGCATTCTACTAGGTTCGGATGGTTTTGGCTTACTGCACCCCCATTTGCTGGGGACTGGGTTAGAAACAATTGTGGCACTAGCAACAGCGATTATTCTATTTGAAGGTGGACTCAGCCTTGATTTACGCGAGTTGTACAAAGTTTCGGTAACACTACAATTGCTAGTAACTTTGGGGACGCTGATAACTTTGTTGGGTGGGAGTGTGGCAGCCCATTGGTTGGGTGAATTTCCTTGGGCGATCGCATTTTTATATGCTTCTATTATCGTAGTCACAGGACCAACGGTTGTTAGCCCTCTGCTCAAACAAATCAACGTCGATAGACAAGTGGCAACCCTGCTAGAAGGTGAGGGAGTTTTGATTGACCCTGTGGGAGCGATTCTAGCATTTGTTGTTCTCGATACAGTTTTAAATGGGGATTCTGACCCTAAAATCGCGGTTATGGGCTTGTTTATCCGTTTAGGCATTGGAGCCGTAATTGGGGCAATGGGGGGCTATTTAATGAGCCTAATTTTCAAACATGCCAATTTTCTCTCTTTTGAGTTAAAAAATTTAGTTGTATTGGCAGTGCTGTGGGGATTATTTGCCCTTGCACAAACAATTCGTACCGAATCTGGGATTATGACAACCGTGACGGCAGGTGCGGTGTTTGCTAATTCATCAGTACCGGAAGACCGCTTACTGCGACAATTTAAAGGACAGCTAACAATTCTCAGTGTTTCTGTCTTATTCATTTTGCTTGCTGCTGACTTGTCGATGAAAAGCGTATTTGCTTTAGGATGGGGTAGTTTATTTACTGTTTTAGCGTTAATGTTTATCGTGCGTCCGATCAATATTCTCTGCTGTACTTGGAACAGTGATTTGAACTGGAGACAAAAACTTTTTTTAAGTTGGGTAGCACCAAGAGGTATTGTCTGTGCTTCTATTGGTTCGTTATTTGCAATTTCCCTGACACAACGAGGAATTGCTGGTGGTGAAGCAATTAAGGCTTTGGTATTCCTGACAATTATTATGACTGTGGTATGTCAGGGCTTAACGGCAGGCTGGATTGCCAATTTACTGCAAATTTCATCTAAACAAGCAACTGGTGTAGTCATTGTTGGCTGTAATCCTCTAAGTTTGCTGATTGCTAGACTGTTTCAGCAACGGGGCGAAGATGTAGTGATGATAGATACAGACCCGGAATGTAGTCAGGCGGCTGAAGCTGAAAATTTGCGGGTGATTATCAGCAGTGCCTTAGATACGGGTGTATTGGATGATGCGGGCTTGGAGTCAATGGGTACGTTTTTAGCAATGACTAATAATGGTGAAGTAAATTTTGTATTAGCGCAACGTGCAGCAGAAGAATTTCACCCACCAATGGTTTTAGCAGTTTTTCCCCGTGCGTCGTCAGCGAATAATAATAGTAATAAAGTTAACCAAGCGTTTATTTCTGACTTTACCATCAAGACTTGGAACGAGTACTTGGACGATGGGCAAGTCACGTTAGGGAAAACAACTTTCAATGCTGCTGACTTTAGCAACCAAAAAGCTTATTTGCAAGCTTTGATTGATACTGGGGAATTGGTTCCAATTTTGATTGAACGCGACAAACGCTTAGAGATAATACCTGCTACACAGGAATGGGAGATAGGCGATCGCATTATTTATTTGTTACACGATCCCCGACCCAATTTATTAAAAAGATTATCTGATACCAAGAAATATACCCGTCTTGCCATCGAGAACCTATTGGAAGTAGAAGGAGTTAGGAGTTAGGAATGTAGAGACGCGATATATCGCGTCTCCCTTATATTTATTTCCGATATTTTCGATATGTTAAACCTCGTCCATTTTGGAACAAGCGAGTTTTTGATTATTCTGTTCCGTCATTGCGACGTAGGTAGACGCGCTTCTTCGGCTACCTTCGGAAGTCACTTCGTGCCTACCCGCAGGGTAGCAATCTCAAAATCTTCACGAAAAACTACAGTTCTCAAGTTAGACGAGGTTTAGCTCTAATTAAGAGAGCGATCGCAACTCGGTTATTTCTGCTGATTCGGTTTTGGGAATTTCGTTATCGGTTTGCTTTTCTTGCCAAAACACGCTAACTAAATGCACTATGGCGAGAGTCAGAGCAATCACAGCAACAATATAACTATGGATGGTATAGAGATGTTGAATGGTAACACTATCAACTCCACCTCCACCAGTTAAAATATCCCGGAGTTGATTCCCAATTACAGGCAGAGATTTAATAGTACCTAGCTCAATATTAAATCGCCAATATCCCTCTTGGCTCCAACCAAGGATTATTGCTGTCCAACTTAGTCCAATTGCGCTAAGGGTAAATAAAATTCCACTTACCCAAGCGATTAACCAATTCTTGCGAAATTGTCTACCAAGGAACAGCATTACTATTTGAATTAGCCCGACTACAATTACTCCATTTCCTGCTATCTCATGAGCTTTGAGGAATAGCCATCCATAAGTGACTTCTGTGCTAATTTTTGCTAGTGATTCGTATGCTTTGCCTGCTCCTGGCTCATAATAGAATGAAATCAGCACTCCTGTAGTCGCGCCAATCAACACTAACGTAATAATTACTACAGCAAGCAATGTTGTGATTCGTCGCACAGTGATATCGAACCGCGTCGTTTCCATCGCTAACCTATCCTTGCCTTTTGACTAAATGTATACTTTTATTACAAGTTTAGCTAATAAATTTAAACAATGGGTAGTCCTTTGGTATTGGTTATCCAATCTAGTCTTCAATCAAGAGTCGCTAAACTAAATAATTCACCCATTTTCCTAAAGCTTCGTTAGAGCCGTAACAAATACCCGAACTACGGGGAGAGTGGAAAACTCCTTCAATAATTAGGTTTTTTGCTCCCCGGTACAATAATTGTTGGTAATGGCATTTTGAATTTTAGTTTTGAATTTTAATTTCGTTTACAAAAATATATATTTTTAACTTATGCGTAAGTGAGTAAAATTATCTAGTCACGATCTGCTATTTAAACGGGAACAATCGACTTCTGAATCTAATCTAAGTAATAAATTACATTTAATAAGTAATATTAAAAACAATTGTATAAGTAGTTTAAGGTTGGGATTGAATAATAATGACTTACAGCAAGTGTCACAATAGTAGAGATATTTGAGATTAGAATTTTTTAATTGATTTACCTTTCGATGCGATTTATAAATTGATAATAAACGGGTATAATACTCTTCGATTCAATATATGTAGAGCTTAAGAAAGCTAGGGTGTTTCCTGTTCTGACTTCCCAGGTGGGAAGGTATTATTTATCAAGGTATGCATCGCTTGCTGAATTAACTTTTAAAGATAGAATTCCTAGACCAATATATATCAACCAAGCTTAACCAAGCAGAGTGAACGAGAACAACTATGTCTTACGTCTCCTTTTTGAAGAATATACCAGAAGTGTTAACTCAACCAACTGGAATTGCGGCGTTAGCTTCGTTGAGTATCCACGGTGCGATCGCATTTATTCTACCGTTGGTGCCCGTTGATTCGTCAAAGTCAGCCAAGCAAACACCAACAAACTCCAAACCCGTTGGATTAACTCAATTAACTCCTGCCGAGCAAAGTCGTCTTCCTCAAATACCCATACCTCAATCTGGCAGTCTGCAAGCTCAATTACCACCGTTGCCTGGTCAAATCCCGTCACTTCCTGGACAGCAACAACTACCTTTAAACCTGCCTAATACCCAGCCGGGATTGCCACCTGCACCACCACCAGGTGCTATTATGTCAGCTATACCAGGTTCTAGTGCTTTATCATTACCACCTTCATTGCAAACGCTACCCGGAAATAGCTCCCAACGGTTCAACCGTCGAGACTTGGTAATCGATCCGAATTTTGGATTAAATCCAACTGCTTCAGTAAATATATCCAGATTTCCACGCAGCAGCCGTATTAATAATGTTGGATTAGGTTCGCGATCATTTGGTTCGCGATCGTATAGTTCGGCAAATTTACCTCGTCCATTCGTGCCGAGTAATCTGCCAGAACCACCAGTCACTCAACCTAGCAATTTCCCTGTTGCCCCCCCACCTTTACCTCCCGAAGCAACAACAAACACCACCACGCCAGATAATGAAGTTGCTGCACAGGTTCCGCAACCGGAAAATCAAACTGTAACACCGGATCAATATATTGCTCCTGTTGGTAATGCACCAAAACCAACCGAAGGTAACTATACTGTTGCCGCACAACCAGTTACACCTTTCCAATCCCAAGCTGGTGGTATTAACGAGATTGCGGCAGGTACACCATCTGCTGGTTCCACAGTTCCCGGTACTGCACCAAATGCACCAACTGTAAATGGTGAGACGACAAAAACGATTAGCATGTTAGATGCTTTTACCGAAGCGAAAAAGCAGTATCCAGAAGTACAATTTTCTGGTGCGCCGATTGTGATAAGTATACCTAAATCCCAGCTCGAACGTAATGTTGAGGTAGCTGTGAGGATGGATCGGCAAAATAAAATTGACTCGGTACAACTTCTCGAAGATGGAATTTCCATTCCTTCCAATAATAAATTAGCTGTTCGCGAGCGTTTATTGCAGTACTTCAAAGAAAATCCAGCTGCGCTAAACGGTAAAGGTAAATTATTCACCTTCCGAATTTCGCCGGATGGAAATGTTAGCAGCGATAAACCTACTGAAAATAAACCTAGCGATCGCACATTACCTGCACAACCTCAAAACACAACGGCAAACGAAAATAACCAACCTGCTCCCGTTGCTCCACAAGGTTCTAATCCGACAATCAAGCCATTTTCTGGACTGCAATTAAATAGAAATAAGCCTGTTACAGTTCCCCAGGTTAATACTCCGACGGAAACAAATACTCCAAACACTGGTTCTACAGTACCAACTTCGATTGATAAACCATCTAGCGAAGTAACACCAGTGGGTGGAAATCGGACAACACCACCGAAGTTACCCAATTTTAAACCAAAAGAAACATCATCTCCCCTCGATCGGGTTGAGCCTGCACCACTATTACCATTGAAACGGTCTGGTACTCAATCAGCACCTACTCCTCAAATAACAGCTAAACCTTTGGTAGAAAAATTGCGCGAAAGTCAAAATCAATCTACTTCTGAAGCGAATTCTGAGCAGCCAAGTGTGGTTCAGAAGTTAAGGCAATTTAAGCAAGAGCAAGATTCTAAGTAGAAAGGTTCGTGGAATGTAATTTGAAATATAATAAGGTGGGAATTTCCCCACTTTATTATTAACATTCACTTCACCAACCTTGTTCAGCTTGTTGAAATACGAAAGCAGCAACTTCTAGAATTTCTTGCTCGCTTAATTTATTCTTGAAAGCAGGCATGGCATTTTTACCATTTGTCATCTGGTAACTAATTGCTTGGATAGAATCAGTATCGTAATCCTCTAAGTATTGTGATAAAGCTTCTTTTCGCAGGCTTTTTCCAGAAATAAGAATATTACCACCTCCAATGTGGCATGAGGCACAATTATTAGTAAAAATTTTAGCTCCGTTGGATATATCGAGAGCTAGCGCTGGATTAAAAAATCCAAACCCAAATTGTGCGATCGCGCATAAAGTTATCAGAATAATTTTTAATAGATTTAATAGATTTAATAAATTTAATAAATTTAATAAATTCAATAGAGATTCTCCTCGCCAAAAA
>NZ_NTFS01000122.1 GCF_002289455.1 Brunnivagina elsteri CCALA 953
TGCGATCGCTCGAAATTTCGCACTTAATTTATTCCGTGACAATATGTTTGAAAATATGGCGCAAGCTCAACGGTTGTCTTCCTTTGGGTTAGACACACTTCAGCAACTTTTTAGAATGAAATAGCCCTGACCTTACCATAATATGTAAACCTGCTTTTTCACCTAAAATTTCTACACTCTCTCCAAAGTGAGATTTTAAAGCTTTGACGAGAACTTGACGACAACAATCATAGTGCGATCGCATTTTTCTAATATGTCGTTCTAAGTGCCCTTCTGTGATAAATTCTGCTAATACTTGCTGTTCTAAAATTGGTAAATGTCTATCACTTAACCATTTTGCACAAGCAAAAATAGGTACTAAATTTTGGGGAAGTACTAAATAACCAATTCGCAATGATGGAAATAAGACTTTAGAAAAAGTACCAATATATAGTACAGAATTGCTATTATCTAATCCTTGTAAGGCAGGAATTGGTCTATCTCCATAACGATATTCGCTGTCATAATCATCTTCAATAATAATTGAACCGTATTGTTTTGCCCAATTCAGTAATTCTAAACGTCTTGGTAAAGATAGAGTTACACCTGTGGGAAATTGATGGGAAGGTGTAACATAAACAAGTCGTATATTTTGGTTATTCGCTAGTTTACTTACTATCAAACCAGAGTTATCAACAGGAATTGGTAATAACTTTGCACCATGTGTTTGAAAAATTAATCTAGCACTAAGATAGCCTGGTTCTTCTAAAGCAATAATATCACCAGGTTCAATTAAAAGACGCATAATTAAATCTAGTGCCTGTTGGGTTCCGTTTGTGATTAATATTTGTTCAGCTTGACAATTAACAGCACGAACGCGAGAAATATAACTAACAATAGCTTCCTGTAAAGGTTTATATCCTAAAGGTTCTATGGAGTAATCTAACCAATCTAAACTGGAATTACAATGTTTAGAAAGTAATTTATGCCATAATTTAATGGGGAAATTATTGAATTTTGGACGACCATAACGAAAGCTAATTTCTAATTTATTTTCGTATATTCTGGGAACTGCTTCTGTCTGAAATAATGTCTCTGCATACCGGGATAATTTAACTTCTGGATGAGTAATTTTTTTTATATTTTTAACAGGTTGTGAGTGCAATAAATCATCAGGAAGTTGAGTACAAACATAAGTTCCTGAACCAATAATAGTTTCCAGATATCCTTCACTCAGAAGTTGTTCGTAACTTTGCGTTACTGTACTGCGAGATATCCCCAAAGATTTTGCCATTTCTCTGGTTGAGGGAATACGTTTTCCTGGTGACAATTTCCCCGACAGGATAGCTTGACGCAATTCTTCATAGATTTGTTGATGTAAGGGTAGGGGGGAATGGGAATCGAGGGTAATTACTAAATCCATTGTCAAAGCTCAGTATTTTAAACTCAAAGTGGACTGGTAATAAATTAGCAAAGTGGCTCTTGTAAAAGACCACTCTGGAAATTAATCTTTAAATATGTTGTTGAAAACGAAAGTTCTTGAGTAAAAATGCTCATCTCTGACTTAATCTAGGTATAAATTTAAGGCATAAATTTATCTCACGTAGAGTTGCAGAGAATAAAAGTTTTAGAAATACTTCAATTCAGTAATTATGAAAGTTTTATGAATCAGAGAAACTGTATTATTCGCAAGGCAGAATTAGAGGATTTATCAACTATAGTTAGCTTCAATCAATCGCTAGCTATGGAGGTAAGGGGAGAAAAACTCGAATCGGAAATAATTACTTCAGGAGTTGAAGCTGTACTCAAAGACTCTAATCGTGGGTTTTATACGCTTGTGGAAATTGAAAGTAAAATAATTGCGATCGCATTAATAACTTTTGAGTGGAGTGATTGGAGAAATGCTTGGTTTTGGTGGTTACAAGATGTATATGTTGAACCCAGTTATCGTCAACAAGGAATTTTTCGTTCTCTTTACATGCATCTTAAACAACAAGCACAATTAGCTCAAGTATCTGGGTTGCGTTTATATGTCTATAAAGGGAATACGAAAGCGCAGGAAGTTTATCAAAGAATCGGAATGAATCCCTCAAATTCTCTGATATTTGAAGATTTTTTGTAGAGTGAGATTAAGAATAAAAATGCAACAAACAATCATTATTCAAGCAGTTCAATCAGACGAAGATATATTGATTTCTGAACACTTTTATAAAATGTGGATTGATGTTGGTATTCCTGAAGATGGGATAGAAGATAATTGGCAGGAGATTATTATTCAATTTATCGAAAATGCGCGTCAAAATCTGTTTTATCAAAGTTTTTTGGCAGAAATTGATGGTGTAATAGTTGGTTCGACAAGCTGTCAGTTATATGCAGGTTTATATCCAAATGCAATTAAATCAAATTATCGCCAATTTGGTTATATTTGGGGTGTTTATGTTGAACCAGAATATCGCAGAAAAGGTATTGCAAAGCAATTAACAAATACAGCAATTGAACATCTAAAAAATATTGGTTGCACAAGAATAATTTTAAATGCTTCCCCAGATGGAAAACCTGTTTATCAAAGTCTTGCTTTTGTTGAGAGTAATGCAATGCATTTAGATTTAGCTTAATCATACTGAACTTAATCAAACTGAACTCAAAGAGGTAACTATGAATAATTTTGAAAGCGAATGCAACCAAGAAAAATTGACTGCAACCCAACGCAGTCAAGTTAAAAGAATCCCTCAACGTTCCAATTACGATCGCACAACAATTTACCAGATTTTAGATGAGGGTTTGGTGTGTCATGTTGGGTTTGTTGTCGATAATCAACCGTTTGTAATTCCGACTGCGTATGGAAGAATCAACGATAAACTCTACATTCATGGTTCCCCAGCAAGTCGTATGTTACGCTCTGTAATTGGTAGTGTTGAAGTGTGCGTGACTGTGACATTAATTGATGGTTTAGTACTTGCGCGATCGGCTTTTCATCATTCGATGAATTATCGTTCTGTTGTGATATTTGGTCAAGCAGAAATAGTCAATAATAGTGATGAAAAACTTGCTGCACTTAAAGCATTTACCGAACATGTTATACCGGGAAGATGGGATGATGTACGTCAACCAAATCGGCAAGAATTACAAGGTACAATGGTACTAGCATTACCTTTAATTGAAGCATCGGCAAAGATACGCACAGGAATGCCAAAAGATGATGAAGCTGATTATGATTTGCCTGTTTGGGCAGGTATTTTACCTTTAGAATTAATTGCAGGTAATCCTATTTCTGATTCTCAATTACCAAAAAATATTCCATTACCTGGTTATGTCCATAATTACGATCGCACAACTCATTTCAAGATGGAGTAGATAATTTCCTATCCCAATTAAAGCATACGTCGCAATGACGCAACAGAATAATCAAAAACTCGCTTGTTACAAAATGGACGAGGTTTATTTTTTCTAATTAATTAGAAGATTGATTCAAAGTGCAATTAATGCAACTAAATTCACAATTACGTTGACTGCGAATACAACCGTATTCCGCGAATCTTTGACTGTGTTTGTATACCGTTGGAAATGCCAGTAAATGCAAGGGGATTTTGGTCAATTTCCAAATCAATCTGCCAAAGGAATGGAGAATATCCCAAGCTTCATCAATACTGGGTTCTTCAATAAACTCGTCAAATTCACTTTTAAAAGCTTGCCATTGGGAATTAATTGTTGGTGGATGACATTGGTCATATGCTGCCATCCCAGTATTATAGTTGTAGATTATTTTGATAATAGACATGTAATTCTAGTTTCGATTGAGGAATTTTAACGTATCTCTTTTCTCAACATTTACAGCTATTGCAATTCACTTAAAACATATTCTGCTATTTGTCTTAATTCTGAATTAGTCAAAGGAGCTAAATAATTAAAAAGTTCTTCACAGACAAGAAGATGTTATTTTTGCGATAAGCGGAGCTTAATACCAAAGTTGCACCACAATTATTTAGTGAACATCAATAAATAATGGGTGGGAATACCCCACCCCTACAAATGATACATATAACTGGGATGTCTTATAGACTAAAAGCCAATTAATTCAACACCCAATTAACTAAAGTACGGACACCATACCCAGTCGCACCCGGATTATTTATACCGTTTTCCTTATCTGCCCAAACTGGTCCTGCAACATCAAGATGCGCCCAAGCTGGTGTATCCTTAACGAATTGCTTCAAGAATAACGATGCAGTAATCGAACCACCTGCACGGGGTCCAGTATTCTTCATATCGGCAATACCCGACTTCAAACCCTCAAAATACTTTTCTTCCATCGGCAGTCGCCAAACCTTCTCCCCTGCGCTTTCTGCTGCTGTTTCTAGCTGTTTTGCCAAGTCGTCGTTAGGTGTAAATAATCCAGCAATATCTTCACCCAAAGCAACCACACAAGCACCAGTAAGTGTCGCCAAATCCACGATCGCTTCCACACCCAATTTATCGGCATAAACTAAGGCATCAGCCAGGGTTAAACGCCCTTCAGCATCAGTATTATTAACTTCGATAGTTTTGCCATTCGATGCCGTTAATATGTCGCCTGGGTGCATTGCCCGTCCGCTAATCATGTTTTCTGTGACGGCAGAGATAAAATGCACTTCCACATCGGGTTTGATTTGTGCGATCGCTTTTGCAGCGCCTAATGTTGCCGCAGCACCTCCCATATCAATTTTCATGGTTTCGATACCGCTTCCCGCACCTTTAA
The DNA here is from genome assembly GCF_002289455.1 of Brunnivagina elsteri CCALA 953. Taxonomy (GTDB): domain Bacteria; phylum Cyanobacteriota; class Cyanobacteriia; order Cyanobacteriales; family Nostocaceae; genus Brunnivagina; species Brunnivagina elsteri. The sequence continues at coordinate 4,715 of NZ_NTFS01000122.1, forward strand.
TATTCAAACCACCAGAGTCAAAAGTTAAACCTTTACCGACGATCGCAACTTTTCGACGTGGTGTTCCTACGGGTTTGTAGATGAGGTGGATAAATTTGGGTGGTATTTCCGATGCTTGAGCAACCCCCAAGAAAGCACCCATACCGAGTTTTTCGCAATCTGCCTGCTCTAATATTTCTAGTTGCAAACCGTGGTCTTTGGCAATGACTTGGGCGATTTCTGCCATTGTAATTGGTGTTAAGGAGTTTGCTGGTGCTGCGACTAACTCACGAGCCAAAATTACCCCGGAAGTCACCTGATTAGCGCGGGTAATTGCTGCTTCCTGTCCAGATAAACCGAGTAAATCTACTGTTTCTACTTGTGTTGTTTTTTCCTCTGGTTCCGATTTAAACCGGGTATCTTGAAAAAGAGCCAGTTGTACAGCTTCTGCGATCGCTTGGGTTGTGGCAGCAGTATCATTATTAGCAATTGGCAAGCTAATACCGAGGGTTTTACACTTTTGTTTTTTCGCCAACCTAGCAACAGCAGCCGCAGCACGTCGGAGGGTTTCGATTTTGAGTGTGTCGGGTTTACCCAAACCAACCAAAATAACTTTGCGTATTGAGCTACCGACACCAACACGAGTCACTATAGTGCTACCGAGTTTACCTTTAAATTCTTCTTCGGCAATTAATTCTTTTAATACACCAGCGAATTTTTGATCTAGAATCGCCAAATCACCAGTTATTTCTGTAGCATCTTCAAATAATCCAACAGCTAAACCATCTCCAGACCATTCTAAGAGAGAGTTATTCGTTGCTCGAACTTCCATTTTTTTGTATTCTGCTTAACTAACATGTACCAGTATTGCTTAAAATTCCCTTAATGGTGCATGGAGAAAGGGAAAATGGCAAGCTAGTTAGTTGCGATCGCAGCTTCTATGGTTCGTTTCAACTAGGAAAGGTAAGCAAGTAATATCAATTCTATTCCAAAAAATTAACAATATGGTTATGAGAAAGGTTTTTATACATTAGTCAAAGGGCAAAATATATTTTTTTATTGTTCCTTCTTCCCTCTTCCTTCTTCCTGCCCTTTCTCAAATAAAATTAGTATCTTTTAAAATCTTGTAGAGATTTATTTCCGCTTCCAATAAACAAGCATGTCCACTATCTCGTAAAGTTACAATATTAGAATTAGGAAAAATATTTTTTAGCCTTTGAGCTTCTTCCCGTGAAGGTAAAAGTCGATCTTCCAAACTAGCTAATATTAATGTCGGTTGTGTAAGCTGAGACAACTTTGATTCATCAATATCAAATTGTCGCAACAAAGATATTCGCCAAATTATAGTTTCTCTGGGAACAGAACTAACTGTTTCTAAAAGTTCTTGTCGATCGCTTTGTGTAATTCGCGTCAATGCAGCCAGAAATGGCAATAGCCCAACTGAACTGACATCATACACCCATCCCGGCACTAAATTCATTAATGGCGATGCCCAAACATACCAAGAACGCAATTTGAAGCTAGATGCAGGATTAATCAAAATAATACGTTTGAATAAATGTGGTGCTTTGATAGCCACTTTTTGTGCTAGACAACCACCAAATGACTCGCCACACAGGTAAACTAGACGTTGCGAGTTTCTTTTTAACTCTGTATAAATTAAATCGAGTACATTGTTTGCTAAATCTTCCCAGCTAGTTAAATCATGACGTGGGATAGCAAAACAGCGCACATCAAAACCAACCTCCAATCCTGCGGTTTGCGATCGCAATAGTTGACCTGTACCATCCATCCCTGGTAAATATACAAATAATGGGTACTCTGGCTTCGGTTTTTTCGGACTCAAAAAACAAGGCTTTAATTCAACTTTTGGGACATTCATCAGTAAAAGAGTCGTTTTTTAATGAATTATTTATTATTTTCTAAAGGATATCAGTGCTTCCCCTAGCAGCTATTAAATACCATATTAGGAAAAATCTGTCCTTTATTTTGTATCTGGGGTTGGGAATGGAAGTGAAGATTAGGTATTCTCAATACAATAATTCGAGATTTTAAAAGCAGAAAAGCGATAAAAATCACCTTTAACTCGCAAAAAAACCATAATTTTTCTTAATTATTATTTTTGCTGATAATTTCTCTATTCTCAAAATTGTATTTCTAGTCACAACAAATCAAAAACGATATTTGGTATAAGCTGAATCAATTACTGATATTAGGATTTTTGGTAAAAGTTAACCAAAATTCTACTTATTAGAAAATAAGTTTATCCGAAATAAATTTGCTAATATAAAGATGTTACTTGAAAAATTGTGAGAGATATTATATAATTACTTGGTTTTAGCTGAAAAATAAAGCTAAAAACTAAAGATAAAAAAAGGTTATAAATTCAAGTTGTTTTTGTATTCTGCATGAATCGAGTGGATATAACAGGAAAAAGATTTGCACTGACAACACCGCTATATTATGTAAACGATTTGCCGCATATCGGCAGCGCTTATACCACAATAGCAGCAGATGCTGTAGCAAGATTTCAAAGATTACTAGGTAATTCAGTCCTGCTGGTGACTGGAACAGACGAACATGGTCAGAAAATTCAACGGAGCGCAGAAGCTAAAGGCTTGAATCCACAGGAGTTCTGTGATGAAATAGTCCCAAATTTTGTCTCCCTCTGGGAATTGCTAAACATCCAATACGATCGCTTTAGTCGAACATCAGCACCGAATAATGGTGCGATCGTTAAAGAATTTTTCCAACGTGTTTGGGAAAAGGATGATATCTATTTAGGGCAGCAAAAAGGCTGGTATTGCGTTTCTTGCGAAGAATTTAAAGACGAACGCGAATTATTAGAAGGAAATCGCTGTCCCATCCACACTAATAAGCCAGTCGAATGGCGCGATGAAGAAAACTACTTCTTTCGCTTATCTAAATACCAAGATAGATTACTGAAACTGTATCACGAACAGCCTGATTTTATTCAACCAGAAAGTCGTCGTAACGAAGTCTTAAATTTTGTTAACCAAGGTTTACAAGACTTTTCGATTTCACGGGTAAATTTAGATTGGGGTTTCCCAGTTCCCGAAAATCCTAAACATACACTTTATGTCTGGTTTGACGCACTTTTAGGTTATATATCGGCATTGCTTGAACCCGATGACGAACCAACATTAGCAGCAGCATTAAGTAAATGGTTTCCATTTAATCTACACCTAATTGGAAAAGATATTTTACGGTTTCATGCAGTTTATTTACCTGCGATGTTAATGTCATCCGAACTTCCATTACCAAATAAAATCTTTGCACATGGATTTTTGACCAAAGATGGGCGGAAAATGGGTAAAACTACTGGTAATACTATAGACCCTGTAGCCTTGGTTAATACCTACGGTACAGACGCAGTTCGTTATTACTTTCTTAAGGAAATCGAATTTGGCAAAGATGGCGACTTTAATGAAGTTAGATTCATCGATGTATTAAATGCAGATTTAGCGAATGATTTTGGAAATTTGCTCAATCGCATTTTAGGCATGGTGAAGAAATATTGCGATGGCAATATTCCATCTGTTGCAAACGAAAATATTCCTGCTGAAAATCCGTTGAAAGCTATTGGTTTACATCTGGGAGAAGATGTTAAAAATGCTTACGAAGCATTGACTTTTAGTCAAGCTTGTACATTAGTTCTCTCCCTCGTCCAAGCTAGTAATAAGTTTATCGACGACCAAGCACCTTGGACATTGTATAAACAAGGACAACAAGCAGCAGTGGAGAAAGTGCTGTATGCTGTTCTGGAGTCAGCTAGGCTAGCTGCTTATCTGTTGTCTCCGGTAATTCCCAGTATCAGTACTGCTGCTTACCAGCAACTCGGTTTTGACATTGATTTTAACAACCAAATTAATGCCGCGATCGCAGCACCTTATCAAACCCATTCACAATGGGGATTGTTAAATTGCGAACAACAGTTGGGTATACCCCAACCCATTTTTAGACGCATTGAACCACCTAAAAACGATTAGTGTTTAATTTCTGTTTCTGACATATTTATCAGGGCTAGATTAAATAGCCCTGAAACCTTATCATAAGTCTCGCTCAAATAAGTGTAAACCCAAAAATTAGTATCCTTTATTACTTTGATAAAAAAGAGGTATGACAACAATGTTGAACAATTTAGAAACTGATTCGATATTCACGCCGGAACAGGTTTTAGAAAATCGTGGTCGTGTAGGTATATTTATTGACGGCTCGAATTTATTTTATGCGGCTCTACAACTGGGTATAGAAATTGATTATACCAAGTTACTTTGTCGGTTAACTGGTGGTTCGCGGCTTTTACGTGCTTTTTTCTATACAGGTGTAGATAGAACCAACGAGAAGCAACAAGGTTTTTTGTTGTGGATGCGACGTAATGGTTATCGCGTCATTGCCAAGGATTTGGTGCAGTTACCCGATGGCTCCAAAAAAGCCAACCTTGATGTAGAAATTGCCGTAGATATGATGGCATTAGTGGATTCATATGATACTGCCGTTCTCGTCAGTGGAGATGGGGATTTGGCTTATGCAGTTAACTCCGTCAGCTATCGAGGAGTGCGGGTAGAAGTTGTGAGTTTGCGATCGATGACCAGTGATAGCTTGATTAACGTGAGCGATCGCTATATAGATTTAGAAGCTATCAAAGAAGATATCCAAAAAACACCCCGTCAAAGTTATCCATATCGTCCTTTATCTAGTATGGGTTTTCTGGAACAACCCGACATCGAAGGACATCTGGAAGTTCCAGAAGCATGATGCAAGTAATTGGAGATGGGGATGAGTAGAAAGACAGGACAAGGGGAAAGGAGAAAGGAAAAAGGGGAAAGGGGAAAAGAAGCAGGGGATAAAATCCTCCCCTTCTTCCTCCTTCCTTCCCGAACCTATTCCCCCTTCCGTCTATCGATCGCAATTTTGCTGGCAATTGGATTATTTGCTTGTAGCAACCCCAGCAATAAACCCAAACCCAAAGATAAATCCACCGAACCAGCATCTGAAAGCAAATTGACAGTATTTGGAGGTTCTTTCGATGCCATTGACGAATCGGGAAAATTGCTTTGGAGAGTAGATGTAAAAAAGGGAAGATACATTAAAGAAAAAGAAATCGGTGAAGCCGAAAATCCCTACGGAGAACTTTTTCAGGATGGAAAAGTAGTTTACAAAGTCACAGCAGACAAAGCAGATATTGAGCAAAATAACAAGCAATTAATTCTCATTCTTCGAGGAAAAATAGTTGCAACAGACCCAGTAAATGGGGTTGTATTGCGGGGAAATGAGTTAGAATGGCGACCTAAAGAAGATTTATTAATCGTTCGTAAGCAGTTGACTGGTAAGCACAAGCAACTTGACGCAATAGCCCAGGAAGCCAGGGTAAAAACCCGCGAACAGCGAGTAGACTTTATTGGTGGGGTGATTGCCAACTCCCTCGAACCACCCTTTCAAGTCCGAACCGAACAGTTAACTTGGCAAGTCAAACAAGAGAAATTAATCGGCGATCGCCCTTTACAATTTTTCCACTATAAAAATAATCAAATAACCGATCGTGGTAAAGGTGACAGTGCCGACATTGACTTAAAGAGCAAAGTAGTCAGCATTACCAAAAATGCCCAAATCGAACTTGCAGAACCGCGAGTGCAAATCGTCAGCAACTCGATGGCATGGAATCTCAAAACAGAAATTGTCACAACAAAAGCACCCGTGCGCGTCTTGCATGTTGCTGAAAATATGTTAGTAACAGCCAATCAAGGCGAAATAAGAATTCCTCAGAACACAGTATATTTACAGGGAAAAGTTAACGGTGTTGGCAAGCGTGGTCAATCAATTAGGTCAGATAAATTAACTTGGTATTTAAATAATCAACAAGTTGAAGCTCAAGGAAATGTCGTTTATCAACAACCCGAACCATCCCTAACATTTACAGGTGAAACTGCCACAGGTAACATTCAGCAAGAAAAAATTGTAGTTAGAAGTGGTAGTAATGGGCAGAGAGCAATTACAAATATTGTGCCATCGGAACCAGAAAATAGGTAGAGACGACCCACCGGGTCATCTGTATAAAAAGTATTAAAATCGTAGATTGGATGAGTCCAAAGGGTTTTGCGATCGCAATCACGCATATTGTCGGGGCAAACGATTGTTTGCCCTGACTTTGACTAGTATTAAATAAGACTAAACTACTAGCCCTTAAATACAACTTCATTCCGATCATTTGTACCCAAAAGAGGTATATTTTTAACCCCCGAATGAGGTGCGATCGCAGTGGGAACAGTTTGGGGTAACTGTAGTTGTTTGACTAGATTTTGGACAAATTTGTCCTGTTCTTGACGGAATGCCGGGACAAAAGGACCACGATTAATAATTGCAAACCAAACCAAACCGCGATCGCGTGTGGGTACAACCCCAGCTAAAGCGCTAACATCCCGTAATGTCCCCGTTTTCATCACAGTCGCATTCGGCAAGTGACGGGAATTCATTGTCCCACGATGATCCATTCCTGAAGTTGGGAATAAATCCGCCAGCGTCATCCCATTCACAACAGCTTCCCGTTGCAACACCATCAACATCGAACAGACAGCACGGGGAGAAATACGATTTTCCACTCCTAAACCAGAACCATTAATTAATTGAATTTCTGATTCCGGTACTCGTGCTAATTTCGCAGCAGTTGATTGCACAACAGTGTGACCTCCCACAGCAATAGCCAGCATTTCTGCCATATCATTATTGCTGAATACATTCATCTCATTAATGAGTTGCTTGAGAGGCAGCGAGCGATGTTTAACTAGCAGAGTTGGCGAGGGAACTTGTTCTGTTGCCAAAACTACCTTACCCGCTATTTTGAGTTGGGGTTTGGGCGTACCCTTGGGCATGGTCGAATAATGTATATTAATATCCCTTGACCAAGCAGCAGAATTAAGTGTTTGTTTGAAAAATTCACCAGCAATGATTGGATTGCGTTGGAAATTCATGGCAAAATCACCAACAACAACCAAATTTCCCTTAACTTCCTTAATCCCCATCTTGTGCAAGCTATTAGCAATTGCGATCGCCTCTTGTACCACAAATAATGGATCGCCACCAGCAGTCAGCACCAAATCACCCTGCAACACACCGTTTTGAATTGGTCCCGTAGCGCTAACCAAAGTTTCAAATTGGTGTTCCGCACCCAACATCTTCAAAGATACCAGCGAAGTCGCAATTTTAGTCAGGGAAGCCGCAGGAATCGGTGTTGTACCTTCATGATTTGCCATGAGAATTGGACCCGACTGCATCCAAATCCCTTGACTTTGGATTGTATTTCCTGCCACTAATTTTCCAGTTACCAAATCCTTGAAATATTGCTCAACCGTTTTCGCTCCTGCTGGATTTGGATCGGCTGCGACAACTAATCCAGGACTCGTTTGCCAAGCTAATGCCTCCAAGGCATCCAAAGGCTTAACTTGTACACCAGCCATTTCCAGCCAAAGTGAAAACAAGCCAGACCCAAACAATTCCAGCATTCTTTAGTCCTCGATAAGTATATCGTTTTGAATGTCCTGTGGTACTATACAATCTTTTACAAATTTGCCGACTGAGTAAACATAGTAACTGGCATTTTTTCACTACGGAAGTGGGTAACAACACAATATGATGTTAAGTTATCAAATATTTACCCAAATATTTAAAATCCAGAAGTGAATCATTGAATTTATCGCTAGAAAGGGAAACTCCACATCACCTCTACAAAAGCAAAACCCTAGAAAAACGCAGAATTTTTGATCTACGGGTGACTCAGGAAATATAATCAGGAAACATGGATAAATACTTGGCTCATTTAAACCGCACCATGTTAAAGAAAAATTCCATTTGAAGCACGTGAGGGGTGTTTTGTCTACTCTCTTCCCAAATAATTGACCACTATCTGGAAAATTTATTGTATTTTTGCAAAAATCTTCCTTTCCTCCCAACTTCCTGACCACTTGTTTACATTATCAATAATTGTTAACGTGGGTTGCGGATGAGATGGGATTTATAAGCCTACTTTTTTAAGTAGAGCCATCTGGTAAAATTTGTAAGGTTTCTACAAGCTTTGAGCAATGGGATCGACTTGCGTGAGGATCGCAATTGACGCAATGGGAGGGGACCTAGCACCCAAGGAAATCGTGACTGGCGCTCTGCGGGCACGGGAAGAACTGGGTGTAGAAATACTATTGGTGGGCGACCCCGAGCAGATTGAATCTGTACTACCGCCAAAAACCAATATGGCGCTGCTTGAGATTGTTCCTTCCGAGGGAGCAGTCGGAATGGAGGAAGAACCGTTAACTGCGGTGAGGCGCAAGCCAAAATCCTCCATCAACGTCGCAATGGATTTGGTAAAGCAAAAAAGGGCAGACGCAGTATTTTCTGCGGGACATTCCGGTGCCGCAATGGCATCGGCTTTACTGCGTTTAGGAAGACTGCCGGGTATTGACCGTCCGGCAATTGGTGCGGTGTTTCCCACAATGATTGCTAGCAAACAAGTATTAATACTTGATGTTGGTGCGAATGTGGATTGCCGTCCCAAATTTCTAGAGCAGTTTGCCGTGATGGGTTCGGTTTACAGCCAGTACGTTCTGGGTGTTAACGAACCCAAAGTTGGTTTACTTAATATCGGTGAAGAAGACTCCAAAGGTAACGACGCAGCAGTGCGTACTAACCAGATGCTACGGGATAATAATCGGGTCATTTTTGCTGGCAACGCCGAAGGGCGTGATGTCCTCTCTGGTGATTTTGATGTAATTGTCTGTGATGGCTTTGTGGGTAACGTGTTGCTCAAATTCGCCGAAGCTGTTGGAGAAATAATATTGCAAATTATCCGTGAAGAGTTACCTCAAGGTTTGCAAGGTCAGCTTGGTTGTGCAATCTTGAAACCCAACCTGAAACGGCTAAAGCAACGAATGGATCACGCCGAACATGGCGGAGCTTTACTATTAGGTGTAGACGGAATTTGTATCATTGGTCACGGCAGCTCCCAAGCGCCTTCGGTCTTTAATGCGATTCGGATGGCAAAAGAAGCTGTGGATAACCAGGTGTTACAAAGAATCCAGTCTCAAGATCAAAGCCTACAACGCGAAAGCAGTTAGTCCTTTGTCTTAGCCTGCGGAAAGCCTTTATCCGCGTGTCTACCTCAAAAGTTCTTTGTCAAAAGTCATTTGTCAAGAGTCAAAAGTCATTTGTCTTAACCTGTGGGAATCCGATTCGTATTTATCTATATGGGTAGATAAACAAAAATATTTACAGTCATTGCGATCGCAATGACATTATGTAATTAATTCTGTCTACCTACAAAGGTTTGTTATTGAGTTTGTTATTGAATTTGTTTTTGAAGAATTGTGAATGACCAAAGACTAATGACTAATGACTAATGACTAATGACTCAAGACTAATGACTAATAGCGTGGGAGAGTAGGAGTGCAAAATACAGGAATAGCAATTACTGGAAGTGGTTCGGCAATGCCTGCTGCTTCCCTAGAAAACCAAGCAATGGCAGCACTGGTTGACACTTCCGACGAGTGGATAACGACGCGAACGGGGATAAAAAGCCGACAAATTGCATCAGAAAGCGAGTCTTTAAGCAGTCTCGCAGCCGAAGCTAGCTTACAAGCGATCGCAATGGCTGGGATTGCTGCAACTGATATTGATTTAATTTTATTAGCGACTTCTACACCAGATGATTTATATGGGAGTGCTTGCAAAGTTCAAGCGGCATTGGGGGCAAATCGTGCCGTCGCTTTTGACTTAACTGCTGCTTGTTCGGGTTTTATTTTCGCAATAGTCACAGCATCTCAATACATCCGTACTGGAGCTTATCGGAATGTACTAGTAATTGGTGCTGATATTCACTCCCGTTGGGTTGATTGGAGCGATCGCACAACTTGTGTATTATTCGGAGATGGTGCGGGAGCTGTGGTTATGCAAGCTTCTGCGACTGATAAACTACTAGGATTTGAACTCAGAAGCGACGGGGAGCAAAACCACTATCTCAACCTTGCCTATGCATCCGATACCCAAGAATTAGTTCCAGGTGTCACCGTTAGCACAGGTAACTATAAATCAGTGACAATGAACGGCAAAGAAGTTTATCGCTTCGCAGTTCAAAAAGTACCTGAAGTAATTGATAAAGCTTTATTTCACGCCAACCTCAGTGTCGATGACATTGATTGGTTACTTTTGCACCAAGCGAACCAACGTATCCTCGATGCTGTTGCCCAGCGTTTAAACATACCAAACCATAAAGTAATTAGCAATCTTGCCAATTACGGCAACACTTCCGCAGCTTCTATCCCCATTGCCCTTGATGAAGCTGTGCGTGCGGGCAAAATTCAACCCAATGATACAATCGTTGCTTCCGGTTTTGGTGCAGGTTTAAGCTGGGGCGCAGCAATTTTTAAATGGGGCAAATAAGAAAGTTAGGAATTAGGAATTAGGAATTAGGAGTTAAAAGTTAAGAATTAAGAATTAAGAGTTAGTAATTAAAAAGATAAAGTTCATCACTCAAAGTATTTCTTTGAGGAAAACTTTAACCTCAAAACTAAAATCTCGAAATACCACTTCTAACTCCTAACTCCTAACTCCCAACTCCTAACTCTAACTCCCAACTCCTAACTCTTAACTTATAACTTATAGTTTCTAACTCTTAATTTTTTGAAAGATGACTAAAACCGCATGGGTGTTTCCCGGACAAGGTTCTCAAAGTTTGGGAATGGGAATGGATTTGCTCGATCTACCTTTATCGAAAGAAAAATTTGCCCAAGCAGAAGAAATCTTGGGTTGGTCAGTTGTTGATATCTGTAAAAGCGACGAAGAAAAACTATCGCGATCGCTATATACGCAACCGTGTTTATATGTAATTGAAAGTATTATTTCTGACTTATTGTCTGAGAAGCAAAAACCTGATTTGGTTGCAGGTCATAGCTTAGGGGAATACATCGCTCTGTATGTAGCAGGTGTATTTGAATGGTCAGCAGGTTTACGCCTCGTCAAACGCCGTGCCGAACTCATGGACAGCGCAGCAGGTGGGATGATGGCGGCTTTGATTGGTTTCGATCGGGAAAAACTCGATCAGATATTAGCTGAAAATGCTGATGTTGTTTTGGCAAATGATAATAGTTCGGCACAGGTTGTTATAT
>NZ_NTFS01000123.1 GCF_002289455.1 Brunnivagina elsteri CCALA 953
AATTCGTAGAACAGGAAGAATAGCAGTAAATTTTCTGCCATAAATGCCCCAGCAACCCCACAATCATTACTTTAGTTTGTTTGGGATTAATTGCGGGTCCGATGGGTAAATGCGCTCAATTCCCACTGCATTTGTGGTTGGATGAAGCGATGGAAGGACCAATTCCCAGTACAATTTTACGGAACTCGGTAGTTGTTGCTACAGGAGCCTGGGTATTAATTAAATTGCAGCCAGTATTTACCTTATCGCCATTTGCATCTTCAGCAATGATTACAATTGGTGCAGTGACAGCTTTAGGTGGTTCCTTAATTGCGATCGCACAAATCGATATGAAGCGTTGTTTGTCCTATTCGGTAAGTGCCTACATGGGTTTGGTGTTTATCGCTGTGGGAACTCAACAGGATGAAGCAGCGTTGTTATTGGTACTCAGTCATGCATTATCTGCTGCATTGTTGGTGATGGCGACTGGTGGGGTAATTTGGAATAGTATTACTCAAAATGTGACCCAGTTGGGTGGTTTGTGGTCACGTCGTCCAATTTCTGGATTAGCTTATGTGGTTGGAACCTTAGGATTGATTGGTTTACCTCCTTTGGGTGGTTTCTGGGCAATGTTGGAGCTTGCAGATACCCTCTGGGGAACTCAACCCATATTGTTGGGAGTGGTTATTGTCGTTAATGCTTTGACTGCATTTGGCTTAACCCGTGAATTTGGCTTGATTTGGGGTGGAAAATCCAAACAAATGAGCGAGCGATCGCCTGAAGTTTCTTGGCAGATGATATTGCCAATGGTGATTTTATTCGGCTTTGTGTTGCATTTGCCTTTGGTTTTACAAAGTTTCTCGTTGTTACCTAATTGGGCAATGATTAATAAAGATGTAGCGTTGCTGTTGATTTGGTCGAGTATTTTTGGTTGTAGTCTGAGTGCGGTGATTTATCTCGGTAATGTCATTCCTAAGCCTTTGCGTTTGCCCTTTAAACCTCTACAAAATTTGCTTGCCTACGACTTTTATACGCCGAAAATTTACAAAGGTAGTATTGTTTTGGGTGTGGATTTAATTTCCAAGTTAACCGATATTGTTGACCGCTTTGTTATTGATGGAATTGTTAATTTGGTTGGTTTAATTTCGTTGGGTGGTGGTGAAGGACTTAAGTATAGCAATTCGGGACAAACTCAGTTTTATGCACTAACGGTTTTGTTGGGTGTTGGTGTGCTTGGTGCTTTTGTAACTTGGCAGTTTTGGGGGAGTCAATTTTTAGATTTGATGTCGGCTTCTATGTCGATGTTAGCGATACCTGAATGAGGAAATAAAGGAAGTAGGGAACCGCCAAGACGCGGAGAACGCCAAGAAGAGGAAGAGAGGAATTTTTCACGATTTATGGCTAATAACTATCAAACAATAAAATCATGCTTAGTGTTTTAATTTGGGTTCCTATTTTTGGAGCTTTACTAGTTGCTTTATTTCCCAATAAGTTACCTACGGGAAATGTAAGATTAGGGGCTTTGTTTATTTCTGGATTTACTTTACTTTGGAATGTTTTTGTTTTAATAAAATTTGATGTTAGCAATCCAGGAATGCAGTTTAGAGAAAATATTCCTTGGAACGAAACTTTGGGTTTAAACTATCAGTTGGGTGTGGATGGATTATCTATTCTCATGCTGGCATTAAATAGTCTTTTAACTTGGATTGCTATTTATAGTAGCAGCAAAGATACAGCTCGTCCTCGCCTTTTCTACTCCCTCATTTTACTAATTAGTGGTGGGGTTGCTGGGGCATTTATGGCAGAAAATTTACTGCTATTCTTCCTGTTCTACGAATTAGAATTAATACCCTTTTATCTATTAATTTCAATTTGGGGTGGTGAAAAAAGAAATTACGCAGGAATTAAGTTTTTAATTTATACTGCTGTTTCCGGTGCTTTAATTCTAGCTACATTCTTGGGAATAGTTTGGTTGACAGGTTCCAAATCCTTTGCTATGAGCGATATTTCCACCCAATCCCTATCGGCAGCATCACAACTAATTCTCCTGGTTGGGATTGTCGTTGGCTTTGGAATTAAAATTCCCTTGGTCCCATTTCATACGTGGTTGCCTGATGCCTACGTAGAAGCATCCGCACCAGTGGCAATTCTGTTGGGTGGAGTTTTGGCAAAGCTGGGAACCTACGGTTTACTGAGGTTTGGCATGTCGATGTTCCCCGATGCTTGGAGTGCGATCGCACCGACTTTGGCAATTTGGGGGGCAGGTAGTGCAATCTACGGAACCTTAACTGCGATCGCGCAAAAGGATATCAAACGGATGGTTGCTTACAGTTCCATTGGACACATGGGTTATGTTTTACTTGCCAGTGCAGCTAGTACCCCTTTGTCATTAGTTGGTGCGATCGCGCAAATGGTCAGTCATGGGATTATTTTAGCGATTCTGTTCCATCTAGTTGGGGTTGTGGAAGCAAAGGTAGGTACTCGCGAACTCGACAAACTCAATGGTTTAATGAGTCCAATTCGGGGATTACCCCTGGTTAGTGCGTTGTTGGTGTTGGGAGGAATGGCAAGTGCAGGTATTCCGGGGATGACTGGATTCATTGCCGAATTTATCGTTTTTCAAGGCAGTTTCTCAGTGTTCCCAATTCCCACATTAATGTGTGTGATTGCCACAGCTTTAACTGCGGTATATTTCGTGATATTGCTTAACCGTACCTGCTTCGGCAAATTAGATAACAATTTGGCATATTACCCCCGCACATTTTGGTCGGAAAAAATGCCAGCTTTTATCTTAACTGCATTAATTATCTTCTTGGGTGTACAACCAAATTGGTTAGTACGTTGGAGCGAACCTACAACTACCGCAATGGTTGCCCATATTCCCCAAATAAAAACAACAACTTCTCCCCAAATAGCATTGAAATAATTGTACAAATTCACAGCCAACACTCTGCGAAACTCTGCGTTAACCCCTGCGTCACTCTGCGTTTAAATTCCAAATCTCAAATCCAAAATGGGGAATAAAAATGGTACTAACACCAGAAAAACAAACAACTAAATTACCACCATCTACACACGAATTTGCTGATATAATTCATCGACTCGAAGCTGGTGGTTCAATGCTACCTGATACACCAGAAAACTTAATGCAAATTATCGGTATTTATAAAGCTTACGCCGTACCAATGGATTTTTATTGGCGCGATTTACTTTATATTGCCGAACAGGTATTTTTAGAGCCATTTCCCTTTTTTAAATACTTTATTTCCGATGAATATTTACAGCGTGAAAATCATTATGCTGGCGATAATGCCGATTTAAGAATTTGGCGTGGTGTGGGAACAGCCCATCCCGAACTTTTGGCATTTATGGAAAAAGGTGAAACCACCAAAATGCCAAAATTACTCCATCATTTGCTACACGATCGCATCAACATGGAGTTTGCTGAAGCTTGTATGCGGGCAATGCTTTGGCATCGACAAATGTATGCACCAGTTAATCAATTCGATGCTTATCTAGATTCCGACGAATACCGAGCTAACGCAGACAGGGCAATCAAAGCCTATTTTCAGGGCAATCCGGCAATGTTAGGGCTGTACAAGCTATTTCCTGACATGTTCCTCGAACAGTGCCGCCAGATGTCATACTACGCCAATCTGGGGTTATTTTGGGAAGTAATGGCTCCCGTATTCTTTGAAATGTCCGATATTTATGACGAAGGTGGTTTCAAAGGAGTACCCGACGCAATGGACTTTTTGGTCAATGGCATATTTGCGATCGCAGGTCGTCCAATTTACCATCATGTTTATATTAAAGGGGAATGCTACGAAATTATTCCCAAATCTAAGGGTTTTACTTGGTTGTATGAAGCAGCGTTACCCTACGTTGAAGCTGTTTTTTACCGTACTGCCCCATTTCGTGGTACAAAATCGTACAATGCCCAAGCTGGACAAGTACCCGAAGAACAAAAAGACTTTCATTTCGGAATTCTTTATGCAGATGTGTTTCCTGTGGGTACTGCGGGAATTCCACCGACATTATTAATGCAGGATATGTTGCACTTTTTGCCACAATATCTGATTGATTATTACCAACAACATTGTCGTGGGCAAGAAGACATCTTGATTCAATTGGGGATTACTTTCCAGCGTTCAATGTATAATGTGACTTCGGCAGTGATTCAGGCATTACGGACAGCATTGTTGTATCCATTAGATGACCCAAATCCTAAACATTTACAAGCGAATAGGGAGTTTTTTGAAATGCAATTAAATCGCTTTTGTCGTCCTGAATATAACATGCGGGATGCGGCGAGATTGCGTCAAATTCAAACCCAAGATTATCGTTGATAGATAAACCAGTTTTTACGTGGTGTGAGATGCTCAAAATCATCAAATCCCAAGAAATCGGGTTTCTCTCCCACGAAAAAACTACTAGCAGTATGACAATCTCAGAAACCTGATTTCTCCCCTAACGCAAAAACCCAAAATACCTGGCTTGGTAAAAATACTTAATTATTTGGCAATTATAGTATGGAAACATAGTGTTTACAAGGGTTTTGGATAATGCATAATTAAATTCAGTCGATATTCATTGGGTTTGTTCGACTTCTCCATTGGCTTTCAACAGCGCTAAAAACTTCCTTCGCATTAAAATTCCCGGTTTATCAGTCATCATGTGCTGTTCTTTGGTGATATCAAGTGGCACATCAAAATCAGTCGTTTCCAAAATAACTTTATCTTCCAAAGTCACAGCGCGATCAAAAGCAATAATATTTTCAGCTTTTGTCTCAGCTTCAGTATCATTACGCAAGCAAAACTGCACTATTTGAGAAGTGGAATCATCAATTGGAACTGCTGTATTCACCACAATATGCACTAACCCATTCGGATAACCTATTCGCAATTGGGCAGTAAATGGCATATACCAAGTCATGTGCATTGTGCGTACTGTTTTATTTTGCTCCAATTTGGTATTTTCTTGCTGCAATTGGGGATTTGTCACACCTAAAGTTGTCCAAAAATCGATTCCCCATTCGCTTTCCTTCAACTCCATCTTATCGGGGGTTGGATGTTCTTCACTACCGAAAGTTGTAGTATGAACAAACGTAGGATGTGCAGTATCAAATTCATTTTCCATGACTCGCAAACCAGCACATTTCCAAGGTTCATAAAATTCTGGAATTAAGCGAAATTTAGCATCTTTGGCTTCGGGAATATCGGGAATATTACAGATAGGTTCCCCCAAACATACCCATACATAACCGTAACGCTCCGTACAAGCGTAAGCAATCACTTTGTAGCTAGGGGAAATCATTCCTGCTTGCAATTGCGGTACGTGGGTACAATTCCCCCCAGCATCGAATCTCCAACCGTGATAAGGACATTCGATACAACCTTCTGTCACTTTTCCCTTAGATAATTGGGCAGAACGATGACAGCATCTGTCTTTGACTGCGGCAGTATTTCCTTGAGAATCGAACCAAATAACGATTTTTTCCCCCAAAAGGGTAAATTGCTGGGGTTTTCCATCGGTTAATAGATTGATGGGTAAAACTGGATACCAAAAGCGTTTGAGTATGGATTGTTGGGTTACTAACATAATGAAATAATATTTAATCTACGTTTTTGATAAGCAATATTTAGAGATATTTAGAGCGATATGTAAATTTATGAGCTAGAAATAAATACTCAAAATACCTATAAAAAGATTTTCTGATTTTTTTACACTTGTGCTGTATTATAAATTACTTTTTTCGAGAATGCCATGTAAGTAAATAATTGAAACCCTTTTTTAGTAAGGCTTTATAGCGCTTCTTACTTGGATACAATGCAAAACAATATAAATTAGGGCAAACAACCGTGGGTTCCCCTACGGTATTCTCGATTACCGACTGTTTTTCGCTCAACTGAGAACTAAACGAACACTAAAACCCGACAAGAGCGATCGCACAAAATAGACACATTAGTAAAAATTAGTAAAAAGTCGGAAATAAACGTCAATAAATCAATGCATGAATTACGTAAGATTTACGTAAATATTTATATCAAAATATATATTTTTCGATTTAATGACTATTATGATTTGCCCTAGCAACATGATTCAATTCTTGTGAAGAATTAAAACAAGAATAGATATAAAACACCACGCATAATGTTATTTTGAAGTCAAAGTCTATACAAGTTAGTTTCAGAACATTAGTGTCTCTTTGAATCTGGGAATCGGATAAATTAATTAAGGAGAATTATGGGGATGAAGGTTGGTATCCCAAAGGAAATTTACCAAAACGAATATCGCGTTGCCGCGACACCAGATACAGCCAAGCAGTTAATGAAGCTTGGTTTTGATGTCCTAATAGAGTCTGGTGCTGGGAATGGGGCAAATTTTGCCGATGCTGCTTATGCAGGAGTTAATTGCAAAATAGTTGCCGATGCTCCAACATTATGGTCGGAAGCTGACATTGTGTTGAAAGTGCGATCGCCACAGATGCATCCGGAACTGGGCAAGCATGAGGCTGAATTACTATCGGAAGGGAAGTCATTAATTAGTTTTATCTATGCCAAGCAAAATCCAGATTTGATGAATGAATTAGGCAAGCGTAAGGCTAATGTGGTGGCTATGGAGGCAATACCCCGCATCAGTCGCGCTCAAAAGCTGGATGCTTTGTCGTCGATGGCAAATTTGGCTGGTTATCGGGCTGTAATTGAAGCTGCAAACAACTTTGGACGCTTTTTTAATGGTCAAATTACTGCCGCAGGGAAGGTTCCCCCAGCGAAGGTATTGGTAATTGGTGCTGGTGTGGCTGGTTTGGCTGCAATTGGCACAGCGAAGGGATTAGGAGCGATTGTGCGTGCGTTTGATACGCGACTTGTGGTCAAGGAACAAATCGAAAGTTTAGGTGCAGAGTTTCTCGAACTCCAATTTACTGAAGATGGTAATGGGGAAGGTGGTTATGCAAAGGTGATGAGTGATGAGTTCATCAAAGCGGAGATGGAATTATTCGCGGAGCAAGCCAAGGAAGTTGATATTATTATTACGACTGCACTGATCCCAGGTAGGAAAGCACCCATACTCATCACCCAAGAAATGGTGGAGAGTATGAAAGATGGTTCGGTAGTTGTGGATTTGGCAGCAGAACAAGGTGGAAATTGCGCTTGTACTCATCCAGGAGAAGCTTATCGTTATCAAGGAGTGACGATAGTTGGGTTCACAGACTTACCAAGTCGGATGGCACAACAAGCAAGTCAACTTTATGGGACTAATTTGTGTCATTTACTCCAAGAAATGGGTGGAGGAAATAATTTCCATATCAATCTTGATGATGATGTGGTTCGTGGTGCATTAGTGCTTCATGCTGGTGAAGTTCCAGTTCTGCCAGCCAAAATTGAGAAGGTAATTGAGAAAAAAGTCGAGACGAAAGTTGAGAAGAAAGTCGAAGTTTCTCAAACTTCATCTTTGAGTTCTCATAGCAATTCCCAAGAGACTTCCAAAGGCAATTCTAAGAAGAGTAGTAATGACTTACTTTGGGTATTTGTTGCCGCATTTGCATTGATTGGCATTGGAATTAGTGCCCCAGCTTCATTTTTGTCGCACTTTACAGTATTTGTCCTCGCTTGCTTTGTAGGTTGGCAAGTGATTTGGAACGTCAAACCAGCATTGCATACACCTTTAATGAGCGTCACCAATGCCATTAGCGGCATTATTATCATTGGTGGAATGCTGCAACTTTCAGGAGATTCAGATTCAGCTACAAGTATTTTAGGCGCGATCGCAATTTTTATCGGCATGATTAATATTTCCGGTGGTTTCCTCGTCACTCAACGAATGCTGAAAATGTTCCAAAGATAGGCATATAGTATGCATCCATCCAATAATTGACCTAACCCCCAACCCCTTCCCTGTGAGGGAAGGGGAGCAAGATAAACCGCTATAGAAGGGAAAATTCCCAATGCCCAATAATTAAAAAATAAACATGTCAAATAATCTATTAACAGTCGCATATATTGTCGCTAGTGCCTTATTTATCCTGAGTTTGGGAGGACTTTCCAACCAGCAAACAGCCGGAAAAGGGAATATTTTCGGGATTTTGGGAATGGCGATCGCATTCGTCGCTACCGCACTCACACTCTCAACTAATTCCTATGGAATCTTGGCATCTGTAGTCATCCCCGGAGGAGTAATTGGTGCGATCGTGGCTTCCCGTGTGGCAATGACTTCCATGCCCGAATTGGTGGCAATCCTACATAGTTTTGTAGGTGCAGCAGCCGTTTTGGTTGGTATTTCCAATTACCTCCAAGCACCAGCACTACTTACCCCAGTGGAATCGACAATCCACGAAATCGAAATCTTCATTGGTGTATTTATCGGTGCTATCACCCTTTCTGGTTCGGTAATTGCCTTTGGGAAACTGCGGGGAATCATCAGTAGCAAATCTTTACTCCTCCCTGGCAGACATTTACTCAACCTAGCAATGCTTGGTGGTTGTGTTTGGTTCGGCATCCAATTTATGGGTACAGCACATCCAGAAGGATTACAACCATTATTATTAATGTCCACAATTGGTTGTATTTTGGGCATTCATTTGGTATTAGCAATTGGTGGTGCTGATATGCCAGTTGTAATTTCCATGCTCAATAGTTATTCTGGTTGGGCTGCTGCTGCGGCTGGATTCATGCTCTCGAACGATTTACTTATCATTACAGGTGCTTTGGTGGGAAGTAGTGGTGCCATCCTCAGCTACATCATGTGTAAAGCCATGAATCGCTCCTTTATCAGCGTCATTTTGGGTGGTTTTGGGGCAGATACCAATACAACATCGTCAACAGCATCTGTGTTACCTACAGGGGATGCATTGACAGCAGACGTTGAGGAAACTGTCGAATTTTTACGCAATGCCAAAAGCGTTGTCATAGTTCCTGGTTATGGAATGGCAGTAGCTCAAGCACAACATGCTGTATCAGAAATAGTCAAATTGTTGCGTAGTCGTGGTGTTCAGGTACGTTTTGGAATCCATCCCGTAGCAGGAAGAATGCCGGGACACATGAACGTACTTTTGGCAGAAGCGCGTGTACCCTACGACATAGTTTTGGAAATGGATGAAATCAACGAAGATTTTACCAAAACAGATGTGGTGTTAGTAATTGGAGCCAATGATACCGTAAATCCTAGCGCCTTAGAAGACCCCAACAGTGCGATCGCGGGAATGCCAGTTATGGAAGTATGGAAAGCGAAAACCGTTGTGGTGATGAAGCGGAGTATGGCAAGTGGTTATGCGGGGGTTGAGAATCCTTTGTTTTACAAGGAAAATACACGAATGTTGTTTGGTGATGCGAAGAAGAATGTAGATGGAATTGTCGCTAAATTGAATCAAGTTAATCAGGAAAAATCTGATATATTGTTAACAAAACAACTTGCTTTGTCTAACAAAATTTAAACCTGAAAATACCCCCTTTCTCTCATATCCCTGACTTCTCATTTCATTTATTCATATCCCTTCCCTGACTTCTTAGAGAAGTCAGGGATATTTTAATAAAATTAAAATAAAATTGAAGATTTTTTTATAAGAAAACCCAACCTTTGGGAAGAGGAATTATATCAGCAACACCATTGGGTTGAACTTTTAAGTCATCTAAAAACCAAAGTTGATTTTCACCAGTTTGAAAATTACGCCACAATAAATCAGTCTTACCATCACCATTGTAATCACCAATATTAAAATCCCAATTTAAGTCTTTAGTCTCGTTAATTGAAGGAAGATATTCTGCCCCATCAATTTTACCGACTCCTAAATTACTCCCACTAACTCGTGAAGCACTGATTTTCCAAATAGCATTTTGACCAGTTTTATAATTTCGCCATACTAAATCAGTCTTACCATCACCATTAGCATCAGCAATACTAAAATCCCAATTCAAGTCATCTACTTTATCAATAAAAGCACCGTAATCATACTCGAAGCCATTATCTTTTAGAAACCAAACAGCATTCTCACCAGTTTTATAATTTCGCCATACCAAATCAGTTTTACCATTACCATCTGTATCGGCAATTTTAAACTTCCAATTTAAATCTTTAGTGGTTGGCAGAAATCCCGAATTTTTACTATCTAAACCCAGACCATCTGAATTCAAAATCCAACTAGCATTTTCACCAGTTTGAGAGTTATACCAAATGAAATCACTTCTACCATCACCATTCGAGTCAGCAATTTCAAAATCCCATTTCACGTCAATAACCTTGTCTAAAAATGCCGAGCTAGCAATTTTTTCGCGGTTCATTTGCCAAATAGCATTTTGCCCTGTTTTATAATTGCGCCAAATCAAATCTGCCTTACCATCCCCATTAGTATCACCCAATTTAAAATCCCAATTAGGAATATCAAAATCGACTTTGGGAATAAAATAGTCATCCTTTAATTGATTATTTCCCTGCATTAACCAAATAGCATTTTCACCAGTTTTAAAATTACGCCATACTAAATCACTTTTTCCATCCCCATCAATATCACCAACCTGGTATTTCCAGTTCTCGTCAGTTCTAAATGTACTACCTGTATTTGCATCAACAACTAATGAAGCATTTATAAACCACCAGTTATTATCACCATTCAGATTATTATGCCAAAAAATATCAGTTTTCACATCCCCATTAAAGTCTGGATTTACCCACCACGACTTGCTAAATAAAGAGTTGGGATTTGGCGAAGGATTAGCACCTAGAGGTTGTGCTAGGGGTTCCTCGCGTAATCCAGTGGATGATTTACCTTGTAGGGATAAGCTAATATTTCCCTCATCCGTAAAAATGTCGGTTGATAAAGGTACAGGAGAATTAGTGGAATGATTAAAATTATCAGTATTTGAAGAGACTACAAAGCGATTATCTGACGTAAGCATAAAAATAAAGTATATATAATTACTTCCAATTTTCTAACTATTTTTTTTGATTACGTCAAGCTTTATACGTGTTCCCACTTAGCTAAATTAAAAAAAGCTTTTTCAGATATCATTTAGGCTGCTACTTTCACCAGTATCAGGATTAAGCATTGAGAAAAATCTATGTGTAAATACTGAGTTTTTTGTAGGCAAAACACAATAATTAAAAAAAGTCAGTTTCTCTGTATGGTACAAAATTTATGCTTATTTCTCACTTCTGACTTCTGATTCCTGATTTCTAACTTCTCGATATATTTTAAATTTTGCGGCAGGAATTTCGACTAAATAATAGGTAATGGTGGCTAAAATTGACGATAAAATTAAGGTTGCAGTGATTCTGAAAGCAAAAGCTTCTAATGGAATATCTGAAATAAATATGGGTGTAATTTTTTGAATAATTGGTACATGCCATACATATACACCATAGGATAAATTACCCATAATTTCTAAAGCTCGAATTGGATTTTTTAATATGTTGGTGAATGATAGTTTTTCATGCTTAGAATATGATTCGTATTTTGTTAATTCAAAAGCAAAAATAAACAAGCAGGTGATTATGGCTGTTAGAGGTTGAAGGATAAATATTGTTGTAGATGTTCTAAAACCACCAGTACGGGTTGGCAATCCCCATAATTCCTGGTTATAAAAGTGATGTGCTGTAAATAGATAAAGTAGAACAATTAATGCGATCGCAATAATTTTGTTATTAGCATAAGAAAATAAATTAAATCTAGATAAATATTTTTTATTTAGATTACTTTTATTATTTATATCTATACATTTAGTAGCACAATCTGTATTTTTATTCTGTCTATAACTTTGAATAAGTGGATTAATTAGAAAACCACATATAAATAAATCAAGATTATTTATTAATGGTGCATACCAATATCTAAAAGCATAAGCGAACTGTTCTATAATTTGTTTTTGAAAGCCAGATAAAGTTATAAATTTGATGAGAAAAACTGTAATTATAACTATGAAAAATGCGGTTATAAAATGCCTAAGGCTTATTATTAAAGGAGCTATTATACTGTAAATAAAAGGGACTAGCAAATAAAACTGAACTTCAGTAGATAAAGACCACAGAGAATCATTGAAAGCTATAGGCTGTGGATAAAAATATGGTTGATATGTAAATGTTAAAAGCCGGAATAAATAACCCCAATTTGCCATTTTCAGGATATCTGTATAAACAAAAATAGATAAGATGAGTAACACAAAATAGTAAAGTGGAACAATCCGCAGGGCACGATTACACCAAAAATTAAAAATCCCTTTGGTATCGACAGTATAACGACCAGAATAAAAAGCTTTACCCATCAAATAACCAGATAGACAGAAGAAAATCCAGACTGCGACTAATCCATTACTAAATATGAGCCAACTGAAGTCATAACCTAAATAAATAATCGAACTTCGAGGAGGAGCACAATGGATAGTTACTACCATTAAACAGGCAATTCCACGCAACGATAAAAGTGCATCAAGATTATTTTTGCTTTGACTGATGCCTTGGTTGGATAATGATTCAACAGAAATATTATTCAAAGATTATCTCCGGTGAAACTGAAGAATAAAAGTAACAATAGAAAGCAATTTAATATTGGAAGTTGCCAAAATCATTCTTACATCTTCTTAGAGGAGCAATCCTGATAAATTTTGATATTTAGCGGATCGCAATTTTCCCATAAGCTGTCCTGATGTAGAAAAAACAGACTTTTTTAGACTTTTTTAGACTTTTTTAGCTATGACAAATACTGAAAGATTTGTTTATTTCAGCACAGGGGTGACAAAATTTAAAATACATCGTTAGATGAAAATTAAGTAAATATCTTACCTTATCCACACATGAATATAGAATATCAGCAGCGTCGATCGCAATTAATGGCAAAAATTGGTAACGGAACAGCGATTTTTCGCACCGCTCCAATGGCAGTCATGCACAACGACGTTGAGTATAATTACCGTCAGGATAGCGATTTTTTCTATTTAACAGGGCTAAACGAAGCGCAAGCTGTGGCTGTTTTAGCACCAAACCATCCCGAACATCAATTTATCCTGTTTGTACAGCCAAAAGACAGAGAACAGGAAGTATGGAGCGGTTATCGTTGTGGTGTGGAAGCTGCAAAAGCACTTTATGGTGCAGATGAAGCTTACCCCATTAGTGAACTGAATGAAAAATTACCACAATACCTAGAAAAAGCCGATCGCATTTATTATCATTTGGGACGCGATCGCAATTTTAACGAAAGGATTCTCTCCCATTGGCAAAAGCTAATGCGAACATACCCGAAACGGGGAACTGGACCAATTGCAATTGAGGATACTGGACCAATTCTCCATAGTTTGCGGCTAGTTAAAAGCAATACTGAGTTGGAATTAATGCGGAAAGCGGCAGATATTGCTGTGGAAGCTCACAATAAGGCAATGGAATTTACCCAACCTGGACGTTACGAACACGAAGTCCAAGCCGAAATCGAATATATTTTTCGCAAACGGGGGGCAATTGGTCCTGCGTATCCCTCGATAGTCGCATCTGGGAGAAATGCTTGTGTGTTACATTACATCGAAAATAACTGCCAAATGCAAGATGGTGAATTATTACTAATTGACGCTGGTTGTGCTTACGGTTACTACAATTCTGACGTTACACGCACTTTCCCCGTCGGTGGTAAATTTACACCCGAACAAAAAATACTCTACGAAATTGTCCTGGAAGCCCAGAAAAAAGCCATAGCCCAAGTGCAACCCGGAAATCCCTACAACCTTGCCCATGATGTTGCTGTGCGTACCCTCACTGAAGGTTTAGTGGAGATTGGTTTACTCGTAGGTGAAGTTGATAAACTGATTGAAGAAGAGAAATATAAACCTTTCTACATGCACCGTACTGGGCATTGGCTGGGTTTGGATGTGCATGATGTGGGTGTGTATCAATACGGTGACGACAAGCCACAAATTTTACAAGCTGGTCAGGTATTGACGGTGGAACCTGGACTTTATATAGTGCCTGATACCAAACCAGTCGAAGGACAACCGGAAATCGATCCTCGTTGGGTTGGTATTGGTATACGTATCGAGGATGATGTCTTAGTCACAGCAACAGGGAATGATGTGTTAACTGCTGGTGTTCCCAAGGAAGTTAGGGAAATATCTTGATTTCTTAAATATATAGAAGACGTTCCACCGGAACGTCTCTACGACGGGTTCACATCGTGTCTATTTTCGATTCGTATTTGGCAAACTCCTTGAGAATGCGTCGAAGTGATGGTTTCTTGACATGTTTTACAGCTTCCTTCGCTTTTACCCACTGCTTAATCCGTTTACCAGCTTCCGGAAAGCGATCGCACTCCATTTTTACGGAGAGGGAGTACATTTTCACGGAGTAGATTTTGCCATTTTTACGATATTTATAGCTACCAAACTCAATTGGGTTGACTTCCCCGATAACTCCTGCTTCTTCCCATGCTTCCTTCGCAGCAGAATCATGTGGACTCATCTTGCCCGCAATCCCACCTTTCGGTACAACCCAATCTTGTTGACTGCTAGTGGTAATCAATAGTACTTCAATAGTCCCATTATTCATTCGATACGGAACTATGCCAGATTGTTTTAATACTTTGTTAGTTTTTTGTGCCATCTACGTATGTAAGTACTATCTTTTTCTGTGATTTATATAATTTTTACCTTAAAAATCCAGAGATGGTGCGATCGCATCCAAAATCAACCCTTGAATATACTAGAAAATACCCTCTGTAGAAGTGTGTAACTTTAATTTTGCCAACCTCTTCTAATCTAGGGTTGAGAAAATCAAATAATGCTTTCAATTTAAATTATAATAATCATCCTTTGGGTAGATTGCTAAAAAAACTAATTGTGTGGTCGAATCCTGATATTGAAATTTATGGGGAGTTCCTGAATATTGCAACATTCGTGCCAGAATATTAAGCAGATTTTGAACTAAGCTGGATATTTAATAGAAGCTTTTCTGATTCATGTGTCAACTGCTGGGTATGAACTGCAATGTCCCAACGGATATTTGCTTCTCGTTTGAAGGATTTTGTGCTAGAGGAGGCAAAACCGACGACCATAAGGATGGTTGGGGAATTGCATTCTTTGAAGGAAAAGGGTGTCGAATGTTCCTTGATGCTAAATCATCAGTAACATCTCCAATTGCGGCACTTGTAAAACGCTACCCTATCCACTCAAACCATGTTATAGCCCATATTCGCAAAGCTACCCAAGGGGAAATTACCCTTGAGAATTGTCACCCATTTCGACGGGAACTTTGGGGAAGATATTGGGTATTTGCCCATAATGGTGATTTACCGGGTTTTAATCCTCTTGATTTAAGTTTTTATCAACCTGTAGGTACTACTGATAGCGAAAAAGCTTTTTGCGTAATTTTGGAAACCTTAAGAAAGCAGTTTCCGCTAAAGAAGCCGAGTTTAGAGGAGTTATATCCAGTCTTGGAAAAGATTACAAGAACGCTGGCAAATATTGGTATATTTAATTACTTGTTTTCTGATGGTGATTATTTCTTTGCCCATTGTTCGACGAAGCTTTGCTACATTGTACGTCAAGCTCCTTTTGCCGCAGCACATTTAATTGATGAAGATTTGGTGGTGGATTTTAGTGAATTAACCAAACCGGAAGATAGGGTAGCTGTGATTGCAACTACACCACTTACGGATAATGAGGTTTGGACGCATTTAAAGCCAGGTGAATTATTGGCTTTTCGTGATGGCAGGGTAATTAGTGTTGAGTAATAAAAGAGTTTTAACGCAGAGGAAAGAGGAGGAAAGCGCAGAGTTTCGCGGAGAATATTTTTTCGTGGTGCGATATACCTTGCTTATCGCGTTCCCTCAGGAATCGCTTTTCAAGTACTCTTATAATATGGGGTTATTTATACTGGTCAGAATGACAAATATCAA
>NZ_NTFS01000124.1 GCF_002289455.1 Brunnivagina elsteri CCALA 953
GGTTTTATCATGGGTTCACCAACATTAGGAGGACATGCACCAACACCAATTCAAACAGCTTTGGGAATTGTTCTTTCCAATGCTGCCAAAACCAAACTTGCAGGTGTATTTGGTTCCTTTGGTTGGAGTGGAGAAGCGATCGATTTATTGGAAAGCAAACTCAAAGATGGAGGTTATCGCTTCGGTTTCGATCCTATCCGCGTCAAATTTAAACCTGATGAGAAAGTTTTGCAAAAATCGGAAGAAGCTGGAACCGACTTTGCCCAAGCAATCAAACGAGTCAACAAAGTCCGTACCGCTAGTACACCCGCTAGCAGCTTGGAGCAAGCTGTAGGTAGGATTTTAGGGTCATTATCGGTTGTTACTGCCAAGCAAGGTGATGTATCAAGTGCTATGTTGGCATCGTGGATTTCACAGGCAAGTTTTAGCCCTCCTGGTTTAACGATTTCGGTCGCAAAGGATAGGGCATTGGAACCATTGATGCATTCGGGAAGTCCCTTTGCTGTAAATATTTTGGCAGAAGGAAAGGAATTGCGGAAGCACTTTATGAAATCCTACAGCCCTGCTCAGGATAGGTTTGCAGGGATTGATATTCAAGAAGCTGCTAATGGTGCGCCTGTACTTTCGGGTGCTTTAGCTTACTTGGAATGTACGGTAAAAGACAGGATGGAGGTAGGCGATCATTGGTTAGTGTATGCGACTGTTGATGATGGGAAAGTATTGAATCAAGATAGCGTAACTGCGGTGCATTATCGCAAATCGGGAAGCCATTATTAGATATTGGATACATTCGCTGTCGTTCAGTACAAGCTTTGGATTTAGGGAAAATTTGAATGTTTCCATGACTTTGTAGAGATGCGATATTTTGTATCTCTATTTTTTAGATTTAGGGGCAAACGGTTGTTTGCCCTGATTTGTATTGCATCCAAACGAGAAGTGCTATGGATAACTTGGCATTAGCATTTAAAGTTTACTGAGAGAAAAAAGCAAATATGGCTCCAGTTATTTTTCTTCTAGCACTAGTTATAATTTTGGGTGCTGTACTAATATTATTTCCCATTTTTATCGAATATTTGGCTCGAACGCGTAAATTTTCAGACTCATCGCAATCTTTATCTAATCTGGATATTAAAGGTGAAATTGCAAGTGGTTATAGATATGTTTGCTGGTTAACAGGTTCGGCAATGATTGCATCTGCAATTGTATTGTTATTTCGGATTGGATGGTGACAACGCTCCAAAATCTAAAAAACATGACTTTTTTCCTAGTTTACTTGTCATAAAATAGACCGAAAGGGGTATTCTCGGAGCCGTCAAAGGTGACATGATGGAAATGATTTTTGACTTCCAAAAATAATGAAGTTAGAAGTGCCGATCGCATTCTAGTATCCCATATTATTTTGAATTAATGTATCGATTATCACTAATTATTGTTTTTGGGATGGGATTATTGACAGCTAGTTGTGTTTCTTTGCCTAAAGAAGCTGCTGAAGCTCAATCGCAACGTCGTGCTGGTACAGAAAAAAGTGCTACGATCGCACCCGTTGATGTTGCGATCGCACGTATTCAACCATTGAGACAACAGCCAGAATACACGGGTACAACCATACCATTTCGGATTGTCTCGCTGCGATCGCAAGTCCAAGGACAGTTGTTAGCGTTAAGTGCTGATGTTGGGGATATTGTTAAACAAGGGCAAACAATCGGACAGGTTGACGAAGCATTGCTTGTGACTGCGTTGAACCAAGCGGAAGCGGAACTTGCGGCTTTAAAGTCGGAAGTTGCCAGGGCAAATACCCAGGTAAGTAATGCTCGTGCGGATGTGGAGAGATTGCGGTTGGAGCTTGTGCAGTCAGAAAACGATGCCAAAAGACAGGAAAGTTTGTTTAAACAAGGTGCGATCGCGCAACAAATTGCCGAACAATCCCGTACGCAAGCGCGAACTGCTGCCCAATCGCTGCGGGCATCTCAAGAGCAAGTACGCAATCAACAGCAAGCGGTTGCGACTGCCCAAGGTAGGGTAGTTGCCCAGCAAGCTTTGGTTAATGAATCAAAAAAACGCCGCAATTACGCTAAGTTAATTTCACCTATTGGCGGTGTAATTACTGAGAAAATTGCCGAGCCTGGGAACTTTTTACAGCCTGGGGGCGAGGTATTAAAAATTGGCGATTTTAGCCGTGTCAAAGTTGCGGTACAAGTGTCCGAACTCGAACTGAGCAACATTAAAGTCGGACAATCAGCGCAAGTACGTTTAGATGCATTTAACAATAAAACTTTTACAGGTAGAGTTGCCAGAATATCCCCGGCAGCAGACGCAACAGCGCGTTTAGTGCCTGTAGAGGTGGAAATTCCCAATGTGACTAGCAAAATTGGTAGTGGATTGTTAGCACGGGTAAATTTTGCCAGCGAAAATGCTTCTAGGGTTGCCATATCTCAAAGTGCGATCGATGTTGGACAGGTTAAGAATCAACCAACGGGACAGAACAATTCTTCCTCAAATTCACCTTCTGCGGTGCGATCGCGTTCTCAATCGGCAAATAAACCCCGTCAAGCGCAAATATTTGTCCTCAATCAAGGAGATAAACCAACGGTTGCAGTAAGGGAAGTGACTTTGGGAGCAAGTGCAGATGGCAAGGTGGAAGTTTTATCGGGATTGCAACCTGGAGAAAGATTTGTGACTCGAAGCGGTAAACCCTTAAAACCAGGTGACACTGTTCGACTTTCGATTCTTTCAGAAAAAACTCAGTAGAAAATTACCTATAATATGCAGCAAGTCAACCAGGAAGAAAACAAAAGTAACGGTAACGGTTTCAGTATTAGCGCTACTGCTATTCGTCAACATATTGGTACGCTGATGTTGACTCTGGCTGTAATTGTCATGGGGCTATTTTTTATACAAAAATTACCAGTGGATTTACTACCATCGATTACCTATCCTCGAATTGGTGTGCGGATTAATGCCCCAGGAATATCGCCAGAGGTGGGTGTTGATGAAATTACCAGACCACTCGAAGAAGCTTTTTCGGCAACTGAAGGTGTGCTTCAGGTATATTCCCAAACCCGTGAAGGTCAAGTCAATATCGACTTGTTTTTCCAACCGGGGGGAAATATTGACCAAGCTTTAAATGATGCCACAGCAGCATTTAATCGCTCCCGTAGTGCTTTACCAGATACAATCGAAGAACCTCGCTTATTTAAAGTTGACCCTTCACAACTACCAGCTTACGAATTAGCGCTGACATCCGAACAGCTTCAAGGTGTGGAACTGCGGGTTTTTGC
Organism: Brunnivagina elsteri CCALA 953; assembly: GCF_002289455.1. Taxonomy (GTDB): domain Bacteria; phylum Cyanobacteriota; class Cyanobacteriia; order Cyanobacteriales; family Nostocaceae; genus Brunnivagina; species Brunnivagina elsteri. Next base: position 3,279 of record NZ_NTFS01000124.1, read on the forward strand.
CGAAGAGGAATTAGAACGAGAACTGAGTGTGGTTCCTGGAGTTGCTGCGGTTGATGTATCGGGAGGGATTCAAGAAGAAGTTAGAATTAATATTGATTTAGATAGATTGCAAGCTCAGGGTATTGGGTTAACAAATATACTTGATGAGTTACGCGATCGCAACCAAGATATTTCTGGTGGGAGAATTTTGGGTGAAAATTCCGAACCTTTGACACGTACTGTGGGACGTTTTCAAAATGCGGAGGAAATTAAAAATTTATCTTTTGAAGTTTCTTCTTCCTCAACTTCTTCCCAGTCTTCTCCAACTTCTGCAAACACTTCTAATTCCCCAGTTTCTACTCCTTCCCGTAGAGTCTATCTCCGGGATTTTGCCGAAGTGATTGACGGTACTGAAAACCAACGGGTATTTGTCAATCTCAACCAAAAACCTGCGGTAAAATTGAGTATCCGCAAGCAACCTGATGCAAATACCATTGATGTTGTTGATGGTGTGAAAAAGCGAATTGAACAACTGCGACAAAGTGGTTTAATTAGCGAAGGTACAGTAATTACACCGACTTTGGATGAATCAAAATTTATTAGAAATTCCATTGCTAACGTCACAAGTTCGGGATTAATTGGCACTGGATTAGCTGCGATCGCGGTATTACTATTTTTGGGTTCGTTGCGGCAAACCCTGATAATTGTCCTTGCCATACCTTTAGCGACAATGGCAGCAATTATCTTCATGGGGTTATTTGGTTTGTCGCTGAATGTGTTTAGCTTAGGTGGTTTGGCTTTGGGTGTGGGTATTGTTGTTGACAACTCGATTGTGATGTTGGAGAATATTGCCGAAGGTGCGGGAATGACTCCTGGCAAAGATAGTAAAGCAAATTTGAGTAATCACCAATTGCTTCAAACAGCACAAGCAAGTAGCCAAGAAGTTGAATCTGCCTTAATTGCCTCAACCAGCACTAACTTAGTGGCTGTATTACCATTTTTGCTCGTTGGTGGATTTATTTCCCTCTTATTCAACGAGTTAATTTTAACTATTAGTTTTGCCGTTGCTGCTTCAATTTTAATCGCAGTCACAGTTGTACCGATGATGGCATCGCGAATGTTGGCTTGGCGATTTTCGAGTCGAATTGGAAAGACATGGCTATTAAGAGCATTTAATCAACGATTTGACGCTGCCACAAGAGGATATGGTAATTTCCTCTTCAAAATATTACGATTTCGGTTATTAGTAATTACCTTAGTTTTAATTAGCTTAGGTGGTGCGAGCTTGTGGATGGCACCGCAAATTACCCAAGAAATTTTACCCCGGATTAACACCGGACAAGCAAATGCGATCGCTCAGTTTCCTCCCGGTACACCATTGGAAGATAACCGCAAAGTGATGGATGCAGTGGACAAGCTGTTGTTAGCGCAACCCGAAACAGAGTACGTCTTTTCCACATCGGGAGGAGCTTTGTTTGGTAGTAGTATTACAGCAAACCCGTTACGGAGTTCCAGCACTATCACTCTCAAACCCGGTACTAATGTGGAAGCCTACACCGAAAGAGTCACCCGCGAATTTGATACACTCAACTTAGCAGGAACCCGTTTGCGTATTTCCCCCGGACAAGTACGTGGTTTGATTCTGAACAATTCTCCCACTAGGGGAGCAGATGTAGATGTAATTTTGCAAGGAAATAATGCCGAAGCTCTCCAAAAAACAGGAAGAGAATTACTAACAGCACTCGAATCAGGTGTCACCTCAGCCAGATTTCGTCCCGACGCAGATGCCAGACAACCCGAAATTCAAATTCGTCCCGACTGGGAAAGGGTTGCCAATGTGGGATTAACTGCCCAAGAAATTGGTAATACAATCCAAACGGCAATTGAAGGAAGTACCCCAACCCAACTACAACGGGGTAATCGCTTAGTAGATGTGCGGGTTCAGTTGGATGAAAAATCAGTACAAAGCGCTTCTCAGTTGCAAAGGATACCGTTATTTACGAGTAATAATCGCCAAATTCGTTTGAGTGATGTCGCAAATATTGTCGAAGGGCAAGCACCAGGAGAAATTCAACGCATCAACCAACGGCAGGTCTTTATTATTGCCGGAAATTTAAATGAAGGTGCGAGTTTGAGTCAAGCGATTGACCAGGTTAATAGTGTTGTTAATTCTTTAAATTTACCTGAAGGCATATCAATTTTACCAAGTGCAGCCGTTGAGTCAAATCAGCAACTCCAAAGCTCATTATGGTTATTGGGAGGATTAGCAGCATTCCTCGTCTTCGTGGTCATGGCAGTACAATACAACTCCCTTGTTGACCCCTTAGTAATTATGTTCACAATTCCCTTAGCATTAGCTGGGGGTATTTTTGGACTTTATATTACCAAAACAGCGATTGGAGCAACAGTAATCGTCGGTGCGGTTTTATTAGTTGGTATTGTAGTTAACAACGCCATCATCATGATCGAACTAGCAAATCAACTCCGCGATCGCAAGAAAATCGACCGTCGTAGCGCAATTTTAGAAGCAGCTCCCCAAAGATTACGTCCAGTTTTAATGACCACCATTACCACCGTTTTGGGGATGTTTCCCCTAGCTTTAGGAATTGGTGAAGGTTCAGAATTTCTCCAACCTTTAGGTATAGTTGTATTTTCGGGATTATCCCTCGCGACTTTATTAACGCTGTTTATTATTCCCTGCTTTTACACAACACTGCATGATTTTCTTGACTTTGGCTGGGTAAAATCAACTTTAAATCGACTCGATAAATTGAGAAAACTTTTGAGCTAAAAACTAATTAATTAAGACAAACTTACGCAAATGAATATTATTGTGACGCGATCGCCTAACTAAAGCTACAAGAACTAACAGTCGCCAAGCATGAAAAGACAAAATTGATGTATCAATAATTTTCAGAATATTAGTAATATTCTTAGTTCTAATCGCCACCAAAGTCCAGTGAAGTTGTAAATAATGCCGCATATCCTGCAAAGCGGGAATATTTCCGTGGTGTTTAGCATCAACCAAAGCGTAAATTTTTTCCTTCATCAGAATATTGGTATGCAAACGCTGTTGCAGAGCAATTTTTTGATCCAAACCACCAGACCAAATCGTGCGAAAAGCCAGACATTGATTGAGAAAAATCCCATCACCAAATTGAGCAATCCGAATCCACGAATCAATATCGTCGCAACTCGTCATTGTCGTATCCCAACCACCAGCCTTTAAAAAAGCTTTGCGATCGCAAGCTACCTGAACAGGTGTACCAAAAGGTAAAATTTCCAACAACATCCCATAATGAATATCAGCCTGGGGGATGTAATAAGCCAAGCCAGGACCAAGTTGAGGGGTACGGCTGAATTCCTCCCCATTTTCACTCACTTGTGCCGCTATACAGGAGCAAATTGCCGCATCTGGATGAATTGCGATCGCATTCTCCATCTCCTCCAAACAATTTGGCGCTAAATAATCATCATCATCCAAAAACTTAATCCAATCGCCACTACTTTTTTCCACACCAGCATTCACAGTTGCCGCATGTCCCAAATTTATCGAACTCCGACAGTAAATTAGCCGAAAATCTCCACGCAGTGATAATTCGTGCTGTAAAGTTTCCACATAGCTTTGCGTGTCATCCAACGAACAATCGTCCGCAACCACTACCTCACAAGGAATGGATTGCTCCAAGGCAGAATCAATAGCCCTTCGCAATAAATTTAAGCGGTTATAAGTCGTAATGACAACACTAAACTTCATACACCTCACACTTAGAACACTTGTCCCATGTTATACAATTCTCTTTCAATCTCCAACCACCGGAAACTCATCAACATAAAATAACTGGACTAAAAAGTATTTGTCCATTTATGATTAGTGATCGTGAGTTTTCACCACAAAATCATGAACGCCCAAGAAATCATTCGCTCAATCGAAGCGGAACAAATCAAGTCTAACCTACCTGATATCTACGTCGGTGATACCGTTAAAGTCGGCGTAAAAATCAAAGAAGGCGAGAAATTCCGTATCCAGCCCTACGAAGGTGTAGTCATTTCCAAAAAAAATGGCGGCATTAATGAGACAATCACAGTTCGTCGTGTATTCCAAGGAATTGGAGTCGAAAGGGTCTTCCTTGTCCATTCGCCTCGTATCGACAACATCAAAGTCATCCGTCGCGGTAAAGTTCGCCGTGCCAAACTTTATTATCTACGCGATCGCATTGGTAAAGCAACCCGGATTAAACAACGGTTTGACCGTCCCTTGTAAGCTCTCTACACATGGGAGATGATTTATTGCGACAGAGCGAAGCCTCACTCAAAAGTTCCCTCGACAAAAAAATATTCACAAAAATGCCACATTGCGCTATAATAGACAAAGTTCAGCGCAATAACTGAATTCAAGAACTAAATTCGAGACAAATCGAGCGCTCTTAGTTCAGTTGGTAGAACGCAGGTCTCCAAAACCTGATGTCGGGGGTTCAAGTCCTCCAGGGCGCGCTCTGTCACTACAACATCTGTTGGAATAAATTAACCCGGAACATCTATATAAACTGCGAAGGCAGCAAATATGTGATATTTCGGGTAAAATTTTTATGTATAATTTTAGGTAGAACTTTCATACTTGCAGCTTTTGCTCTGATTCCAGTGGAAGCTGCAAGTGTTGATTTAAATAGCAAAGTCCTACAATCACAAAATCAAAGCATAAAAAAAGTATTGTTATCTAGTTAAACGGGGGATTGACAACCGTGGGCAAGAAGAACGAAGCAGAAATGCCAGAAAGCTCAGGTGGGTTTAGTATCGGTAACTTTATCGATGGAACCAAAGAAGAATTTGAGAAAGTAGTTTGGCCCAGTCGGCAGCAATTAATCAGCGAATCCGCCGCCGTATTGTTAATGGTCACACTTTCGGCATCGTTAATATTTTTAGTGGATAAATTCTTTACGTGGGCAGCAAAACAGGTATTCTGATGACTTCTGCAACAGATGAAGAATATAACCCAACGTTACATTCAGAGGAAATGGAGCGAGCCATAAACTCAAAAGAAGCTCGCTGGTATGCTGTACAGGTAGCATCAGGCTGTGAAAAGCGTGTAAAAACTACCTTGGAACAACGTATTCAAACCTTTGATGTAGCTGATAAGATACTTGATGTACAAATACCTCAAACAAAAGCGCTGAAAATTCGTAAGGATGGCAGTCGTCACGAAACCGACGAAAAAGTTTTTCCCGGTTACGTGTTGGTAAGGATGTTAATGGATGATGATGTGTGGCAGGTAGTGCGAAACACGGCACATGTAATCAACTTTGTCGGAGCCGAACAAAAACGCGGAGCTGGCAGAGGTAGAGGTCACGTGAAACCATTACCCTTAAGCAATTCCGAAGTCGAGCGCATCTTCAAACAGGCTACCGAGCAAGAAGCCGTAGTTAAAATAGATATGGCGGCTGGTGATAAGGTTATTGTACTTTCCGGTCCATTTAAAGACTTTGAAGGAGAAGTGATTGAAGTTAGCCCCGAACGGAGTAAACTAAAAGCCTTGCTTTCAATTTTCGGACGGGATACACCAGTCGAATTGGAATTCAATCAGGTAGAGAAACAGGGCTAAAACAAAATGGCGAAGAAAATTGTAGCGGTCATTAAGTTGGCTTTAAATGCAGGTAAAGCCAACCCAGCACCGCCAGTTGGTCCCGCACTGGGTCAACACGGTGTTAACATCATGATGTTCTGCAAGGAATATAATGCCAAAACAGCCGATCAAGCTGGAATGGTGATTCCTGTAGAGATTTCGGTATTTGAAGACCGGAGTTTTACGTTTATTCTCAAAACTCCTCCAGCTTCGATACTAATCAAAAAAGCGGCAAAAATCGAAACTGGTTCCAACGAACCCAACAAGAAACAAGTTGGTTCAATTACTAAAAGCCAGTTACAAGAGATTGCCCAAACCAAGCTACCCGATTTAAATGCCAACGATATTGATGCAGCAATGAAGATTATCGAAGGTACTGCAAAGAATATGGGTGTTGCGGTTGTAGATTAAAAAGTTATGAGTTGTGAGTTGTGAATTATGAGTTAAAACTTAAAATTCAAACTAAAAATTCCTCGCTTTTAACTCTTAACTCCTAACTGTATAAATTTATCGGGGGAGAGGCAAAGCTTCGTGATTAACCCCAGGAGAGAGAAATGACAAAGAAAGTATCGCGTCGAATGCAGGCTTTGCTTGCGAAAGTAGAAGATAAAGATTACGCCCCTTTAGATGCCCTAGCACTTCTGAAAGAAACAGCGACAGCAAAATTTTCTGAAGCTGCGGAAGCACATATTCGTCTAGGGATTGATCCAAAATATAGCGATCAACAATTGCGGACAACGGTAGCATTGCCAAAAGGTACAGGAAACATCGTGCGTGTAGCAGTAATTGCACGAGGTGAAAAAGTTACCGAAGCTTCTAATAGTGGCGCTGATATCGTTGGTTCGGAAGAACTCATTGACGAAATTGCCAAAGGACGCATGGACTTTGATAAGCTAATTGCGACCCCTGACGTAATGCCCCAGGTTGCAAAACTTGGTAAAATGCTTGGTCCCCGTGGTTTGATGCCTTCCCCCAAAGGTGGTACAGTAACCTTTGATGTTGCAAGTGCGATCGCAGAATTCAAAGCAGGTAAATTAGAATTTCGCGCCGACAAAACTGGTATTGTCCATGTTATGTTTGGTAAGGCAGAATTCTCCCCTGATGATTTACTGATAAACTTGAAGACATTGCAAGACACCATTGAGCGTAACCGTCCTTCAGGAGCAAAAGGTCGTTACTGGCGAAGTATATACATTTCTGCCACAATGGGACCAGCAATTCGAGTTGATGTCAACGCCCTTCGCGACTTAAAAATTGCTTAGGTCCAGTTAAATTTTAGATTTTAAATTTTGGAGTTTAGATTTATAACCCAGTAGAATATTTGAAATATTCAACTGGGCAACGTCAGAACTAAGTAATCCAAAATTAAGTAATCCAAAATCAAGAATCGCCCAAAATAGCTAATCCACAATCAAATAATTAGCCAGAGACAGCAGGTGTTATCAACTTAATATCCTGCCGAGGTTTACACCAAACTAATCGCTTCTTTCCCCTTTAAGGCAAGAGTGAAAGAGAATTTGTGCGGAGTAATTACGATTAAAAATCGACCTCGAACAAAAACCCTGGCTTTCATAGCTGGGGTTTAGTTTTTTGGTTCACTTTTGGTGATGTGTTTTGGAAATAGTTTTAGTTTCTGAAAAATCTAAAACCTAAAACCTAAAACCCGTCTTGAAAAGTTTTGTGGAAGGAAACCTTCCCCACAAACTTTTCGCAAAATCCAAAATCTCTTAAGGAGGTGAAATAAACATGGGTAGAACACTTACAAATAAGAAGGAAATTGTTGACGAACTCAAAAGTACTTTGAGCCAGTCAACTTTGACACTAGTAATTGATTACCAAGGATTAAGTGTTGCTGAAATTACTGATTTGCGGCGTAAATTACGTCCTAGCGGTACTGTTTGTAAAGTAACAAAAAATACCTTTATGGGTATAGCCATTCAAGACCAAGAAAAATGGCAACCCTTGTCGGAACTACTCAAAGGTTCCAATGCTTTCTTGTTGGTAAAAGAAGACTTTTCAGCAGCAATTAAGGCATATCAAGAATTCCAAAAAGCCACCAAAGACAAAACCACGCTTCGCGGTGGTGTAATGGATGGCAAACTGCTCAAAGAAGCAGATGTCAAAGTTTTGGGAGACTTGCCATCCAAGGAACAACTCATGGCACAAATCGCTGGTGCTATCAATGGTGTAGCCACCAAGATTGCTATCGGTATCAACGAAGTACCCAGTTCGCTGGGACGTGCTTTGCAAGCTGTCGCTGACAAAGATAAAGAAAGCGCTGCTGAGTCAGAAACAGTTGGTAGTTAGGATTTAGGAGTTAGGAATTAGGAATTAAAAGTTAGGAGTTAAGAGATAACAATTAACAACTAATAGCTGATGACTGATAATTAACAACAAACAACTAACAACTAAGATAATTAACAAAAATCATCAATTTACAGGAGTCCAAAGAATGTCTACTGCAACTGACACAATTTTAGAACAACTTAAAGGTTTAACCTTACTCGAAGCATCCGAACTCGTTAAGCAAATTGAAGAAGCTTTCGGCGTAAGTGCTGCTGCTGCTGCCCCCATGATGATGGCTGCAATGCCTGGTGCTGTTGCTGAAGTAGTGGAAGAACAAACCGAATTTGATGCAATTCTTGATTCCGTACCAGCTGAGAAAAAGATTGCTATCCTCAAGATTGTCCGCGAATTGACTGGTTTAGGTTTGAAAGAAGCGAAAGATTTAGTAGAAGCTGCACCTAAAGCAGTATTTGAAGCTGTTACTAAAGACAAAGCTGAAGATGCTAAGAAGCGCATCGAAGAAGCTGGTGGTAAAGCTACCGTTAAGTAATCTTTTCTTCATTTTTATTACTCCCAGGTTAATTAAAAGCCTGGGATTTGCAAGAAAACCTGCATCAGCAGGTTTTTTTTTAATTGCGAAATGCTCGACATGACAACATATCCCCTTAGAGCATGTTTGAAAAGTTTTAGGATGTATAAATTGTCATTCTGAGTGGAGCTTTGCGGAACGTACGCGCTACGCGTTGCCGCAGGCTAGAATCTAGAGTTTAGCCTACGTACTGAGATGCTGAGTCCCAAGGGGACACGCTACGCGAACGTTCCTCAGCATGACATAGAAGGAGACTTTTCAAACACCCTCTTAGAGAAGTCGGGAATATAGGGAATATAAATCTCAATATTAACCTTGAGGTCTTTGTGCATCGCTGATTAACCATTGGTTACTAGCAGCATCCCATACTAAAGTAAAACGCACGGAAGCAGGTGAATTTTTACCATTTTTCAGTACGTAATTTAATTTTGCGTCTACTACTGCCGTATTTGTGTTTTTTTCAACTAATCTCACTTGGTTAATTTCAATTTGCTGTACTCTTCCTCCCCACCAATCTGTATAAGAAGCATATCCTTGTGGATGTAGTCTCTTATTTGCTTGAAGAGTAGGTGATAACTTGTTCCAAGCACTCGGTAAATTGCCGTTATTGATTGTTGTGTAGTAATTTTCTACAAATTCTTTGACTGATGGTTTATTTTCTTGCGAGGGGGTTGTGGGGGAAGGAATTTGTGTTGGGATGGGAATATCTGGAGTTGGAACTTCTGTTGGTTGAGTTTCTGTTGGTTCCTGAGTCTGATTTGCTTCTGGGGAAGGTGAGAAAGTTGGTGTTTCGATTGCTTGAGGTGGTACAGCTTCCTGTGGTTCGATAGTGGTGCGACGACGACGTGTTGGTTCTGTTTGACGAATTTGTATTGGTGGTTCGGATTCTTCTTGTGTTTCCCTTGGTGTGGGGGAACTTGATATTGTATTTTGTGAAGTTAGTTCTTTGTCTGCTAATTGTTGAGGTGGACGGTTGAATGCATTCGCGATAATTACTGCACTACCGATTAAACTAGCACCGATTAATAAACCAAATATGATACCTCGTCCATTACTTGAGTTAGATATTTGGGGTGAATTTGCGATGCCCTTGGCAACCATCGGAGATGGTATCGCAACTGGTGTTGTTTTTCCTGGGTTATAAGCTTGTTGGTAATTTTGTTGATTTGGAGAACTGATGGGAACTGTATTTTGTTGTGTCAGATTTGCTGGATTAGTTACAACGGTAGGTATGGATGTAGCTGAACCTGCTTGTAATGCTGCTAACATTTCCCTCGCGTTAGAGAAACGCTGTTGAGGTGCAAATTGGATAGTTTTTTCTAACAACATTGCCAAACTAGGTGTCACATTCGGTGCATATTGTCGCCATAAAATCGCACCTGTTGCGGGGTCATTTGGTATCTCTTGTGGCAATTTACCTGTCAGTAAATAAATTGCTGTCATCCCCAAACTATAGATATCACTAGCAAACATCGGTCTTCCAACTGACTGCTCGCTGGGCATAAATCCTGGTGTGCCAATTACAATTGACCTTGTGGAATTCCCGGATGGGGTGAAGACTGTACTGATGGTTTCTTTGACTGCACCAAAGTCAATTAGTACTGGTTTATTGTCTATGTCGCGAATGATAATGTTATCCGGTTTGATATCGCGGTGAACGATGCCTTTACGATGAACGTAATCGAGTACGGGTAAAATATTAGTTAGTATATTAATGACGGCATTTTCGCTCATTGCACCTTGCGTTTGAATCTTGGTGTTGAGGGTTTGCCCTTGAATATATTCTTGTACTAAATAGAATTGTCCGTTTTCTGACTGGACGTTTTCTGTAAAATAGGCATATAAGCGGGGAATTTGGTTGTTTTCATCACCTAATTCCTCTAGAATTGCTGCTTCTCTTTGAAACCTCTCTTGCACAAGTTGGTAAACTTGAGGGTTGTTGTTGATAGGTTTTAGCTGTTTAATAACGCAGCGTCTTCGAGATGGCATTTGGGTATCTTCTGCGAGGAAGGTATCTCCAAATCCACCGCTTCCTAATGTCTGTATTATGCGATAGCGGTTATTGAGCAGCATTTGTATTAACTAGCCAGTCAGAACAAGGGTATTTCCCATACATTTTACTTTGTCGGCTAACTTTTGGTTTTGATGGGTGAATATTTACCTAAAATATAAAAGGTTAAATCGGGTTTGATATTCTTTGATATACATGGCATTACGCATTTCTAAATCTGATAGAAGCTTTAATTTATCGAATTCTTTTGACGAGTATTCAGGATTGTACCAAGGTTGTTTATTGAAGTAGCTTTGCAAACCCGGAGTGTCAAAACGACGACCACGACGTGCAAAAATAGAGTTTCGCATAATATCTAAATCGAAAGCGCTTTTACCTTCTAAATCTGCCTCGCTTACTTCCCTTTGCGATGTCCAAGAGTAATCAATGTCTTGTGCGATCGCAGATGGATTGGGAAGATTTGTATTATTTTTTTGGTTCTGTGTTGAGTTTGTGCTGTCGGTTGAGGGAGATGGATTATTTGGCTGTAGGGTTTGATTACTCGCAATTGAAGGTGATGGTATGGTAGTAATCTGTTCTGAAACTGGGTTTTTTGATACAACACTTGCTGTTGGTGATGGTTGTGATTGTCCCAATTTTGTAGAAGCAATACCAGCAATTACTAATCCTCCCGCGATTCCAGCACCGATTAAACCACCTGTGAGAAGATTGTTGCGATTATCTGAAATTTTGGTAGCTGGAGTCAAATACTCGGTTGCTGCTATATTTGATTTGCCTGGGGGATTATTTACAGAATAATCATGGTTTGGGTATTCTGTCGGTAAAATTGTATTAGTTGCACCAACTAGGATATTAAGCATTTCTCTGGCACTGGTAAACCTCTCTCGCGGATGATATGCGATCGCGCGATCGATTAGCGATATAAATTGAGGATTAATATTGGTTACATGTTCTTGCCAAATAATCTCTCCTGTTTGGGGATTTGTTTCCAGTTCTTGCGGTTGTTTACCAGTTAATAAATATATCGCTGTCATTCCTAAGCTATATAAATCGCTAGAATATATTGGTCTACCTGCTGCTTGTTCGCTAGGCATATAACCTGGTGTACCAATGACAATCGAACTTGTTGGTGAACCTTGGGAATTGATGACTGTACCCATTAATTCGCGTACCGCACCAAAATCAATGAGTACGGGCTTATTGTCCCGATTTCGCATGATGATATTATCAGGTTTGATATCGCGATGAATAATTTTGCGATCGTGGATGTATTCTAAAATTGGTAATAAATCTGCGAGTAATTGTTGAACTACAATCTCGCTTAAATATCCCTGTTGTCTGACTTTTGCAGTTAATGTACTCCCTTCAATATATTCTTGGACTAAATAAAATTGTCCATCTTGCTGAAAATATGCATATAAGGCTGGAATTTGGTTATTACTTCCCCCAAGTTCTTCTAAAATCGCTGCTTCGCGCTGAAATCGCTCTTGTACAAGTTGGTAAATTTGCGGATTAGTCGTGATTGGTTTGAGTAATTTTATTACACAGCGTCGATGTGATGGCATTTGCGTATCTTCTGCTAAGAAGGTTTCACCAAATCCACCACTACCTAGACTTTGGATTACACGATAGCGATTATTGAGCAACATTAGAATATATGAATATGATTTATTTTATACACTTATAATGTATTGTAAATTCTATTTATATGCAAAACAATTAATATTTTTTAATTAGTATGGGTTAACAAGAAACCAAATATTTATGTACTTTCATTTATATGTAGCAATTCTGTATAAATTTGTAAAAAGCACGAGAATTAGATTCTCTAATAAGTAAGAGTAAGCCACAAAATGAATGATCCTGTGTTGTCATGCTGACGCAGGAAGCATCTAAAAGGATATGAACTTTTGTCATGCTGTAGACGCAAAGCGGCTTCCCGCAGGGTCGAAGGCAGGGCTGATTCATCCCCTAAAACACTTTAAAAATCAAGGGTTCTAGCAATTTAACACTGGTTATTTTGTTACCAGCGTGTCGAGAAAACGAACAAAATTACGGCTACGTGAGTGCTTAAA
>NZ_NTFS01000125.1 GCF_002289455.1 Brunnivagina elsteri CCALA 953
TTTTAGTTGTTTGATTCATGATGTTCATATTCAGTGATGGAAAAACCGGGTTTCCTCGAAGTCGAAAAGTCGTGTTCAACCTAGTTTATCTTGGAGGATAGGTTGTTGAAGGTTGATTTGTCTGCACAGGAAACCAGGTTTCTTTGGGTTTTGCTGTTCAATTCTTAGTTTACCAAGATGGTGAAACCTGGTTTCTGGGAGATTTCCGAAACCCGGTTTTTCCATCACTGAATATGAACATCATGAATTAAGCGACTAAAACCGGGTTTCCTCGAAGTCGAAAAGTCGTGTTCAACCTAGTTTAGCTTCGAGGATAAGGTTGTTGCGGGTTGATTAGTTTCTACAGGAAACCAGGTTTCTTTGGGTTTTGCTGTTCAATTCTTAGTTTACCAAGATGGTGAAACCTGGTTTCTGATATCTCCATGAAAACCGGGTTTCACTGGGAATGAGAAGTCGTGAATAACCTGATTTATCTGGGGACACCAAGTTGTAATACACTTTGAGAAGTTGAAAAATCTCAAGACACAGAAACATAATAAATCAAAAACTGTGAAAACAGATAGTATCTTTTATCGCCTATTTCAAGAATTTCCCAGTATATTATTTGAACTCATTGAACAACCACCAGAAACCGCTAACCTCTACCAATTTTCCTCCATCGAAGTCAAACAAACAGCTTTTAGAATCGATGGTGTATTTCTTCCCATTCAAAACGAAGAGAACCCAATTTACTTTGTAGAGGTTCAATTTCAACCCGACTCAGATATTTATTCCCGCATCATTTCTGAAGTATTTTTATACTTGCGACAAAATCCGTTTAAAAATACTTGGCGAGGAGTAGTCATCTATCCCAATCGCAATACCGACACGGGAGAAACCAAAGATTGTCACGAATTCTTTACCAGTCAACGCATTACCCGAATTTATTTAAATGAATTAGGTGAAACTGCATCGCTGCCCATTGGTATTGCTACTATTAAATTAATCGTCGAAAATGAAGATACAGCAATTGCCACAGCCAGGGAACTAATAGAACGCACCAAGCAAACGAATAACTTACCATTGCAACGAAAGCGACTATTAGAGCTAATTGAAACAATCTTGGTATATAAATTTCCCACAATGACAAGAAAGGAGATAGAAACAATGTTTGGGTTAAGCGATTTGAAACAAACACGGGTATATCAGGAAGGAAAAGACGAAGGAAGGGAGGAAGCAACGACTTCTAACTATGCTTATCGCTAAATTTAAAGCTTTTACACAGAAGTCGGGGATATTGAACCAACGCGATAAGCAAAGCTTAATGCCAAAGGCATATCGTACCAAATAACCTGATATTTTTAGTTAGATGATGCGATCGCGCGAATCTTAAACCAGTCGTGTTAATTTCTCTTGAAACACGATTTCTGATAGGCTGAAATAAGCGCCGTAATTAACGAAGGTGGCGCGTAAGGGAATCAAAATGTCGGAAAATCTTAGAAGTCAAGCTATCACCCAAGGGGTACAACGTTCACCAAATCGTGCGATGTTGCGTGCCACTGGATTCCAAGATGAGGATTTTTCTAAAGCAATAGTTGGAGTTGCTAACGCCTACAGTACCATTACTCCCTGCAACATGGGTTTAAATGACTTGGCAAAACGTGCCGAAGATGGGATTCGTAATGCTGGGGGAATGCCGCAAATTTTCGGCACAATTACCGTTAGCGATGGTATTTCAATGGGAACCGAAGGGATGAAATATTCCCTTGTATCACGGGAAGTTATTGCTGACTCCATCGAAACTGCTTGTAACGGTGAAAGTATGGATGGAGTTCTAACTGTTGGTGGTTGCGACAAAAATATGCCCGGTTCGATGATTGCGATCGCACGCATGAATATCCCCGCTATCTTTGTCTATGGAGGAACGATTAAACCCGGTAGTTACAGGGAATGCGATTTAACTGTGGTCAGTTCCTTTGAAGCTGTTGGTGCTTTCAAAGCTGGTAAAATGCTCGAAAGCGAACTGATGGAAATTGAACGTCGCGCTTGTCCTGGTGCTGGTTCCTGTGGTGGAATGTACACAGCAAATACCATGTCATCAGCTTTTGAAGCGATGGGAATGAGTTTACCCTATTCCTCCACAATGGCAGCCGAAGATGCAGAAAAAGCCGATAGTGCGGAAAAATCTGGACATGTGCTTGTCGAAGCTATCCGTAAGCAACTTTTACCCCGACAAATCATTACCCGTAAATCCATCGAAAACGCGATTTCGGTAATTATGGCTGTTGGTGGTTCTACAAATGCAGTGCTACACTTCCTTGCGATCGCCCATGCGGCAGAGATTAAACTCACCTTAGATGATTTTGAAACAATTCGCGATCGCGTTCCTGTTTTATGCGATTTAAAACCCAGTGGTCGTTATGTAGCTACGGATTTACACCGAGCCGGGGGAGTTCCCCTAGTAATGAAAATGCTGCTCGACCACAATTTATTACATGGCGACTGCATCACAATTACTGGACAAACAATCGCCGAAGTCTTGAAAAATATACCTTCTGAGCCAGCAACTAACCAAGATGTCATCCGTCCTTGGAATAAACCGATGTATCCACAGGGACATCTTGCTATTCTCAAAGGTAATTTAGCAACCGAGGGAGCAGTAGCAAAAATTACCGGAGTAAAGCTAGCTAAAATTACGGGACCTGCCCGTGTATTTGAATCGGAGGAAGAATGCTTAGATGCGATTCTGGCAAATAAAATCAAACCTGGTGATGTCCTAATTATCCGCTACGAAGGACCAAAAGGAGGTCCGGGAATGCGGGAAATGCTTGCTCCAACTTCAGCCATCATTGGTGCGGGTTTAGGTGACTCAGTGGGATTAATTACCGATGGTCGTTTTTCTGGTGGTACTTACGGGATGGTGGTTGGACATGTGGCTCCAGAAGCTGCTGTGGGAGGAACTATTGCTTTGGTTGAAGAGGGTGATAGCATTACGATTGACGCACCAGCAAGGCTGTTACAATTGAATATCTCAGATGAGGAATTAGCTCGTCGTCGTGGGAATTGGAAACCTAAACCACCCCGTTATACCAAAGGTATTTTGGGTAAATATGCCAAGTTGGTTTCTTCGAGTAGTCTTGGTGCGGTGACAGATTTGGATTTATTTTAGCATTGTTAAGAGACGCGATATATCGCGTCTCTCTAATACAGCTTGGCGTAAATAAAGCGACCATTATAACTTGTTAAAAAGCCTTATTTATAAACTTTCTTACCTTCTGCCTAGGCTGTGTATTTTGTGCCTTTTTAGGGGGTAAAAATTCATGTTAAATATGTGGTAACTGTTTGCTCAAAAGCTTATATGACATAGACTTTACGTTTACATGAACACAAAAATTGCATGAACTAAAAATGGGGAAATTCCATCAAAATACACAGCCTACCTTCTGCCTCCTTCCTTCTGCCTTCATGTACTAGTTTGAAATTTCTCTAACCTCTAAATTAGCATATTCAATACATCTACTCTAACTCTACAAAGGCGACAAAAAATCGGTTACGAAAAATTACTAAATTCATCCAAAAAACGTCCTTGTTGATTGACTTTACGAGAACGCTGTTTAATTTGTGTTTCTAATCTTACAGCACTATTTTTCAACCCCAAAGAACGTAAAATATTCACAGCAGCAACTTCCCCAGTTCTACAACCACCTTCCATATATCCTTGGAATTTTTGCGAACAATGTTCCCCAGCAAAAAATAAATTACCGACGGTTTGTTTTTCCGCACCAGATATTCCTGTCCATTGACCAGTTAAATAGCAAGAATAGGAACCTTGGGTATATTGTTCTCCCGTCCAATAAGCACGTACAGCTTCCCCTTGACGCTCTTTACTAATACCTGGAAAGATTTTTTCTAACTGTAATAATAGAGTTTGAGCTTGGGATTCTCCAGAATTTTGACCAACCACTAATCCTTGTTTTCCACCAGTAAAATTAGTGATTAAGCCAAACTTACCTTGATGATTGCGAGTCGCTTCCCAAGTACTATTAAAATCTAAATCAGTTGAGATAAATGCAGTTGATTTGTAACGAGTAACCCAAAATCTTTGTTTGTAAGCAGTTACTAACTTACTATTCGTTCCATAACCAAGCTCGGAAATAGCCTTTTGTTTAACAGATGGTAAATTTACATTTAATGCGATCGCACGTAATGTCGTATAAGGTACTGCAAGCAAAATCCGTTCGTAAATTTTTTCAAAAGAGCCATTTCCCGAATGCAAACTGACTCGATAGCGTCCATTAGGAGTAATATTAATTGCTTCTAATTCTGTATCTGTTTGGATAAAATTAGCCAGAGACTTTGCTAGTAATCTTGGTAATTGGTCGTTTCCACCCTTAATTTGATAACGCTCATCACTATCACTACTGAGATTTACCCCAGCATCAGTCCCAATAAAAAGTAACATACTCAAACAAGACTGTTCTGCTGCATCTCTACCATACAAAGCTGTGTAACCATTTTGCAACATTTGATTGAGAATGGGGTTGATTTGCGATCGCTCTAAATATTCCGCAATCGACATATTATCCAGCTTCATCGCAACGGGGTTTTTGCTCCGATATGTCACTGGTTGATTGCCAATGGTCGCTAAATCCTGTTTAATTTTTTTAATCAAGGGAATACTCCATTGAGCAATTTCTGATTCCTTAATTTTGCGTCCTTGATAGTAATGTGTTTCCCCCACCAATCCCCGATCGGCAGCATACAAATCCACTGTTTGCAAACCCAATTCCTTCGCAAGCGATCGCATACTAGTATGGGTAGTATCGATAAATTCTCCACCCAAATCTGCATAAAGCGAAGTACCACCAACATTCTGTGCAGTATATATACGTCCACCAACGCGATTTCTTGCCTCAACAATCTCCACTGGAACCCCAGCTTGCCTTAAGCGATGAGCAGCAGTTAATCCAGCAATGCCTGCGCCAACTACGAGAACTTTTGAGTCGGTAGCTAAAGCCATGCTACTATAAGATGTTGTAGCTGCTATTGTCGCTAATCCCAAACCTCCGTAAATGAAACGGCGACGAGTGGTTTTATGTTGTAATATTTCCACTAACTCATCAGTGGGAATTCCACTTCTGATATGTATTTGAGCTATTTCACTAGCCCTTTGCAGTGATAAGATGAGTTTAGACCTTGCCATATTACTTACCTATTAATATTTACCTGTACTTGATTGGTAATATAATACACCAGTCCAAAAACTCAATTTCCGGACAAGCAAAGTATAAAATATAATTAATATTCTTGCGTAAAAATACTAAAATCGTGTCAAATTTAACTTAATCCCCGAATCCAGCTTAGGGATTTGGAAATACTGAATTTTTTCTCCTAATTCGGGGGTTTGATTTTTTTCCACTACTGGACATTGCCGAAAAAATGAACCAGGATTTTTAAGTATCTCACTTGGATCGATTTTACGACAGGTTTCTTCGCGAATTACAGAAATAGAACCGACTGAATCATTTAAACTACTACTTTGTTCCCTACCAAAACCCCAGCGATTATTAATCGTAGCAGCTTCGGTTGCTAAAGTAGTCGTTTGATTGTCTTGCGATGCTTCATCCCCATCAACACCATTGGTTTGATTGGCAGATGCGGGTTGGATTGCAAAAATGGTTGCGATCGCAACCATTATTATAATTCCAGTAAGCGACGAACATTTCATAATTAGAAACCTAAATCCGAAGTCTGGGGCTGATATATAATAACGAGTATAACCACCGCAGAACACAAGTGTAATTAATCTAACTATCAATAAATATTTCTTCAGTCCACAAAGCTAATAATTTATGCTGAATAGATGATTGCTCGTAGCATTACTTAGAGTGTGTATTACGGCACAATTCTAATTTCGGGTTACAAGCGGGTTAATTTAGCCGTAAGACACCATTATATTTAGTATATTTGGTGCGTTAAGCTGTTCCGCATTTAAATCATATAATCCAAATTATTATAATTATTGTGGGGTGGGCATCCCTGCCTGCCCTAATATATAATTTAGGTGCTTTTTAGCTTACGACCGAACCATCTTTTCTCTCAAAATCAAATACCGTAATCTATCTAACGCACCCGATTAGAAATTTATCTTTAAAAAGAAATAGCTTAACTGTCGCTTGCTTCTGTGGAGCAATTCTGTATTGATTTATATCCGTATATCAGGTTAATTGCTATATTTTGACACGACCATCGACGCAGGCAATCCACTCTCCATCTTCAAGCAGATAGGGGTCGATGTGATGCATTCCAGAACCATTCCAACCAATACCCGAAGGGATTAAAATCGGATTTTGGGAAATTTCTTGTTCCCGATAAGTTGTAGTTGTTAATTCATCAATTTCAAATGCTCTGACTTGGATACCATATTCTGGATTGCAATCTTGAGTATAACGAATAATCTTATTATCAATAGCAATAACTCTGCCTCCTGGTCGAGCAATATGTGGGTTATTTTCAATTAGGGGACTCAAAGGATGTTCTTGCCAAGAACCAAGTAAATCATCAGCAGAATATAGACGCAGAGTATCATATTTATGCTGCGGATTCGTTTCTGTAAATAGCCACCATTTATCATGGTAACGAATCACAGAACTGTCTAAAAAAACTCCTCCGGTCATAATGTTGCCAATATGATTCCATGTTGTGGGAAAATTAGATGCTTTATACAAGCGAATCGAATCATCTTTAAAACTTTCGGGAATCATGTAATATTCACCCATCCACTCAAATACATGGGGATAAGATAAGTGAAAAGGTTCAGCTAAAATAATTTTTTGGTATTTCCAATGTCTCCCATCTTGACTAGTCGCTAGTCCAATTTCTCCACGCAAACTTTTATTATTAAATACTTCAAAAAACATGTACCATGTTTGTTCAACTTTCAGCATAAAAGGGTCAGCAACAAACCCAGCATAAACATCGGAAACGTCGCTACGACTAATCACTGGATTTTTTGCTTGTGGATCAGCAGTTAAATCGATGTGAGATTTACCCGTATATATCCCAATAGACCATTGGGCAGATTTCTCAGGTAAACCAATCGGCAAGTTATTTAATAATTTAGGAGGTAAATTATAGATTACTGATTTCAAAACTTTTCTAATTGCCGTTTTTACTATATTCATTTCTAATTTCTCAGCAGCCTTTTTCTCAAATCAATTCCTAATCGTCAAATCATACATCGACATATTACTGGGTTAAATTTAGTTAAGTAAAAATGTTCTCTAAAAGCTCTGTTGATAGAGGTTTAAGATAGATATATTATCTTAACCAAGAGTATCACGTCACCATTGATAACATTATTTATTTACCAGCAAAGATTTTGTTTTAATCATTCCCTTGGTGCGATATGCCTTTGGCATTAAGCTTTGCTTATCGCATTGTTGACTAATTTCTAAAATTTTATTTTTGTATGCTTTGGCAAAAATTTCCCTAGTATGATTTGCCCTGGCATATTCCCAAGCTTTATGTGCCATTTCTTCAAGTTGATTCGCTGGTAAGCTAGCTATTTGCCGAACTTTTGCTTTAATTTCGGCGATGGAACTATTATTTAAAATCATACCAAAATCGTGCAAATCAACGCTAGATTCATGGCTGGCAATAGGTATCATACCTGCGTGCATACAAGTAATTACGGCACCTCCACCACCTTCAGAACAGGAGGGATTAACTATTCCTACACAACTTTCAGCAATCTGCTGAAACTCTATACTGCGAATATCTACCCATCCTAGAGTCCGAATATTTACTGTTTGATAAAGTTCTTTAAAGTAAGCTTGATAAAAATCTTCTTCCTTATTCACAGGAGCACAAATAGTTAAATTATATTCTGGCATTTCTGCAAAAGCTTCTAAAACTAAATCTAGTCCTTTATGAACTAATCCACGACTACTAAAAAATAAGAAATTGTGTCGGCAGTTATCAAAGTTTTTGTCTGGATTCCAAGGATATAATACTGGAGTGGAAATAGGAATGTGATGGATAGGTTTATTCGCATATTTATAAGTATTTGCAGTGAAGTCATTGCCGAGTACAAATACACAATCTGCGTTTTCTAATGCATAATTTGCGGGTTCATAACGACGTGCAGTTAGTGTAATTCCCCGTCTTTGTTGCAGTTCTAATAATCTTCTGGCTTCGGCTGCATTGTGAAATAGTATATGTGCGGTATCGGCATGATATATTTTAATACAATTAGGATTCAAAGAAGAAGTAACTCGCTGTAAGTTTAGACGAGTTTCGATAAAAAATGAGTATTGTTTTTTCGGGATAAAAACGTCATTATCACAACGGATGATATCTACGCAATAGCCCATTTCTAAAAAGGTTATTGCCATTTG
The DNA here is from genome assembly GCF_002289455.1 of Brunnivagina elsteri CCALA 953. Lineage (GTDB taxonomy): Bacteria > Cyanobacteriota > Cyanobacteriia > Cyanobacteriales > Nostocaceae > Brunnivagina > Brunnivagina elsteri. The sequence goes on from NZ_NTFS01000125.1 coordinate 8,379, forward strand.
TCGGCATTCCCAATATTGAGTATGACTATTAAAAATAGGGTCATCTGGTTTTAATGTAAATGGTTCATTAAGATAGGAAATTAGAACATTACCAATGGCATAATTATTTGGTTTTAGCGAAATCATTCTTCTTCTTTGAATACGTCCTTTGATTTTTTCAATGAATAAATTCGCAGTTCTTCCTATTTTAGTAATAAGGTTCGGTAATTTCATCTTCATGTACTCCCTTTACGTCACTTAAAAGAAAAGATAATTACAGATATTTTAATGTTCTGTTGTCTTTATAGTTTTTAATAAAAAAAGACAAAAAACTACCTAGCAAGAAGTGTAGGATTCATATTTGATTTCTGAAAAACCAAATTGGCTAGAAGCTCGCTATACAAAGGTTTATTTCTCAGTATACGTAGCAAGATTTAAGTACGATTTCTATAGTATATTACTTTTATTGTGAAATTTGAATGAACTGTATATTAACACTTAACTAAGATAAATCGACAGAATACTTGATCCTGTGTTGTCATGCTGAGTGTAGCGAAGCGAAACGTAGGCAAAGCGTTCCCGTAGGGTAGCATCTCGCAAGATTCTAAGCGCACGCTCCGCGAACACTACCCTACGGGAACGCTAAAAGCGTAGTTTACTTCTCCGCTTCGGAGTACGTTTCGTACCCTGCGGGTAGACGCGCAAGCTGCTTCTGTAAGTAGCAAGCAACAGAATGACATTGGGCATTTCTTTTTGTGGAGTTCTCTAAATTCTGCAAATAAACCTCAAAGGTATGGATTATTCGGATGATTGCGTAGGCGTAGCCCGTCGCAGACATCGCGATTTGATTTATTTATGAAAACCATAGAGACTTATAACTCTAAGCACCGTTATCAGGAAACAAAATACAATTAAGGATTAATATATAAGCTTCTAGGACTTACGCACTGTACAAAAGAGCTATGTTGTGCATCAACGTAAATGCGTTGTTTCATGCGTTTCTAAATTACCCTTTCTTGATTGCGATAAGCGCAGCTTAACGCCAAGGGCGTATCGCATGGTGCGGAACAGAAAAATCAAGCTCAAAGCGTGGAAAGCCATACCCCTATTTTGATTTTTCTGTCAATGCGTAAGTCCTAGCTTCTACAAAAATCATGATTCAGGAAAATATTTTCTTCCCAAAAACAGAGGTGTTAATGATAGGGAACTCTAATTTCTACCCCACAAATTTCTGTGTCACCTGACCAAAATTAACATTTACGTAATTATCAACTTCCAAGCAATGCAAAGCTTTTTTCAGCAAAACTCGATCGTTTCGATCTAACTCGAAGTACAAGCAAGATACGTCTAGCTCTCCTCCCTGTTGAGCCAGTTTATTCAGGACTGTTTTTTGCAGTCTTTCAAGGCGCGAATTCATAAAATCTATCTCTTTTGAAGTATAGACTTTCCATGATGCTTAAATGATTATACTTTTTCTACTACCAAAAGATAGATTGACATATTCCATTTTTTAGGCTTCTTGTAACCAGAAATATTTTATAAAATTAGGGTTGAAAACCTTACTATTATAGTGGTCACTAGTCAAGGTATAACAAGCACCTTGATTCCTAAAATTAGCTGATATCAAGGAGATTAACACTTAATTTTAGAAATGCTAATCATGTAAAATATCTTAATATTGGGATGAGAATAATATTTGCCATGATGGAAATAAATGCAAGCACCAGGTAAAATTATGGACAAAATTAGTAGTAGCATTGGATATCTAAAAGGTTCGCTTGGGCAAGCTTTGCAAGCTGTAGAAGAAATTAAACAATCAACATCAACAGCAATTCAGACTTCCGTGAATTCACCTCTCAATGATTTGCTGTATCAACATCCTGGGATTTTTCAAGTGTTGAAATTTGTTGCTTGGGTGGCAAATCATCCAATTCGCGGTATTTTCATCATTTTATTGGGAATTGCTGTAATTTGGAGTGTTATTCGTGCAGTTGTACGTTTGATTGAAGTTGCGAGTTTATCTATCTTAAAAACGCCACTTACTTTTGCTTGGTTATTTCTAAAGTATATTTGGCAATTTTCAAGTAAATTAACAATGATGAACTGGAATAAATTTAAAAATGCTAACACCACAGAAATTATTCATTTGGAAGATATAAATTTCCAATTAAGAGAAAATTATAAACAGAAAAGACTTGGGGAAATTTCTGTCAGGTTAATCGAAATTCAAAAGGAACAACATACCCTTTTAGAAGAAGCTTCAGGATTGATGAAATAATTGATAAAATAGAGAAGCGATGTATCAAATCTCTACATTTTTTTTTAAACGATTTGGGGACAACTGATGAATAATTTCGTCGTCATGTCCTGATATTGAATTAGCAAAACGCTGTGCTAGTGGAGGTATAAATACTAAAGGATTGCTAAAACCGGAGAATATATAAATATTTTCATGTTCGGCAATTGAACCAATGATGGGCAGATTATCCTTACTAAAAGCAACTAAACAATGATGGTAAATAGCGGGTAAACTTGCTAACCCAGGTAAGATTTGGGAAAGATGCGATCGCAACCAGTGTTCACTGATTTTTGCATCGACTGTGGCATTGGGATTAACTAAAATTCGGCTAATTTGTCCCAGTCTGAATCTACCATCTAGAAATTGCACTGCACCCGTATCTAATATAGAAGTTTCTATTTCATTTCCGTCATTACACCAGAATTCATCATTTTGAGTCGAATTAGCTTCCAATTGAAAGCGTTGTAACTTCGCAGGCATTACCAAGGTACTCAATTTAATCTCAGTCGGTGCAGTTTCCAAAATTTCCGCATGGGTAAAATACGTTTGCATCGAAATCCCGGATTCCTGTAAAAGTTTTCTGCTAATTCCACCCGTACAAACTGCGATTTTTGCAGATTTATATATACCAGTTGTTGTTGTGACTGTTATTGATTTTTGGAAAGAATTCAATTGTAAAACCTGGGAAATTACCAGTTCTCCACCTAAACGCAAAAAAGCTTGAATGAAAGCTTGCGCTGTTTTTTCAGGTTCGATATGTCCATGTCTAACAGTCAATGCACCCGATATTACATCTGGATTTAATAAAGGTTCCAATAGACATGCTTCTTTAATTGAAAGTAATCTTGGGGGTTGAGCAACATGACCATAAGACTGACAAACAACATCCGGGTCACTTTCCCTATCTATAGTTAATAATAAATCCAACTCGCGAAACTCAATATCAGCATTCAACTCCGATGATAAAATTCCATAACGTTGCCTACCCTGATCACAAAGTTGACGAGTTAGGGCTGTGCTTCCTGACCAAAAAGCCAAACCACCATAACTGTAACGAGTCGCATTGTCAGGTTTTGGATTTTGCTCCAACAACAACACTGCAAAACCTTTTTTGATCAGCTCATAGGCAACCGAAGCACCCGTAAACCCAGCACCAACGACTATCCAATCATAATTTTTCTGCATTTTACTATTTTGCGATCGCAATTCAGATGAAATTCATTGTAGGGGTAGATGTATTTGTAATACCAAGAATTATACCTAGACTATGCTGATAATCAATCAAATCAAGTATTGCGATCGCACGATTTATCCAATACTTGATTCACATTCCGCAACCAATATCTTCAAGAACGATTTACCGGGTTTTCATAGGGACCAAGAAATCTTTCACGCACCAGATAGATGTTAGCGCGATCGCACGGTTTATCCCATGTTTAGATTAACGTTCTGTAGCTGGTTTATGCCGTGCCAATTTCAATGCCGACAACAACAAAATTATACCCAATATTACGTACAGCAAAGAACTTGATACATATTTCAAAAGATTACTACCAATCAATGCACCCAATATAGAACCAGATGCCATCGAAACCATAAAACCTTGCTCTGATTTCAGATGCTCTAACCGTTTCTGTTTTTTGTATTTGAATAGACCCATAATAATAGTGGGAATACTGATAGCCAGACTCAAACTTCCCGCCAATTTGATGTCAATTGCAAACAAAATAATAATTGTTGGGATAATCAATTCACCCCCAGCGACACCAAGCATACTACTAAATATCCCAATGACAATTCCCGCAACCAAACCAATACCAATTCTCAATAAATCAGGAAGCTGCCAACTTTGTATACTGAAAATGAGATGATGTCCCATCAGTACAAAGCTCAGGAAAATTAGAAAACCAATTACAATACGATTTAATGTAAGTTCATTAATCCGAGTTGCATAGTTAACCCCAACATAGGAACCGATAAGAGAACCTGCCAGAATATTGATGATTATTGCTAGGTTCGCAAAAACATTCTCAATCCCAATAATCCCACTCCGAAAAATGAAAGAAAAAGTCACAGTAACCAAGCTGACGAGAAGATTGATAATGATTGCTTGTAAAGTTGGATAGTGAAAAAAACTAACTAGAACTGGCAAACGAAATTCTGCACCACCCAAACCAATTAAACCACCAAGAACCGCAACTAAAGCACCCCAGACAAAAGCCCAAACGTTCCGCATTCCCATCTTCTCACTGACAACACATTATTAAATTAAACCCTCTTGTGGCGATATTCTCAACTCTAAAAAGCGATTCCTACGGATAGCTGACGCAATCGCAGTCCAGGTCGCTCGATGTTGAATTTTGAGTACACCTCAATACCTGTTGTTTCTTAATTAACATTCCAATTCGTTGATATATAAATTACAAACTTGCCGATTCAATATCTAAAAATAACATTGCTTGCGACTGTGTACGTAAAATCGACGCTGGACAAGCTGTACTAATTTCGCCTTGTAACATAGTTTTAATAATCTCAGCTTTACGTTTCCCCGATGCCAGACAAATTATTTTTTTCGACTGACAAATCATCGGAATTGTCACCGTAAAAGCATATTGCGGGACACTTTCTATACTCGAAAAATACCCCGTATTCACCTGCTGCTGACGATTCACCTCATCTAACTTTACCAACTTCACCCCATAAGAGTCAGAAAAATCAGCAACCGACGGATCATTAAAAGCTAAATGTCCATTTTCCCCAATCCCCAACAAACATAGATCGATAGATTGCGATCGCAAGAGTTGAGAATAGCGATCGCATTCCCCCAAAGGTTGTAATGTATCCCCTTCAATATAATTAAACACATGGGGGTAAACTCGTTTTTCGACCTTTTCCCGCAAATAATACCGAAAACTCCCAGAATGATTCCCATCAATCCCCAAATACTCGTCTAAATGAAAACAAGTAACCCGCGACCAATCAACACCACCAAAAGCAATCAAAGCATCTAAAAACTTTAATTGTGAATTACCAGTAGCTAATAGCACCCTTACCGTATCCTGCTCCAACAAAAGGCTATGTAAATACTTAGATACAATTTCCGCAGCATCTTCAGCAATCTCAGCCTCCGAATTATAAACATTTACCACAAGTTCATCAACACAAAAATTCTCTTTAGGAACCATCATTCAGCTACATCAACTAAGTGCAGATCAATTATAGTTTTGCCCATGCGATCGCAAAAGTACGACAAACACAATCATTTTATTCTCTTATTCTCCTACTCTCTGCGCCTCCGCGTCTCCGCGTGACACAAATCCATATTCCCCCCAAATCATGTAAACTTATCTAATTAAAATTCATATCACATAGCCCAAATGCTATTAGCAATTCTATTCGACTTAGACGGAACCCTAGTCAACACCGATCCCATCCACTTCATCGCTTGGCAGAAAATGCTAAGTAAATACGATATCCACATCGACGAAAACTTTTATCAAAAAAAAATAAGCGGTGGTTTAAACCCAAAAATACTCGCAGATATCTTGCCACAACTATCACCAGAAGAAGCGAGGGAATTTGCAGAAGAAAAAGAAGCAATGTTTCGAGAAATGGCTCCAAAATTGCAGAGATTAGCAGGGCTTACCGAACTTTTAAATTGGGCAAACACCTATGAAATCAAACTAGCACTAGTAACAAATGCACCCCGTGCCAACGCTCTCTTTATGTTAGAAATATTGGAATTAGAAACCACATTTGAGTTAATTATACTCGCAGAAGACGAAGCAGCAGCCAAACCCGACCCCATACCCTACCGTGTCGCAGTAGAACGTTTGGGAATAAATATAGAAAATGCGATCGCTTTAGAAGATTCACCATCGGGTATTCGTTCCGCAGTTGGTGCAGGTATACCCACAATTGGGATTGCATCGACACACAACCCCCAAAAGCTACGGGAACTCGGTGCATTTATGGCAATACCCGACTTTACCGATTTGCAATTGTGGACATTTTTAAATTCACAAATTGAAGGTGGTTTAGTAACCAAAGAAATAGTTTTGTGACTTGGTTATACTAAAAACGGGTTACAACTATACTTTTAGATTGCGTAAAAACCTTAAAGATGCAACATAAGTCAGCATGACAAAAGTTCAGTTTTTACCCGTGGGCAGTATAGAGACAGATTTAATTGCTAAACTGGGTTAAATCAGGTAACTTTGGCTGGTAGTTAAACAACCATTTGAATTGCAAATCTCCCAACCATGTCGGGGGTATTAACTGTTAGCTAATTTCTACCCATACAAAAAATCAAATAAAATAAGGGCAAACAACCGTTTGCCCCTACAGTATTGGTAACAAAACTATATTTTTGTTTAACTACTTCTTGGAGCAATCCACAGATTGACCTTGAACAACGTTAGTAGTGTTATTAATTTTGATACGGTTACGATTTCCGACATTGTTAGCTGCGATCGCAGTGTTGGTTACGTTTCCTTGAGTTTGATTGCTGGGGGATTGACATAAGAGTCTTCTAGCTCTTCTTGATTGTGCTTGAATGACGTAGGTTCTGTTAATAATGCGGATTTTGTTGCCCCTACCAACGTTGGTTGCGCTGATATTGGTATTTTCTGCGTTTCCCTGGGTTTGGCTGCCTGCGAATGCTGCTGGTGCAATTGCGATCGCTGCTAGTAAACCGAGAACTAAAGATTTCTTAAACATTGTTATATACCTTGTTAGTTGTGTGTTATTTGATAAAAAGCTAAAACCAATTTCAGACCATCAAATACATATATGGAACTATTTACACCACTGAATTTAACCCAACAGGATTTAATTAAAATAAGTTAGCTAAATATTTTGGGTGTTGTAGTCAAAAAAAAAGACCTTTAAATTCGACGTTGGGATTGTATGAACTCAGGGGAAGAATTTGATAGTGATAATTGTAACAACTTGAACTACAGAGTGCGATCGCGTTATTCCGGAGGAGTGAGAATGATTTTGTGGAAATATAGGTTGGTTTGATGTTTTGTATGTTGCTGCGTGACCGTTATTTATTCCCATGATTCCCCCAAACACCAGAACCTAATTGCTACCGATGTCTAGGAGTGTTCCAAGTAAAAAAGTGCCCAATTGTCATGCTGAATGGAGCGAAGCGCAATGAAGCATCTCTGTCTATTACA
>NZ_NTFS01000126.1 GCF_002289455.1 Brunnivagina elsteri CCALA 953
ATCTATATATATATATAGGAATACGATTTGATTTTTGAACTCATACTGAGACTGAAAATACCATTTTCTGAGGATTTTATTCAAAATCTCGTTCAGGAATCAGGTAGGAGTTCTATATCATACGAGAATCAGCTTTCTGAAACCTGGACTTGTACTTAAAAACAAGTTTACAGAAGTATTATATATCATCAGTAAAAATTTCAGCTTTATATCCCCAACTTCTGCTGAGAAGTCGAGGATATGGTTATGCTCTAGATAGATTTGGCTCGACAATCTGCGGATAATTATCAAAGTTTCGTCTTACCCAATCTATTCCCACTTCATTATTTAACTTAATTTTTTGCGGTGAATTCGGGTAAATCTTACCTAAAATATCAGAATCCTGTTCGATGACTACTTTGGCTAAGTCTAGAAACTTTTGCTTGAGGAGGTTGAATATTGGGTGTTTTGCTAACCCAAACATCATACAATAAGTGCGCGATCGCATTGGTGATTCTGGTACAAATAAATGAACCTGTTTGAATATACCTGCTCCTGTTTCTCCGTGAAGAATCACAACCGATGGAAAGTAATTTTCTAAATGAGCTTTAAGCACTTTGGGAAATAGAAATAAGCCAGGATTGTTCATTTTTTCCTGTAAACTACTTAATGCGATCGGCATATTAAGATAAGCATGTGAATGGTGTCCGTTATCGATAAATTTCTCAAAGTTGACTTCTTGAATTTTAAAGAGTGATTTATGTGTACCATTTTGATGATTGTAGTCGTGCATATTTAGTAGTAGTGACATAAAATCACATTTAATACTAGTATCGGCAGTACATCCAATAAAATCATATTCATCTGCAATTTCATTCAAGATATTTGGTATTACTTGTTTGGGTTCTTTTCCACCGTAAGACCAAATAAAATCACCTTGAATAATCAAGTCTAATTTTTCTAATTGAGGCAAGCTTTTTTTCTGGGAACCCGGTAAAACTGTACATCCTGAACCATCAAATTCCAGCGCATGAAAAGGACATACAACAACACTCGCTTTATCTTCCTTTTCCTCACACCAACCTTCTGAAAGCATTGCCCCCATGTGAGGACAGGCATTTTCTAAAGCGTTAATATTATCTTTTGCATCTTTCCACAATACATAATCTTTGCCGTAAAGCGATACTTTAAAAGGTTTATTTACAGCTAGCATTGATTTATGTACTATTAACCAAGGTGAACCTTCTAGCATTGACATGATTAATTTTCTCCCTATTTTTAAAACAAATACAAAGTTGAACTGTTTTCTATTCAGGAAACAGCAGTTGGGTTTTTAGATGTGTCTTCAAAAAATTAAAATTGTGATGAATTATTCACTTGTATATTAAGAATATGAGGAACAGTTCATGTTTGTCAATAGTTTATTAGAATACTTGTTCGATTCCAATGCCGAGAATTGGGGTTAATAAAATTAAGGGTAAATATATAAAATAAGGGTTAACAACCGTTAACCCCTACGAATTCAATACCTCGAATCAGGGTTAATAATCGTTAATCCCCAAGAATCCAAAATTATGGTTTGTTTGAATGAAATCACCTTCCGAACCTTCTAAAATGCGTCGTCAACCGCAGCAACAGCGCAGTCAAGAGCGTGTCAAACGTATTCTCGACGCAGCAGTAGAGGTATTTGATGAGCTTGGATTTGAAGCTGCGACAATGAATGCGATCGCATCTCGTGCGGATACTGCGATTGGTTCGCTATATCAGTTTTTTCCCGATAAATTGGCAATTTTTCAAGCTTTAGAAGTGCGTCATCTGGAACGAGTTAGTGCAGCTTGGGGAAAAATTAGTAATCTGAATGTCATTGAACTGCCATTTGCAGATTTTATCAAAACGATGGTGGGAATCTACAAAGAAGTTTTTGAGGAACCTACATCAAGGTTAGTGTTTATCCAATATTTCACTTCTAAGACGATGTTTCAACGCATCGACGATAGTTTGACGCAACAAGGAATTGATTTTCAGGCAAATTTACTCAAAGCACGTAATCCAAAGCTCTGTCAGGAAAAATGTAATTTGCTTGCTGAGGTTTGTGTGCAAGCTGCAAATGCGCTGATTGTTGTTGCTTTACGTGGTTCGGAAGTACATCGGGAAGAGATTTTTCAGCAGATTGAGGAATTATTGATTGCTTATCTACTTCCTTATGATGGGGAGAGAAGTAATGATAAAGTAATGATAGTTTGTCCTAAGTGTGATTCGAGGAATCTGTCTAAAAATGGATTTAGGCATGGGAAACAGCGATATCTCTGCAAGGATTGTGGGAGGCAGTTTTTGGATAGGTAGTTCAGAGAATAATTATTTCACGCAGAGGCGGGGAGAATAAGGGAATATAGTTATGGCAGTCTTAAACTTCTTTCCTTCTCTTCTTGGCGACCTTGGCGACTTGGCGGTTATATAATATTCCTAATTATTAATTCCTAATTCCTAATTCCTAACTTATTAATAATATGCTTGATTTAACGAAACTGACCCGACAAATCCAAGGATTGAGCCAACATCTGAGTGAAGAAGCGATCGCAAGTCAAAAGCGGTTGCAATTGGCAGAAAAACACCTCCAGAACTCGTTTACACGGCAAGATGAGATAGTCGCGAAACAAGATAAATGGCGAGATCGCATTCTCTTTGCTAATGCTACACCAATTGAACCCCTGAATACGCGCATTGATATTCCGGTTCCACCAAAAATACATACTGTTATTGCTACCGATGGTTCGCAAATAGCACCTAATCACCACGAAATTGCTTATTGCTATCTGCTGAATATTGGTAGGGTTGTCTTACATTACGGACAAAATAAACACCCTCTCCTCGACAGTTTGCCAGAGGTATTTTACCGTCCTGAAGATTTGTACGCATCCCGCAAATGGGGTATTCGTACCGAAGAATGGATGAGTTTTCTGCGTACAGCGAGTGAAGCTACTGTGTTGGCAGAGTTGTCTTGTGCTGTTGTCAATGGAGATGCGATCGTGAATAAGGTTGCGAAAACCACAGAAAATCTGCCTCTGTTTTCTCCCTCAGAATCCCCCACTTCTCCCCCTAGAATCCCTACTTTGGCAATGGTGGATGGTTCGTTAATTTACTGGTTCCTCGAACAAGTTCCCCTGGAAGCTAGGGAAACTATTTTACCTCCCATTCTCGAAGCTTGGGGGCAAATGAAAGATGCAAAAGTCCCTTTGATGGGCTATTTGAGTGCTTCTCGGAATGTGGAAGCGACGAATTTTTTACGTTTGGCTGTATGTCCTCATCCTGTTCCCGACTGTATGAGTTTTTGTCCAAATCAACTTGATAAAGTACCGTGTAAAGTTTTTGACCCACTTCGTGATAGTTCTCTCTGGGCAACCCAACTCAAACCCGGACAGCGAGGACCTTTGTGGAAGAGTAATGCGAAAATACTGGATTTATACCAAGACCAGCAAATTTATTTTTGCTATGTCCATGTAGGTACAGAAGTTGCCCGGATTGAGATACCATGCTGGGTAGCGGAAGATACGGAGCTATTTAATGAAGCTTTGGGATTAACGTTAGCGCAGGTACAAAAAGGTTACGGTTATCCGGTTGCGATCGCAGAAGCACATAATCAAGCTGTGGTAAGAGGAGGGGATAGAACCCGTTTCTTTTCGTTGTTGGAGCGACAAATGATTAAAGCTGGTTTGAAAAATGTCGGTACTTCGTATAAGGAAGCGAGAAAACGAGGAAGTATTGCTTGATTTGGTAATGGTTAATCACAGATGTTACTGGGAAAAGTTAACTTAAGATGGTAGGAATGTACAAAAATTATGGAACATGCCGAAATTTCCCCCGAAAGACTATATCGAAGCTGTGAATTTTCCCACTGAAATTAGCTTAAACCCTATTGGTGTCGTACATTCACCTTACAAAGAAAGACACGGTACACCACGACAATCTCAATTGCGATCGCTTCCTCCAGATTATCAACCAGTGTTAGCGCAAATTGAACTTTTCCCCCATGTCATACCTGCGATCGCGCTTAAGGATTTGGAAAGTTTTGAACGTATTTGGGTAATTTCCTGGCTACATCTGAATAAACACTGGAATCCCACAGTGATTCTCCCACGAGGACCCCGTGTTCGTCGAGGTACTCTAGCAACTCGCGCACCTCATCGTCCTAATCCGATTGGACTTAGTGCTGTTAAACTAATAAAAATTGCGGGTTTGGTTTTGCATGTGGAGGGTATTGATTTGCTTGACCAAACTCCTATTTTAGATATTAAACCTTATGTCCCCTATTGTGATGCTTTTGCTGATGCCAGTTGTGGTTATGTGAATGAGATGGACAATACCCAAGAACAGGAAATTGATATATTTGGAAAAAATACCCTTAGATAACTTTACCGCAAAAAATATTTATTATTTATGCATCTGCGGTTATTGTATCAATCTGAGGTATGGTGACTCAAAATTAATTGATTAAAGCTATGCAAGAAGATATAGAAACTGTCAACAATATTAATTTGACTTTAGAATTATTACATGTACAGTCGAATCGCTCGTTTGATTTACCCGCAAACCAAGAAGTTATTCGTATTGGCAAACCGAATGAATTAATAGTACCGGATATCAATCTTGCTGATTTAGCGGGAACTGATATTGTTTCCCGTCAACATGCGGAAATTCAAGGTGATGGCAACAATTATTACTTGATTGATTTGGGTAGTGTGAATGGTACTTATTTGAATGATGTGGTGTTGGAACCAAAAAAACGCTATTTATTAAATTTAAGCGATCGCATCTCTTTGGGTAGGGAAAATAAGGTGACTTTGATTTTTCAACACAAGCAAAGTTCACCACTCAAAACGAGTCAGACGCTGTTTCAACCCCAAGTTGCCAAGCAAGCTCAGGGAAATTCAATTGATAAAACTAGTAAAGTTGTCGGTTTGGCTTTGATGGTTGCTTCAATAATTATTGTGGCAGCTAGTACCCAAGTTGGTATCTTTGTGCGTATTCCTGGTGTATTGTTATGTGTGGCTGGTACTGTATTCTTATTCCAGCGTCGCTTTAATCGTAACTGGGGATGGGTTTTAATTGCACTGGGAGCCGCTTTAATCTTATTTACAGGTAATGTATTCGCTTCGATCAACTTACTGGCAATTATTGCATCTGCCGCTTTGTTCGTAGCAGGTTACAAACTTATGACCACAGGAAAAGCCTTTAATCATAGTTTACAAGATTTGCGATCGCTTCCCAAATTTTTGAAAAAGTAGGCAAAGCCAAAAATTATTCCTTGTACAGACGACTCATCAAGTCGTCTCGTCTCTAGTTCTTAATTCCTAAGGGAGTTCCAGGAAATAAAATATTCAAATCATATACTTACCAACATTATCACGCGAAGGGTGGGGTCTTCCCACCCCTACAATTATGGAGAATTTATTTTTTGGTGTTCCCGAAGGGCAGGAGAAACTAACAGTATCTTTTATTTCCAATGCCCAATCCCCAATCCCCTATTTTTGAATTTCTTCGCGAATTTCATCCAAATCGGTGTAAGAATCAGCTACATCAATCAGGGTTTCGCTAGTCATCGAACTCAAGCTGACAACCTCCACTTGTACTCCTTGATATGCGATCGCATTTACCGCATAAGCCAAATCGCCATCACCACTTAACAATATTAAAGTATCGCAGTATTTCGCTAAAGCCAGCATATCTACGGTAATTTCCACATCCATATTGGCTTTCTTAGAACCATCAGGAAGATACACTAAATCCTTAGTAAATACCCGATAACCATTGCGACGCATCCATAATAAAAACCCCTGCTGCTTGTCATTTCCATTATCTACAGGAGTATAAAAATATGCTCTCAATAACTGTCGCCCTTTTGTTAGAGAGCGCAATAACTTGGTATAATCTATTTCCAAGTTAAGATGCATCGCCGCATAAAAAAGATTTGCTCCATCAATAAAAATCGCAACCTTTTCCTCATTTTCCGAGCTTGCGGTTTTTCTAGAGTTACGTTTCTCTCTTGTCCCCACAGCTGGGAAACTATCATTAGAGCCTAGTTCCATTAGCTTAGGTGTAATTTGATGCTCCATAGGAACTGAGTAGCGTTTTTTTGCAATAAATGGCTCACTATTAATAATATCTATATTTCTTTTTTCTTCAATACCCCGAATGTGGTATTCCTCAAGCGCTTGCTCGGAACTTAATTTTGGACGGTGTTTATTATGTCGAGGCTGTGGAAGTAGTTGCATTTACAAATATGCTCCTGGATACATCATTAAACCACGTCTACGTTGAGAACCGTAGTTTTTTGTAATTAGGGTAAACCTTATAACTCAAGCTATAACCAAATTATAAGCCCTTATACAAAACTCCAGCTTTCAAAATGGACGAGGTTTATCATCTTTTTTTTCTAAAGTAAGCTAAAAATATAGGGTCTTGAATAATTCTCAGTATCTAACACTAAGCCTGACAAAGCGAGTCTAATCATCTAAGCAATTTAACCTATTTAAGCCAAAAATCATCAAGGATTCTCAATACCTCACATTTTTCCCCGCTATTACAAATTAATATTTTCTTTCTTTTTTGCTGTTCTTTGACTTTTAGACTGTGAATAAACAAAAAATATCCAAATTTTAATTATTTTACGGAAAAATATTGTTCGCTATTGTTTGATTAGCTGCCAGTAACTATTTCGACTACAAAATTTCGACTATAAAATGCGGGTTACAACGTTGGGGTATCGGGCAAAGTATCAGGTTCTTAGCTTGATAGTAGCAGAGTCATTGGAATATATATCATTATAAAAATGGCAAGTCATTAAATTTTATATTTTCTTAAGATTTATTGCTTGGACTGAAGAAATGACGCATAATTATTTATGTGCAAGTCTTTTAGCCAAAATCAATAACTAATAATTGGGTACTTCTCAAATAAAAAATAGCCAATTTGATAGCAGTAACCTTACAAACGATATGATTGGTTCACTCATAAATTGCAGTTATCGCGGCAAATCAATATTGCAGCAGAAATACTTGCTACAATAAATACCTATAAATTACCAAGTTAAAATAATTCAAATCCAATTAACAAGCTAATCTCAAACCGAGAGATATATTGTTTGGATATACTAAGAACGGGTTAAGAATATACTTTCAAGTACCTTAAAAGTTTTTAGATGCTACCCTGCGGGAACGTGGAACGTACCTTCGTCAGCATGACAAAGGTTTATATTCTATCCGTTTTGAGTATAACTCTGATTGCAGCAACAGACGAATGGGAACTGCAAAATCAAAGCGAACCGAAGTAGCTCTCTTTTTAATCCCAAAAAATATTGACTACGAACGACAAGCTAGAAAGCGTGAATAAGTATTGGGGATTTGCTTAAAGCGATTTCCCCAAACACCGGAACAATCCAAATTTAATGTCCCCAGCATTAAGAATACAGTATTAAGAACGCACAACACAACCCAGAATGCATTTGCCATGAATTCTCGATTGAAAAGGTTGTTCACTGCAAACATCAATAGTTGGTTGATTAAACCTTGCTGTATTGCCTTCTTAGAAACCGATTCAAGGACATTGATTAGAGTAATTTATCACAAAATTTAGCTAGATTGGCGTTGTTTGAGTTATTGACTTTTGCTTGCGTGAATACAGCAAGGATTGAAAACTTGCAATAGATACAATGCTTTTTCAGGAAATACAGTAAGTACAGGAAAAATACTGTCATAGCCTCAGTCTCAATTGTTCTTTGATACGCTAAACTAGCTGTAACAAATTTATTAATACTGACCGTGATGCTAGCTATCTAATTTACTTTTGTGACATTCAATTAGTAGGCTACGCAAGTAATGAACAATACTTTTTAGACTGAATAATCACTGAAAACCGAATATTCCATTAGTTCGCGGCGACCGCTACCACGGTGAGGAATTGGCTGTCTCGGTTTCTTTCCAGCCGCTCCTGACTTGACTTTAGAAGCCATTAACTGTGGAGCTTCACTGGATAATACTGACAGATTTTGGTAGCTGATGGTTAAGGAACCGAGAAAGATTGTTGTGATTAAAAGTGAGATAGTAGTACGCATAACAGATGTTAGTTTTAGAACTCTCCATCAATTACTACTTAGTTCCCTTTACTGCACCCGGATGTTTTTTATAAAAGTATTGTTTTTTACTTAGAGATAAACTGGATTACACTTCTACCTGTTCTACTATTAACCAGTTACCTGCGGAATTATAACTGCCCCAAAGCTTTAGTAACTCACCATTACCGATTGTTTCCAACCTAGAATTGATATGCGATCGCAAAGTTACTAATTGCCAAGTCTCTCCTTCATATTCAGAGGGGGTTATAACCCTAAATTTGTAATCCTGCTGACTCAGTGACTCAAATGTACCTACAAATTCTTGTTGCCTACGTATTTGTACTGAATTATTAAGTTCGTATAAATACTGCTTTGTATCTGAGGAGGGAGAATAACCGCTTGCAGGATAGTCAGAAGGATGGTCTAGGTAATACTTTTGCCAATGTAACCAATCGGGATGACTTAACTGTAAGTTAATAAGTGGTGTAATCGCAGTAGGTGTATGTGAATTTTCTAATAAGATGTTCTGTAATTTGCTTACGGATAAATACTGAGGAGTGACATTATCGATGACACATAATGCGGCTGCCATACCCGCAGCTTGACCGATACCAAGAACGACAGGTTGAAGTCGAGTTGCTCCATTTGCGATATGGGATACTGAGATATTTTTTTCACAAACTAAAAAACCATCGATATTTGCAGGAACTAAACATCTGTAGGGAATAGTGAAAGGAGTACCCGTCCAACGTCCACCCCAGCGTATTGATTTTGGTTGTAAGCTAAACTTGACATCAGGATAATGATGGTCATTTGCGTAATTACCAATTGCGATCGCATCTGGGTATAAAGCTGCAACATTTCCTCCAAGGATAGGTAAAATATCCTGTTCACGTACCGTTGTTAAACCAATTAAACGACGACTTTCCCGGAAGTAGGGATGTAATGCAAAGGAAGAGGAGTTGGGAAAAACATTTTCAGCTAAACCGTAGCGACGACCGAGTTGTGATTGAATAAAATAGGCAAAGTTTTGACTGTGGTAAAAGCATTCTTGCAGAAATTCTTGACGTTTCGCTGCCGACTCAATTAATCTACCAACACCATTACCCCAATCATTCCCTTTGAGGGGCCAATTCATCATAAAACGATTTCCCGGCAAGCGTCCATAATTCATGAATTTCTCAGCCCCATAACCATCCCAAGCACCAATGAATCGCGATTCATCGTAGTTTGGAGCAGGGGAAATTAAAGGAGCAATTTCTTCCCCAAAATCCTGCATAACTACAACCCAAGTCGGAGATTGGACGGGATATCTCTGCGTGAGAGAATTAAATTTAATAGGTGCGCTAGGTTCTCCAAATTCTGATTGTAATTCCCAACCCCAGCGATAGGGTATTTCTCCCAAAGCTAATAAATCGCCTAATTCTGTCCCATCGATGGTAATTTTGGCTTTAACGGTGAAATCTGCGAACCTAACACCTGTGATACAATTACCTTCCCGTAGTACTTCTAAAGGTATATATCCAGAAATCCACTGGAGATTTGCTAATTCTCCTACCCAATCGGCAAATATTTCTGCACCAATGCGGGGTTCGTAGCTGAAAAAACTCACCCAACTATTATCTAAACCACCAGGTTGACGCTGTTCTAATTCCCGCAGATAAGTACCCCATATACCAGTTTGCCATGCTGCGAGTTCATTGCCATCGGGTACGGGAACACCTGCGGAAGTTAACATTCCCCCCAACCAGGAAAATTCGCTCACCAACATCGTTTTTACACCCATTCTGGCAGATGCGATCGCAGCTGCGGTTCCTCCTGTTCCTCCCCCGACGACTAGTACATCTGTTGTGTATGTTTGATGAGTCATGATTCAACTTGCCACTGGTTTTCGACATATTCTCCCAGCGAGGTTGTGATTATGCAAGGTTAAAGTTATGTGCGATCGCTGAGAGTAGGTTTGAATACTCTATAAGGTTATTTGGTGCGATATGCCTTTGGCATTAAGCTTTGCTTATCGCATGGGTTCAAGATTCCCAACTTCTGCGCGAAAATCTAAAATCTGACAACAAGCATAGTTAGAAGTCGGGAATCTGTGCAGGTTTGAGCTTTTGCGTGGGGGAGAAACCTAGTTTCTAGGTTGTTTGATACAAATGTGATTACAACGTAGGAAGAAATCTCAGCAATCGGGTTTCTCCCTCACGGGAAATATTGAATCGATTCAGAAAAACTAGAAACCCGATTTCTCACAGCACGGAAAATAAAAAGGAGAAACATTTTTGTGGGTTGACTGGGGTTTTTGCGTTGGCAGAGAAACCCGGTTTCTGGTTCTTTCGTGCTAATTTGAGCTTTTGCGTGGGGGAGAAACCCGGTTTCTTGAGTTAGCATATTTTTCGCGAAAAATTTTAGATCGCTCCACTCCGTTACGCTTTGGAAGGGTAAAAAATAAAAGAGAAGAGGGCAAGAGGGGAAAAGTGTAAAGGGTAACAAGAGTCCTCACGCAGGAACTACAACTACACGAAAACCAACATTGTAGCTACGATTCTCGCGCGTATTGTAAAGGCGGAGGGCACTACGACAGCTTCCTGGAGTGTAGTTCCAAGAACCACCACGCAGCACTGCATTTCCAGTTTTTTGATAAAGGTTATTATTTTTATCGTTAAACCAAGGATTGCCATCTTTTGGCGCTCCTTTATAATCAGCGTGCCAATCATCAAGACACCATTCCCAAACATTTCCATGCATATCGTGTAAACCAAAAGCATTGGCAGGAAATTCTCCAACAGGAGTAGTTTGTTGTCGGTATTCTCCTTTCGCTTCCTCAGCAAAGGTATTTGTAGCATCGTAATTGGCTAACTTGCTAGTAATCGTTTCGCCAAAGTGGAAAGGTGTTGTGGTTCCAGCACGACAAGCATATTCCCATTCAGCTTCACTGGGGAGACGGTATTGTTTACCTGTATGCTTGGATAATCTGGCACAAAATTCCACCGCATCATACCAAGATACTAGTTCTACAGGTCGATTATCGCCCTTGAAGTGAGATGGTTCTGGTTTGAATTCGCGGTTAATTTTGGGTAGTGCTGCAACAGCTTTCCATTGTGCTTGAGTAATTGGGTGTTTTCCCATGTAAAAGGTGGGAACAGTGACTTGGTGCTGTGGTTTTTCTGTTCTATAACCATCCCAATTAAATTTTTTGACAAGTCTTTCTATTTCTGCATCTTCCGTACCCATCATGAAGCTACCAGCAGGGATATAAACCATATCCAAACTGACACCATTTCCCACTTCCTCACGAAAATACTCAGCTTCGCGTTTTTCTCGGTTAACTTCCTTTCCTTGTTGATTTACCGTCACCACATCAAACTGGAAAGAATCTAACCCCCCAACCCCCTTCCCTCGCAGGGAAGGGGGAGAATTTGGAGTATCTCCCCTTGAGGAGGTTACTGGTTGGGTAATTGAAATATCTGGTTGAGAATTTGGATTTGTAACAGGTTGTATTTCCCGTCTGGCAATCCTTTCAATTGCTTCAAATGCTTCTGAATCATAACCTACAGCCACTACAACTCTTTTCCACAATTGCTTGGCTAATGGTAAATCACCCTTGTTTTCAACTTGAGATGCTTGGTACTTCAATAAAAGAACATCCTGAAGTCTGGCAGCTTGCTTCAACAAGATAAAATACATTTTGTAAGGTGGTTCTGCCTTTAAATAAGGATTTTGTGGCGGCTTTTTGTGACTAGAATTGATTTTTGGGACGTTGTAGCGCAAATATTGGTCTAATCGTTCAACTGTCGCACAACTAAATTCTCCCTGTAACCGCAATCCTTCCAGTAACATATGGGTAAACGCACCATGCTGTAATTCATCAATTTCAAAGGATTGTTGATTCGCAGTACAGGAATAAAACGTAATTACCCCTTGATGTTCCTCCTCACCAATTCGCAATCCTCCCCGACTTCCTTCATCCCGACAAGCATCCAACAACAACACCACATTATCCGCACCACAGCGTCGCAATCGCTGGGTTACATAATCCACAGAAATAGCCGTCGTGCTATCTGTAGGGTCACTATCGGGAAACATTAGATAATCTTGGTCATTGTACCTTTTTCCATGTCCAGCAAAGAAAAACCAGAGATTATCTTCTGGATTCAGTAAAGGTGTTTCAAACTGGCGATTCAAAAATCGGCGAAACCGAGCATTGGTAGGTTGAGTGACTATTGGTGGATTGGCAGGAATTGGGGGAGAATTTTCTGTAAAAAGAAAAATTTGGTCAAACTTCGCTTCCTCCTCAAACCAAGTAGCCATAACTTCAGCATCGCGCTGGGCATATTTGAGAGGTTGTAAATTATCGTAATTGTTAATCCCGATTGCGATCGCCCAATTTTTTCCCATATCCCCATTTGGATAAAATCTGCTACCATCAAAAACAGTTTACACGTAACCACAAATAATCAAAACTAATTATTAATACCATGTCAGATACAACCGATTCGATACAAACTCCGGAAAACATCTGGATTATTACTGAAGAAATAGCTGAAAAATCCACCTCAAAAGAAGTTGTCAATCGTAGTGGTTCCAGAAGCTCGGGTGATATTGGCGGTAGACTTGGTGTGGAAACTCAAGAAGAAATAATTATTACTAAACAAGAAGGTGAACTTGTAATTAAACGTCGCAAAGTTGAGGTGACAAAACTCAAGCAGGAAATGCGGGGATTTTTGCAAGCAATGCGGGAAATGTTGGATGAAGCGGAAACACCAAATTCCAAAATGCATTTAGATGAAGTCGAATTATCCGTGGAAATTAACGGAGAAGGACAAGTTAGTTTGTTTGGTTTAGGTGGTGGAAAAGTTGGTGGGAAAGGCGCGATGACATTCAAATTTAAACGGCGATCGTGAATTCTACTAAAAATGCTTGAAAACTGAACTTTTTGTTTATCCAAAGCTGATATTCTAAGGAGTGCATATTAAATAAAATGCAAGTTTTGATTTTGTGGAGCAGGCATCCTGCCTGCATAATTTAGATTAACGGGCAAGATGCCCATTCCACAAGATAAGTAGATGGACAAAAATATTTACAGTCGTTGCGAGCGTTTGCAGTATCCCATAAGTAGTAGTGCGATCGCAATCTATCCCAAAATCCCCAGAAAGTGCTACACCTATAAACGGAACGTCGCAGGGAAAATAAACGTGAAAGCACAGGTGTTTCGTGGTGTCAACAATCTCTCCTATGAGGAAATCCCCGTACCTTCCCTAGAACCTGATGAGGTGTTGGTACAGGTTAAGGTAGTAGGTTTGTGTCAATCTGATATCAAAAAAATTCTCTATCCTTTATATGAACCTCCCCGGATTTTTGGACACGAGACTGCGGGAGTAATCGCTGGAGTGGGTGCAAATGTGAAAAAATGGGAAATTGGGCAGCGTGTTGCTGTCATGCACCATATTCCCTGTATGCGCTGCGATTATTGCTTAAATGAAAATTATTCGATGTGCGATACCTATAAAAATATTGTCACGACTGCGGGTTTTGTACCTAGTGGTGGGGGTTTTGCTGAGTATGTGAAGGTTCCGGGACATATTGTTAATAGCGGGGGTTTAATTCCCATTCCCGATGATATTAGTTTTGAGGAAGCAAGTTTTGTGGAACCAACGAATTGCTGTCTCAAAGCGGTAAAAAAGGCAAATATTCAACCTGGACAAACTGTTTTGATTACAGGTGCGGGTCCAATTGGGTTAATGTTTGTAATGTTGGTGAAATATTTTGGTGCAAAGGCAATAACTACCGATTTAATTCCTGCTCGAATTGAAAAGGCTTTACATGTTGGTGCGGAAGCTGCTTTTGATGCCAGAGATGCTGATTTACAAAGCAAAATTCATGCACTTACGAATGGTATGGGAGTCGATGTGACTTTACTTGCTGTTCCTAGCGAAAAGGCATTTTTTCAAGCTTTGGATTGTACCCGTAAAGGTGGAAAAATCCTCTTTTTTGCTGAATTTCCTGATGAAATCGAAATTCCGATCAATCCGAATATTTTATATCGTCGAGAAATCGACTTGATCGGTAGTTATAGTTCATCATTTAAAATCCAAAGTCTCGCTGCTGATATTGTATTTAATCGACGGATAAATGTGAAAGAATTGATTAGCGATCGCATCTCTCTGGAAGATTTATCGAAAGCTGTTGCACAAGCGGTTCAACCAACATCGGAAACTTATAAAATTTTGATTTATCCGGAGTTTGGCGAATAGGAATTAAAAACCGCAGATATAGACGCTACTCTGCGAGAAGTCTCGCTAGCCTACCGCAACCTCTCCGATGTACGCTCGTCTAATGCAGCTACCTTTGGAAGTCACTCCGTGCCTACCCGCAGGGTACGCAGATAAACGCGGATTAATATGGATTCATCTATATCTGAGGTTTGGGAATAAAATCTATCTGGATTCAGGCTAAAAATTTACTTGCCGTACTTAAAATTTAAAGATAGTAAAAGCAAATCATATCGATTGATTATTGGACTGAGAAATCCCAGACACAAAAGTAATTGGTTGAGTAGAATATCCAGTAAAGAGAAAGAGATGCGAGAATGGCAATGTTAGGAGAGGTTTCGGTGAATGCTAATGAGAAAGACTATCTTTTGAAACCAGCATCAATTTTGTGTGTTGGTTTAGGATGGTTTCCAAAAACACCTGGAGGTTTGGAACGGTATATCTATGATTTAACCCACCAATTAGCTGTAAATCAAGACCACATTGAACTTTGCGGAATTGATTTACCAGAAGTCGAAGCGAATTTACCAATTCAGTTTACTAATTTGGCTTCTGCTGATGAATCGATGTTGCAGCGACTACGTTCCTGTCGTTCCAACTTCCGGAAAACAAGGGGAGAAAAACCCGACGCTATAAATTTGCATTTTGCACTGTACAGCTTTCCGATTTTGGATTTGCTACCGAAAGGAGTTCCTGTTACATTTAATTTTCATGGTCCTTGGGCATCTGAAGGTATAGGAGAAACTAAAGGGTCGAAAATTAGCTTTTTAATCAAAAAATGGTTAATCGAACAGCGAACCTATAATCGATGCGATCGCTTTATTGTTTTGAGTAAAGCTTTTGGTAATGTCCTCCATCAAGACTATCAAATTCCTTGGGAAAAAATCCATGTTATTCCCGGAGGAGTTGATATTGAAAGATTTCAACCTAACTTATCGCGTCAACAAGCCCGTACCAAGTTAGGATGGCAACAAGACCGTCAAATTATTTTTACATCCCGTCGCTTAGTAAATCGCGTCGGCATCGATAAATTATTAAATGCGATCGCTAAAATTAAGCATACAGTACCCGATGTTTGGGTGGCAATTGCCGGAAGAGGTCCTTTAGAAAATATATTACGACAACAAGCTACAGAACTTGGACTTGATGACTATGTAAAATTTATTGGATTTTTACCCGATGAAGATTTGCCTGTAGCATATCAAGCCGCAGACTTGAGTATAATGCCCAGTCAATCATTTGAAGGATTTGGGTTAGCAATAGTTGAATCATTAGCTTGTGGCACTCCAGTTATTTGTACGCCAATTGGAGGAATGCCAGAAATATTACAAAATTTTTCTCCGCAATTGATTACAGATTCAGCAGATGAGAATGCGATCGCGGATACTTTGGAACAGGTTTTGTTGGGTAAAATCGATATTCCATCCCGTTCTCAATGTCGCGACTATGTAACTGCTAACT